>CAIVPF010000018.1 GCA_903907745.1 uncultured Cytophagaceae bacterium | reverse complement strand
TGAAAAGGGATTCGTCATGCTATATAACCCCACGAACGAAACGATGAATCGCCGCATCTCCATTCCCCTCTATTATAGCGGAATTAAACGGGCGGCTCAAGTTTCATTTCAAGGTGCGGCCTTCAAAAGCATCCCTATAAACGCACAAAAAGAAATGGAATTGGATGTTCGCATTCCCCCGAATGGCCATGTTTGGTATGTAGTCCAGGGAAATTAATGTGTGAGGATTTGCTTGTCGGCGATCAAGCTCTTTTCTAATAATTCATATTTCAATCGCTGCGGCGTGACCTTTTTTTCGATGGCCAATACGGCGGCCGTAGCGGCAGATTGGCCCAAAATCATGAACACCGGTTCCATCCGAATGGAGCCATAAGCGATATGCGAACTGGACATACAGACGGGAACTAATAAATTTGCGCATTGAGATTCCTTTGGTAAAATCGAACCATAGGCGATGGAATAAGGCTTGTCTGGCTTCACCCCGATGTCCCCTTCGTTTTGCACGTAGCCATTTGCTTGCACAAATCGCTGCGCATTATGGGCATCGAGCGAATAGGAGCCCATCCCGATCGGATTCGGAACTTGCGTTTTTCCCAAAGCATCTGCCTCCTTCATGATGAATTCCCCCTTCATGCGACGCGCTTCCCGAATGTATAATTGATACGGCCAGCCCCCATTAGCGGTAAATTCGTCCTTGGCCAATCCCCATTCTTTCATACGGGTTTGAACTTCCACAGGCACGCGTGGATCATTTTGGAGGAAATACATGAGGCCCATTTGGTAGTCCTTGTGGGCCTGATTTAATTCCGCCCGACGCGCATAGGTAGCCACGGGGTAGTCATAATTTTTGCCAATATAATCCGTACTAAAGGGCCCATGGTTATTGGTATCCGTTTTGCGATTCGGGATTAGGTCAAATTTATCAAAGGTCTCACGCCATCCACTCGCAAAGACACGAGCATATAAGGTGTACCTCGACGGATCATAATTCGCTGGTTTCGCGAAAGGAATCCGATTGTCGGGATGGTCACTCAGACACATGCGGTAGCAATAGGCCTGAATTTTTTGATCGCCAGAACCGTTGGGGCCTGGGGTTTCGGATGCCACTTCAGGCAAAAGACCACTGCTCGGATCTCCTTCGATGCGATAAGGGCTGATGGGTTTTTTGAAAAAATGGCCATGTTGGAAAACACCGACTTGGACCCCGTTCCACTGTTCGCCATAGACGGAATTGGCTTCCCGACCTACATGAAAATCGACACCCGCCAATGCCATTAAATCCCCCTCATACGTCGCGTCGATGAACATCTTTCCTACATAATTTTTTCCAGAAATTGTTCGAATGGATTGAATGGCATTTATATTTTTTTGGATGCCTTTGGCGCTGCGATCGAGCCATTCGTTGCGATGCACGGCCAACTGATATTCCTTCACATAATCCTCAAAAACCTGCTCGGCCGCATGGGGTTCGAAAAGCCACATGGTCCGCATGGCACCGTCCATGGCGACGGTACCTTGGCCTTTGTTACCAAAACTAGATTTCGCTTGCCAATTCCAATTTTTGTCTTGTTGGTAATGATCATAAATTCTTCGGTAAAAATCCCGTGCTAATCCCCCGATAACTTCTTTATTCCCTGTATCCGTAAATCCCAATCCCCCTGAAGTCAAGCCCCCCAAATGGCTTTCCGGACAAAGAACAATGACAGATTTGCCCATTTTTTTGACTTGTACGGCCGCGATGATCGCCGAGGCATTGCCTCCATAAATAATGACATCGGCGCGGTAGGTTTGGGCTTGAAGGACGAAGCCCAACAAACATAAAATCAGTATGTTTCTCATCAAACTTTAAAAATTAATTTTTTTCGATCAAAGATGGCCAAAATGATCCGCCAAATCAGCAAATACACCAAAGCCCCCGACAAAGAAGCCATATAAGGATCTGTAAAAAAGACCTGAATGCAATGGGTATTCAGCCAGGAAATTAGCCCTTTCCCGTCAATTTTAATCATATTCAGCGCCCGAGGAATGACCCCAGAAAAGAAAAAAACAAGCATGGGATTAGCGCCAAATAATTGAAAAACCTGAAATCCCTTAGCCTTCCCTTTTACCTCGATCCAAAAATAAAACCCGGCCAAAAAAAGCATGGCAAAGCCACCAGATAATAGGACATAAGAACTGGTCCAGAGGGATTTATTAATCGGGAAAACGATGTTCCAGAGTGCGGCACATGCCAACAAAATCATCCCGAGGTAGGCAACCTTTTTAATTTCCTTTTCACCGCCTGACCAAAGCATTTGGCCCACCAAAACACCCAAAATTCCGGTCCCTAAGGCAGGAAGCGTACTTAAAACGCCCTCCGGATCCCAGGTTTTGGAAGTAACCCATAAATGTCCGGGCAATAGATAATGATCCAACCAAGCAGCTAAATTCGTTCCTACCTCCACATTCGCCGGTCCAAAACCTGGCACGGGAACTAAGGCCATGAGGCCCCAATAGGCCAACAAAATCAGCACTAAAATCCCCCATAAGGTCCGCGAAGAACACCATAAATACAAACAAGAAGCGCCCGCATACACCAACGCGATCCGCTGAAGTACCCCCGGAATCCGGACCTAGCAAAGGCCTCAATCCCGCTAAAACATAAAAAAAGACTTAAAGCGAGCAGTCCTACTGCGACATAAAATTGTTTTTTCAAAGCATAATTCCCCACCAAAAGTGCAAAGATAAGCGCAGTATACACAAGGCGGACGGCCAATAAAGGGGCCCCTTCCCAATCTGCCACATGAATTTTAGAAAAGAAGGACAAGGACAGGCCTAATAAAAAAATACGCATCGTCCGCGTGGCGATCTTCATGCTATTTCGCTCTTTTTGCGGATTGGCTAAGACCACCGAAACGCCCACGATGAATAAGAAAAACGGGAAAACTAAATCGGTCGGAGTCCAACCATGCCAGGACGCATGTTCCAACGGCGCATAGATATGTCCCCAGTCACCCGGATTATTCACGAGGGTCATCATCATGACGGTTAAACCACGAAATACATCTACCGATATGATTCGCGAATTCCCCCTCATCTATTTTTCCAAGAAATTAGATAGCATAATCCCTAGGACTAATTCGTGTGAACCCAAAGACGTTCGAGAAAGTCCTAATGAATGCATTTCATACGAATAAGTGACATTCACACGATCACTGATTTGTGCCCCAATCATGGCTGCAATAGCTTCATTGTGACGATAAGAAAGCCCGCCCCAAAGCGTATTCGAATACGTCACTTTTATATTCGCCTCATAACTAAAGGTCGCACTTTTCATATATTTCACCATGATAGATGGCGCGATATCCCAATAATCATTAATACTTTTTTGAAAGCCTGCAGAAAACAACATGTTCGGAACGGTCGCCCCTAGCCACATCGTGCGAATGGTATCCTGGGGGGTAACATTCGTCCGCATCAGACTGTAGTTGTCCATGATCAATTGGTTCACCGCCCCGCCAATATAAAAATTGCGCGTATAATACATCCCTCCGACGTTAATCATCGGTTGGGTCCCCGATAATTTTCCATTGATGATATTGGGATCATTTTGATCCTTTACATCTAAGCCCCCCAGATTCAAAATGCGCTGATGCATACCAATCGTGGTCGCCAAGGAGAGTTTTTGCTCTCCACCAAGTGCAATGTGATAGGCATAGGTCCCGCCGATGGAAATATTCGTTAAAGGCCCAAATTGATCCCCCATTATCTGAATCCCAAAGCCCTGATGAGGATCAGGACGGACGGCACTCGACCGAATTTTTGTGGATTCATATGGTCTTTTAATCGTTTTTGAAATGTTAGGTATGAAGCCCGTAGAGGTTCGATCGGATTTATCCAATGCCATATGGCCAGTCACATAGAAACTAGTGTTGGAGGAATTGAGGCCGGTCCATTGTTGGCGAAACCCCGTCTTCACCTCCCCATAATCCTCAAAACCGGCAAATGCGGGATTATATAAATACCTATTCATCATATATTGGGTGAATTGAGGGGTTTGTTGGGCCCGAGCAATCCACGAACTAAAAATTAATAATAAGAGAAATAAATATCGCATCTGCTGTAATTAGAACCAAAAAATCGTCTAAATATATTTAAATTAGTCCGAACTTTTTGGAAAAAAGCAGGGTTTTATCATTTATGCACATACGAAGTTACCCCATTAACGAAATTCCTTCTTTCTCAAAACTGCTTATCCAGTATTTAGCGGGGGATTCTTCCTTAAAATCCCTGTATGGACAGGAGCCGAAACTTGCTTCTTTTGATTTGCAAATCAAGGAGAAAAAATCATTTAGTCAATCAAAAAGAAATCGGCTTGTCGAAGTACTTCGTGATCAATACCAACACATCGGCGAATTACCCAATATTTCTACATTAGCCGATGAAAAAACGTTTACGGTTACCACGGGGCATCAGTTAAATTTGTTCACGGGTCCCCTATATGTCATCTATAAATTAGTTTCCACGATTAATTTGGCCAAAAAACTAAAGGAAACCTATCCTGATTGTCATTTCGTGCCCGTTTATTGGATGGCTACCGAAGACCATGATTGGGATGAAATCAACCATTTCTATTGGTACGGGAAAAAATACGCTTGGGATACGGACCAAAAAGGCGCCGTTGGCCGCTTTTCCCTAGAGGGATTTGATCACTTCCTGGCCCAATTACCTGACTCCGTCGAACTATTCGAAAAAGCCTATACCGAAGGGAAAACACTTTCACAGGCGGTGCAGCTCTATATTCATGCCCTTTTTGGCCAAGATGGCCTCGTGTGTTTGGATGCCGATGATGCCCGATTAAAACAGGAATTTATTCCCATGATGGAGGCCGATTTGTTTGGCCATTCACATCAAGCTTTAGTTGAAGAAAAAAATACGATTCTCGAATCTCTCGGATACAAAGCCCAAATTCATGCCCGCGAAATCAATCTGTTTTACATGTCCGACGGAGCGCGCGACCGTATCGAAAAGAAGGATGGCGAATACTTGGTGTTAAATCAATCCCAAACCTGGAACGAGACCGCGCTACGTGTAGAAGTTGTGCAGCATCCGGAACGCTTTAGCCCGAATGTGGTCCTTCGCCCACTGTATCAAGAAACAATCTTGCCGAATCTCGCCTATGTGGGCGGACCGGCGGAGGTGGTTTATTGGTTGCAATTAAAAGGGATTTTTGATGCGCATGCGGTTCCATTCCCGATTTTATTGCCTAGAAATTTTGGCTTGGTTTTGAGCGCGGCCCAACAAAGCCGCGTCGAAAAATTAGGCATCGAGGTGCTGGATTTATTTGCCGATAATTTATTGATGCGCCAAAAATTCGTCGCCCAACACAGCCCCCATACCTTAGATTTAGCCAAAGAGCGCGAAGAGTTAGCTCCGATTTATGAAGAAATGATTCAAAAAGCCAAAGCGGTGGATTCGACATTAGAGGCTTCGGCCAAGGCAGAACAGCATCGCTGGGAAAAGGGCTTCAGTAAACTCGAGAAAAAAATCAGAAAAGCAGAAGAGCGGAATCAGGCGATCGGCGTACAACAACTATTGAATTTAAAAGCGGCCTTGTTTCCAGCGGGACATTGGCAAGAGCGTCACGAGAATTTTTTATCTTTTTATTTGAGCCATCCTTCGTTTATTGAGGATTTAAAGACCACCTTTGACCCCTTGTTATTTCACATGTATGTGATGCAATTGGACTAAACAATGGCAGAAAAATTAGATCCCGAAGCTTTTTTAGACGAGGCCCGAACCTACCCGATTTTGGATGTTCGATCGCCGAGCGAATATACGCGAGCACACATCCCTGGTGCCATTTCATTGCCCATTTTTGATGATACGGAACGAGCGGCCGTGGGAACTTGCTATAAACAACAAGGAAAAGACCAAGCCATTGAATTAGGTCTCGAATTTGTAGGACCCAAACTCGCAAGCTGGGTAAAACAAGTGAAAAAAATGGCCGTGGACGGAACGGTCCTCGTACATTGTTGGCGTGGGGGGATGCGGTCCTCGAGCATGGCATGGCTATTTGAAACCGCGGGTTTACGTGTCAAACTCCTCGTGGGAGGCTATAAGGCCTATCGCAATTATGCATTAGCCCTTTTAGAAAATCCCATTCCGATTCAAGTGCTAGGAGGTAAAACCGGTAGTGGCAAAACGGAGATTTTATTGGAAATGAAGAATCGGGGTTTTCAAGTCGTAGACTTAGAAGGCTTAGCGCATCACCGCGGATCGGCCTTTGGCCATTTAGGGCTGGCGCCTCAACCTACGAGCGAGCATTTTGAAAATAAATTAGTCCATGAATTACGTAAAATGGATTATACGAAGGCGATTTGGATGGAAGATGAAAGTCGGCACATCGGAAAAGTCTTCATGGGAGCGCCGTTTTATGAGCAATTACGTCAGGCACCCATTTTGTTTTTGGACATCGAGGCGGTCTATCGTTTACCCCATTTAGTGGAGGTATATGCACAATATCCGAAGGAAATGCTCGCTCAGGCTTTGGAAAAAATCAAAAAACGCATGGGGGGCCAACATTTTCAAGAAGCTATTCTCGCCCTAGAAAACGATAATTTTAGCCTTGTGGCTGACCTGACTTTGCATTATTACGACAAAGCCTATTTGCATGGTTTGGAACAAAGGGCTGAGACATCCATCCGACGCTTGGAAATGGCGACTTTGGATACGAAATCTCAAACGGATGCGGTAATTCAACATTTGTCTATTAATTTTATAGAGAATTTAAAACCGCCTATGCTACCCGAATCATTTTTGGCTGAGATCTTAAAAAAACACCAAACGAGTCGGCCATTCCCCGCCACTTCGGAGATCAAAAAACTATTTACCAAAATCGTGCTGACGCTGTTCCCCGAACAGACTAAGATCCATATTAAATCCAAGGAGGAGTTAAGGGCGGTTTGGGAAAGTGTGGAAAATGGCCTAGAAAGCATGCTGCATTCCATGAAAGCAGATGTAAAGGAAAGTCCTCAAGCGCTTTCGGCTGCGTTCATGAAAAAAATTCCGAGCATTTATGCCGTTTTACTGACCGATGTGGAGGCGATGGTGAACGGGGATCCGGCGGCGACCACAGATTATGAGGTTATTCGGACTTATCCAGGCTTTTATGCCTTGGCTTTTTATCGACTTGCTCATGGATTACATGAATTACAGGTTCCCTTAATACCCCGTATTTTAACGGAATATGCGCATTCGAAAACGGGAATCGACATTCACCCCGGGGCCCAAATAGGGAATTATTTCTTTATGGACCACGGAACCGGGATCGTGATTGGGGAGACCTGCGTGATCGGGGAGCATGTGAAAATATACCAAGGAGTGACCTTAGGGGCGCTATCTGTGGATAAGAAAATGGCCTCGACGAAGCGGCACCCGACCATCGAGAATCACGTCGTGATTTATTCCGGCGCCACAATTTTGGGTGGGGAAACGGTGGTAGGCGAGAACTCGGTTATCGGAGGAAACGTGTGGTTAACCCATAGCGTCGCGCCTAATACCAAAATTTACCATCAAGCAAGTTCTAAACTGATTCAAGAATAACATGCATGCACTTTTAGATTTGATCGGGAATACACCACTCGTGGAGATTTCGCACTTACATACGAATCCGAAGGTGAAGATTTATGGCAAATTAGAAGGCAATAATCCTGGAGGTTCTGTCAAAGACCGCGCGGCCAAAAACATGATTCAAGGCGCGATCGAACGAGGAGACATTCATGCGGGATCGAAACTCATCGAAGCTACTTCGGGGAATACGGGAATCGCGCTCGCTATGATTGCGCGTTTATATGGAATTGAAATCGAATTAGCGATGCCGGCGAATTCGACCCGAGAAAGGGTGTTAACCATGGAGGCTTTTGGCGCCAAAGTAACCTTAACAGAAACGATCGAATCCGCCCGCGATTACGCGGTAGAAAAAGCAAGCACAGGCGAATATTTCCTATTAAATCAATTCGAAAATCCGGATAATTACCTTGCCCATTATAAAAGCACTGGGCCTGAAATTTACCGTGACACCCTCGGAGGGATCACGCATTTTGTAAGTTCCATGGGAACTACCGGCACGATCATGGGGACATCGATGTATTTAAAAGAGCAAAATCCGGCGATTCAAATCGTGGGTTGTCAACCTACCGAAGGGTCTAAAATTCCTGGAATACGGCGCTGGCCCATCGAGTACCGCCCCAAAATCTACCAACCCGAACGGGTCGATCGCATCATGGATATTTCCGAAGCTGAAGCAACCGAAATGACTCGGAAATTAGCCAAGGTCGAAGGGATATTTGCTGGGATGAGTAGTGGCGGAGGCGTGGCGGCTAGTTTACGGTTAGCCGATGAATTAGACGAAGGCCTCATCGTGTGCATCCTCTGTGACCGCGGAGATCGCTATTTATCCAGCGGCTTATTTGGGGAGTAAAACGCCCATTAATTTATATTCGGTGGGATTTGTCCAAGTCATTTGTTGGCTCCCTTCGATGTAATAGGTTTCCACATGTCCCTCCGCAAAATTCATAAAAAGTTTTTTATGCGTCTCAAAAAGCAGATTTTTTTGTGATACTTCGATTTCCACTTTCGTGGGCCGCTCTTCGGCGTCAATATGTAGCACGAATTTTTTGACCGATAAATTTTCGCCGGGTTTCAACGAGTACCAAATCATCCCCGGTTCCGTGAAATGGTCATAGGCCGATTGATACGCCGGTTTATTCAAATCCGCCTCCAAAAAAAGCGCCCATTCTTTTTTCCAGTCGACATTCGTTAAGACCTTGTCCTCTTTTTCCCCATCCAAAATAACTGATTTTTGAAGGCGATGCTGGCCATTCGTTATATAAGCGATCTCTTTGGATAAAAAGGATTCCCAGGGATAATAATTGTTTTTTTGTTGCACGATTTCGTCGTTCCCGCAAGCCCAAAGCATACAAGACAAAATCAAAAAACTGAAAACATAAGGTGTGGGATTGGCCTTCATAAATCAAAGGTAAACATATTCAAGAACGAATAAAAAGACCTTGGAAGGATAAATTCCAAGGTCTTTGCATTAGGTGCTAATCATCTCCTCGATGGGGATATTTAATACCCGCGTGAGGTGAACGAGTTTTTGCACGTTGGGATAATGCTTTCCGGATTCCCAATAATTGTAGGCACTTTGGCTGACGCCCACGGCGGTGGCCACTTCTCGCTGCGTTAATTGTTTCGATTGCCGCGATTTAATCAAGAGTACTGAAAAATTTAACTTTGTTTTCATGGGCTTTAGGGATATTAGTGGTTAATGGATGCCTGAAATATTTGGATTTGTTTATGAATTGGCAAACAATCCGGTGTAAATGTTGTAGGAAAATAATTAAACTGATATTCATTCTCTTTTGACGACATAAAATCGGCTTTTCATGACAATTTGGCCTAAAATGCCCTATCCTTAAAACAAAAAAAGAGGACCTAAGGCCCTCTTTTTCATATAGTTATGTTGATTTATTTGATCGAATATTTATACTTATATCGGTCGAATAATTGCGTGTGCTTATTGGCTAAATCGATCGCCCGTCCTTGGATAAAGGCATGGGTCACCTGGCTCGATTTCATGTCCAATAAATCCCCGGAACTAATCAAGATATTCGCATCTTTCCCTGTTTCAAGACTTCCCGTCCGAGCGTCAATACCTAAAATTTTAGCCGCATTTAAGGTGATCGCTTGTAAAGCTTGATCTTGCGTTAGGCCATAGGCTGCCATGGTTCCGGCTTGGAAAGGCAAATTGCGTTGTTGGGTATAGCCATCGCTCGCATCTTGGCAAATGCTAAATAGCACTCCCGCTTTTTGTAACATCGCGCCTGTTTTGTAGGGTTGATCCACGGCATCGTCGTCGGTGGCAGGTAAACTATGTGGTTCCGAAAGGATGACAGCTACATTATTTTCGCGTAAAATATCCCCGATCATCCAGGAATCTGCACCGCCGGCAATGACTAATTTAAATTTGAATTCATTGGCAAATTGAATGGCGGCCAGCATCTCCTTCACCAAATCACAGTTTACATATAGTGATTTGCTTCGATCGAAAAGACCTTTGCAAGCCTCATATTTCAAATTTACTTCGGCGTGTGTTTTTTCATTTAAATACGCCTGGGCCTCTTTGAAAAAATTCCGCGCGGTAGCAATTCGCTCCAAGCCTAATTTTACCGGGTCGCTCTCGACTTCGCGCCGACGAAAGCCCACATTATTCGGCCGATTAATCAGCGCCGGCATCGTCATGTGAACCCCATTGTCCATCGCATACGCAGCGTCTTCCCAGTTCCACGCGTCCAATTGAACCACCGTGGATGTCCCAGGAATCAAGCCGCCTTGGGGAACAATTTGAGCTAATAATACGCCATTCGTACGTAAGGTATTAATGACCTTACTATCTGTATTATAGGCGACGATTGAACGGATATTTGGATGAATTTCGCCTAATTCTTCAAAGTCGGTGGTGGATTTCGTCGAACTAACTTCCACCAAACCCAAATTCGTATTCGGGGCAATAATCCCCGGATACACGTGCTTGCCCGTCGCATCGATGTGCTCCATGGAGGCAGTAATGGTAGGGGCCGTCGCCTCTATTTTTAATTTACCCTTTTCGATAACAACCGTTCCGGTACGAACGGTCCCATTCCCCACGTGCAAAGTCGCGCCTGTTATGACGATCGTCTTCGATTGTGCTGGGGAAGGGTGCATGGTTTCTTGCGCGAAAACGCCAAAAGAAACCAAACCTACTGCGATGATGAATATCTTTTTCATGTCTATTTCTTTTTTTAGTTTTCTGTGATGATCATGCGGTGTGAAATACGATCCCAAAGGCTCTTCCCATGATTATGATCCTCTTCACACATATTTTCAGCTTTGAAAGATGGGGCTGCTGGACGGGTAGATGCGCCGCCTTTTTTGGCAGCAATCATTTTTTGAACCAAGCGTTGTTTTTCTACTTTGAGATCCGCCTGTAATTTGGCATCCAATTCGCGATCAAAAACCACCGCACCGTCGACAATCGTTTTTTCCGATTTCGCATAAATACTCAAAGGGTGATCCGACCAAATCACCAAATCCGCGTCCTTTCCTTCTTTGATACTTCCCACACGATCCGCCACATGAAGCATCTTCGCCGGATTCAAGGTCACCATTTTAAGGGCATCTTCCTCTGACATCCCGGTGTATTTCACAGATTTGGCGGCTTCCTGATTTAAACGACGCGCCATTTCCGCATCATCCGAATTAATCGCCACATTCATCCCAACCTTTTGCATAATATACGCATTCGCCGGAATGGCGTCTAATACCTCCATTTTGTAATTCCACCAATCCGAGAAGGTCGAAGCATTCGCCCCATGCGCCTTCATTTTATCCGCTACTTTATAGCCTTCCAAAATGTGCGTAAAGGTATTCACCGTAAAGCCAAATTTATCCGCCACGCGAAGCATCGCGGTTATCTCACTTTGTACATAGGAGTGGCAAGTGATGAAACGCTTATGTTGTAAAATTTCAACCAAAGCCTCCAATTCCAAATCAATTCTTTTTCCAGGACCTTGTTTCGCATAATCTTGTGCCCGAGTAAACGCATCGGTCAAGACCTGCTCCACACCCATGCGCGTATCTGGGAAACGGGCATTCGTCGTGTTATACGAACGCTTCACGTTTTCGCCTAGCGCGAATTTGATGAAAGGATCCCAATTTGCAAATTTCAAACCTTCGGCTGTTTGACCCCAACGGAATTTCAATAATTGGGTTTGACCACCGATCGTATTGCAGCTACCATGAAGAATATGACTTGACGTCACACCACCACTTAATTGGCGATACATATCTACATCTTCTGGATCGACCACGTCCGCCACACGCACTTCAGCGGTTACGGATTGTGAACATTCATTAATACCGCCGGTCGCACCCACGTGTGAGTGTTCATCGATAATGCCTGCGGTCACGTGCTTGCCTGTTCCATCGATCACGCGGGCAGATGCATCTTTTAAGCCTTTGCCCACTTGAACGATTTTCCCTTGTTTCACCAAGACATCTGAGCCCTGTAAAACCCCTGATTTTTCGTTTGTCCAGACCGTTGCATTTTTAATCAAAATCGTTTCCGACTTAGGGATGGTTTTTTGTCCGTACCCGTTGAATGGAAATACAACGGCGCCTAATTCCTCCGCTTTCGCCGGCATTCTCCTTGAACTATCCGAAACGGCCTTTGACTCACGAACGGCTTGCCAAGAAACCCAATCGCCATTGGCTAATTGGCCTGTTCCCTCCCATTTTCCTTCTTGCAAGGTTCCGGTCAAACGTGTTTTTTTACCTTTATCTGCTTTTGACGTATAGCCCAGATTCACCAAGGATTCTTTTTGGCTTATCTCGGCCGCAATCGTATCCTTTCCGATGATTTGTGCTTTATACGCACCGGCCTCTCCGGTGATTTTTAGGCTAAATGGATCTTTACCGATGTTCAGGCTATATTTTCCAGCCACATCATTCCAGGCCTCAGATACCTGCCCATAGGCATTTCCCTGAATCCAGTTTTCGACAATTTGTGTTTTTTCTGCAAAAATCGGTCCTGTACTAATTAAAAAATTGGCCAATTTTCCTGGCTCCAAACTTCCCACTTGATCCGACATGCCTATTAATCCTGCCGGAACCGAAGTTAAAGCCTCTAAAGCTTTTTGCTCGCTTAATCCCATTTGGATGGCCTTACGGAGATTTGGCAAAAATTGACTTACATCTTTAAGTCCATTCGTGGTTAAGGCAAAAGGAATCCCTGCTTTTTCAAAAGCTCCTGCATTTGTAGGGGCTAATTCCCAATGTTTTAATTCGGCGACCGTGACAAAACGCGCATCCGTAGGGTCTTCCAAATCCATCGCCTGTGGATAATTGACAGGCAAAATGAAGGACGCCTTGGTGGCTTTCATATCGTCGATGCGCTGGTATTCATTTCCGCTGGCTTTGATAATGTATTGCACACCGAACTCGTCGCCAATTTTATCTGCACGAAGCGCTGACCATTTGTCGGTTACCTCAAAAATCTGGGGTAAAGATGCCTGCTCATTAAAGGACTGCAAAGTTAAATTCATGCCTTCTTTGGCTGGTTTCGATTTATACCAAGCGGCATCCAAAAAGTTTTGGCGTAATAAAGCCACGCTTCCCATTAAAGAATTTGGATAGTCTTGGGTGGAACTTCCCTTATCAAGCGAATAATGCGCTGAGGCTCTTTCCTTTAATAAAACCAAATTTTCCTTTTCCTTCGCTAGGGTAACAACGGCTCCCGTTCCACGAGAAATCCCGTCCATCTGATGGGAAAGTACTGTTCCAAAACCCATTTTCCGCAGATCTTTTGCCTTGGCGTCTTGAACCACAAACTGTTTAGCGAAGGAAACCTCGGTTTTAAGTGCTTGGTTCCAAGCGTAAGGACCTTTGGTATTCGAAATCATTTGCGAAGGCGCGCGGTAATTAAACGTTCCCGCTTGAACAGGCGCCGAACCATAATCGCTGTACGCATCGATGAAAGAAGGGTAAATGAATTTGTTTTGACAATCCACCACGATGGCGTCTTGAGGGAGGGGGATGTTTTGGCCGATGGCCTCAATCTTGCCCTGTTTGATAATCAAAACGGCATTTCTTAACGTTGTTTTAGCATCTTTAACGATGTTTGCATGGATAAAAGCATAATACCCAGATTTGGGACTTGCTACATCGTTTAGCGGATAGGTGACTTGGGCCATGATGGGAAGTGATAGTCCCATAAAAAAACAGACAAGCCATCGAAGGAAAGTTGATCTCATTAGTTAAAGTTTGAAGGTGAATATTAACGCTAAAAATAAGTATTATTTTGGGTTTTGTTGTAATTTCATAGTTCAAAATGTAGGAAATTGAAATTGAGCCAATGCGCCAAATAACTTTTGTCTTTCTTGCGGTACTTTTAGTTGGATTGCATGCGACGCATGGACAAAAAATTGGCGATTTTGTCTTTGCCAAATTGCCACAATCCTATCAGCTTTATCCGCGGGCGGAAAATAACGCGGCAGAGGTCCCGATCGAAGGAGTTACCTCAAATAAAGATATAAGTGCAATCAGTTTGCGGATCACGAGGAATGGGGCGGCGTATCGTTGGCAAAAAACACTTATCAGCCCTACGATTCCTTTCGCGACTAAGTTCTTCATTCCGGCCGAATTAGCCGAATTTCAGGTTGATATTTATAGCTTCAAAGGAAAAGATTCCACCTTGGTCACAAGCAGTAAAAACATTGTCGCCGGAGATGCATTTTTAGTTACCGGTCAATCCAATGCTTGGATCGGGCCGATTGACGATCAAGTATATCAGGGAGAATGGTTACGTTCCTTCGGTGCGGTGCAAAAACCAGATAATTATGGCCCTTATAACCCTGCAGACACGCTTTGGGCCTTAGCGATTGGGCCTGCGAAGATTGGTCCTTGGGCAGCTGAAATTGCGAAGCAACTCATCAGCTACGAAAAAGTACCTATTTGTATTATAAATTCTGCGGCGGGAGGCTCCGTTATTGATTGGCATTTACTACTTGATGGATCTACTAAATCACCCATTGACGGGGGTAACATCATGTATTATAAGGCTTTAAAATCTGGCGTTTTAAGCAAAGTAAAAGCGATCATTTATCGACAGGGAGAGTCCGAGGTTTCGGAAAATGGAAATAATCTATGGGGACAAAAATTCGCCAGCCTCGAATTTAAATACAAAAAATATTTCCCCAGCGTACAGCAAGTAATCGTGCCGCAACTAAACATCTACGAATTCAAGAATTTATACGGCTCCCAAGCTAGAGAAGATCAGCGGAAAATGCACTCAGATGATCCCTATATTAAATCCTTCGCGACAGTTGGAACACGCCAATTTGACCGTTTACACTATGGAAATGAAGGCTATCGCCAATCTGGATTAGAGGCCGCCCGGATTATATCCCACGTGATTCATAAAAAAACATGGCCCGCTGAAATTTATAGTCCCAATATTCAACGAGCGTATTTCGCCTCTGAAACAGAACGAGATAAATTATATTTGGAATTCGAAGATGGACAAAATCTAATTGCCACTAAAGACACGAGTATCATAGACGAGAATGGCAAAACACAAAAAATATCTTTGTCCGACCATTTCTTTTGGGATAAATACAACGACAATAGTTTAGGTGGATACATTACTAGTATAAGCGTTGTAGATAAACGAAAAATATTAATCCAATTTAAGGACCAATACGACGGAAACATCATTGGTTATTTGCCGAATTACCACAAAAAATTCGTTACCGATGGCCCCTATCCATTCGCTGGTCCTTTTATCCGAAATCAAATGGGCATGCGTGCGCTTTCATTTACCGCATTTCCTATCACAAAAAAGGACGATTCCGTGTATGATTTTGTAAGCTCCCCGAATCCGGTGACACAAAAACTGACTATTACTTGGCCTAAATATGTGATCGGGAATTTAGACATCTTTAACATGCGAGGGGATTTAATCTATAGCTATAAAATTGACGGACTTAAATTAAAAGAAATAGATGTATCTAGCTGGACAGCGGGCAACTATTTCATTATTTTCACCGGTTCTAATGGCGAAATATTCCGAAAACGCCTTGCCGTCATTAATTAATTTCCTGCACATCATCGATGAAATAACAATGCGGATGCTTTTGCATCCCGATCTTCGGATAATAGCCTTCGGCCGCCGGGGCTGATAATAAAATTAATTTGGCCTTGGGTACATAATTTTTCAATTCCCTGATTAATTGTTTCCCGATTCCACGTTGTTGATACGCCTCATCCACCGCTAAATCAGCCAAATACGTCGTGTAGACAAAATCTGTCATCGCGCGCGCCAGCCCAACCAATTTCGTCCCCTCGTAGGCGCCGATGTAAACATTCGCATGAACCAACATTTGCTCCATGGCCTCCAGATCATGCAAGGGCCGACGTAAACCCAAGCTCGACTTCTCGAGCACGTCAATTAAATCGTGAACATCAAGACTCGGATTAATTTGGAACGAAATTTCCATCAGTTTAGATTTAAAAAATATTTCATTTTCAAATTTAAAGGGTTTTCCCCAATTAAAAATCCCTAGCCTCTCTTTGGCAGATTAAACAAAAAATGAACTTATCGCCTAGGCGTGCATGCTTTATCCCAAAATGATCGAAATAGCCTACTCGGAACAAAGATGTTAAAGATTTTACAATCATGTAACTTATAATTTTCGAAGGTTTGCTAAATTACCGTTTCAAAATCTCTAAAATAGCTTTCTATGTTACGTTTCCTATGTGTTTTGGCTTTTGCATGTGTTGCAAGCGCTTCATTTGCCCAAAAACCAAAAACCGCTTTATCTGCCCAATTGGCCGCCAAGCGTGTTACCCTACCCAATGGCTGGAAATTGTCCCCCCATGGAAAATCAGTTTCATTAGGGGACTTGCCTCTCAATTTGGCCGTTTCCCCGAATAAGGCATACATCGTAGCAACCAATAATGGCCAAAGCATTCAAAGCCTTCAGCTATTCAATGTGGCTAAAAAAGAAATCGTTGATAGCAAAGAAATTCCCAAATCCTGGTACGGACTTAAAATCGCCAGCGACAACAAAACCGTGTACGCCTCCGGAGGAAATGACAATGTGATTTTGGTCTATACGATTGACCACGACCAACTCATTCCAAAAAGCAAAATCGCTCTCAGCGAAAATCCTAAAGCCATAATTAGTCCCACGGGAATAGAAATCGATGACGCAAATAAAACCTTATATGTGGTTACAAAGGACAACAATACGCTGTATGCAATCGACTTAGTCAGTGAAAAAATACAAGCCAGCTACCCATTGCCTGCGGAAGGCTATACCTGCTTACTCGATAAACAAAAAAACATTCTGTACATCTCGATTTGGGGTGGCCGGAAGGTCTTACCTTTTCAAACACAGACTAAAAAATTCCTAGCCGCTATCTCCGTAGGCGACCATCCAAATGAAATGGTCTTGACAAAAAACGGGAAATACTTATTTGTGGCAAATGCAAATGACAATTCTGTTTCTGTCATCGAAACCGCCAAAGGCAAGGAAATCGAAGTATTAAACGCAGCTTTGTATCCGAATTCCTTGGAAGGCTCATCGACCAACGGCATCGCCCTTTCTGAAGACGAAGAAAAATTATACGTAGCCAATGCCGATAACAATTGCCTCGCCGTATTCGAAGTAGAGGAATTTGGCCATTCTAAATCCCTCGGTTTTATCCCCGTGGGCTGGTACCCGACTCAAGTCAAAGTGGTCAATGGCATCGTTTACGTCGCGAACGGAAAAGGCTTCTCTTCCTTTGCGAATCCCAAAGGCCCGAATCCTGTGGCGAAAATACAGACCGTAACCTATCAAAAATCCGACAATAACCGAGCCGCACGTAACGAATACATCGGCGGTCTCATGAAAGGAACAATGTCCTTTTTCCCAGAACCGAAAAGCGCTCAAATGGCCGCTTTATCATTAGCCGTTTATCAAAATACCCCCTACACCAAGGCAGGTGAATTATCTTCCAAAGGAGAAGTGGGCAACCCAATTCCCATGAAAGTGGGCGGAAAATCCCCTATCAAATACGTATTTTACATCCTCAAGGAAAACCGGACCTATGACCAAGTCCTAGCCGACGTAAAAGGCGGAAATGGCGATACTACCTTATTGCTTTTTGGCGAAAAATACACGCCAAATCAGCACAAACTGGTCAAGGATTTTGTCCTACTAGATAATTTTTATGTGGATGGGGAAGTAAGTGCCGATGGGCACAATTGGTCCACCTCCGCCCATGCCACCGATTATTTAGAGAAAACATGGCCTACTTCTTACGGGGGTCGTGGTGGAAAATACGATGGCGAAGGGAACCGGGAAATCGCAAATCCTAAAAACGGATTTATCTGGGATTATTGCAAACGCGCGGGCATAAGCTACCGCACCTATGGCGAATTTGCGGATAACTTTAAAGCCAATATTCCCGTGTTAGCGAATCACTTTTGTAGCGATTTTGCTTCTTTTGATCAAAATATCATGGACACGCTTCGCTTCCACCATTGGCGTCGTGATTTCGATGCCTTATTAGCGAAAAACCAAGTCCCACGCTTTAATTCACTTCACTTCCCAAATGACCATACAGAAGGACAAAGAATCGGCTCCAAAACCCCTTATGCCTATGTGGCGGATAATGATTATGCAATCGGTCTATTCGTGGAGCATCTTTCAAAGTCCCCTATCTGGAAAGAAACGGCCATTTTTATCGTTGAAGATGACGCCCAAAATGGTTCTGACCACGTAGACGCGCACCGGACCACGGCCTATGTGGCAGGTGGATTTGTGAAACGAGGATTTGTGGATCATACGCCCTATTCCACCTCATCGATGTTAAGAACGATCGAATTAATTTTAGGTTTGCCTCCGATGAGTCAATACGACGCCTCCGCAACACCGATGTTCAGAAGCTTTTCGAAAACTGCGGATATCTCGCCATTTACCCACATTGTGCCCACGGTAAATTTATTTGAGAAAAACACAAAAGAAACTGCGAGTTCCCGCTTAAGTGAAAAATTTGATTTCTCGAAGGAAGATTCTGCGCCTGATTTGGAATTAAATCAAGTGATTTGGAAGGCTGTTCGAGGAGAGGATTCTGACATGCCCGCTCCTCGCAGAGCCGCTATTTTACATACAGTAGAAGACGAGGACTAAGGAAATAATGCCGCCAATGATGGCCCATAAGAGGCCATTGTTGCGGCGCTTTTTCAAGAAAAGCAACAAGATTAAACCGGTCAACGAAATAATCGTCATAAATATCGCCGAAAAATCGATGACCCAAGACCAGGCTTTGCCTGTATCCCGCCCCTTGTGCAAATCGTTCATAATCGCAAAAATCCCCATGCGCGTTTCGGCGAGGTGATAGGTTCCCTTTTGTCGGTCAATGAACACATCCGCCGTATAACCTGGTCCTTGAAACGAAATGGAAACTTCTTCGTCCTCAAGCCGGAAATCGTTAATCTGCCCGTGAATCTTATTTTTTTCTCGAAGATGCTCGACGATGGCCAATTTATTAATCTTGGCCGTATCGGCCGCATTTACCCAAGCGGGATTTAAATGATCATCTACTTCCGTATTGCTCACAGATTCAGGAAACCAATCCACGTGGTTTAGCGTCAATCCCGTCACCGCGAAAAATAACACGATGATGAAACTGAACATGGACAGGTAAATGTGGAGCCAGCGGGTCCAATTCGCCACCGGAGCCTTCCACTTAGGAGCGGGTGATTTCATTTATTTATCGCGATAAGATAAGGATGCCGAGGTGATTTCTTCGTTGCCTTCCAAAGGTTTGTCCTGAGCTTTTCCGTTGAAATTCATCTCTTGTTTGATTAACTGGTAGGTTCCGTGTTCGCGGGCGGCTTCGATGAATACAGTGTATTTTCCTTGCTTGACGAATTGGCCTTGGTCATTTTTCCCGTCCCAATTTAATGAATAATTCCCGGCCGAACGCGTGGCACCTGTGAAGGAGGTTATGTCGATTTCACTCTTGCGTTGTGCCGCGTAGAAATAACGTAGATCGGGTAGCCAACGAGGTTTATTGTACCAAACGGCCAAACGACGGACAGGTTGACCTTCTTCATCCTCAATCCAAACGGCTACGAATGGACGGCGGAAGCGGCCTTCAAATTTGGCTAACTCCAAATTAATGACCAATTCTTGCTTTTCATTCCACAATTTATCCTTCAAATTCACATAGGAAATGGCTGAATTGGCCGGGGAATTGGAGGCAAGAATCGGGCTACCGGTCCAGTTTTCACTTGGGATTTGTTCGCCTTCTTTTGTCACTAACAAAAATTCGGTGCCTGGATTTTCATTGGCGACTGATTTGATTTCTTCCAAAGACAAGACGGTAAAAGCCGTGGCCAAAGCGCCGGCAGTACTCGCATCCGGATGAATGACGGTCGCGCTGATGATGTCTTTTGCGGGTTCGCCGCTATGAGGATCGATGATGTGTGAGAACCACTGGCCTCCCACGTCGAATCCCCGACGGTAATCGCCACTGGTTGCTATGGCCTTATTATTAATTTGTATGATTTGCAATGCCTCCGCATTTTCAGACGCATTCCGCGGATTTGCGATGGCTACTTTTTCCGTCCAATCGCCCTTCACCACCATATCGCCTCCTATATTCAAGACCATGCCCGAAACACCTGGTTCCAACATCCCTTTTTCTGCCGCCTGATCCATAACAAAACTTTTCGCCAAAGAATGTAAGCGCATGGAAACATCCGTCAACCTCGTAGCGCTTTGTGTTTCGTGATGTAAGACATAATGCATTTGATTCGCCTCCGCAACCGCACGAGCTAAATCCGCTGCCAGCGGTGCTTCCCCTTTGGAAGAAGCTGTTTGCCACAGTTGGGCAATATGCTCAGAAGCAGCTTGAATCACGCCGCCTGTTGCATCGCGCCAAGTGTCAAATTTGGCTAAAACAGTAAATAATTCCTCGGATATTCGAACCGCTTCCCCAGCACTTGTAGCCCAAAGGCTAAATTCTGAATTTGGGTTAAAGCTGCCCAAGATTTGATTCAAGCGTTGGATTTCAGATACAACCTTTGCCTCCGCCTTTTGAGCGGATTCGAAACTTGACGCAATGATTTTAAGATCTAAGGAAGTTCCTAAGATATTGTCTAATTGAGACAGTAAAATTCCTTGCGTTGCTTGGGCGGACGGAGAGGGTATTGCGCTGGCTAAAGCTGCAATACCGGCTTGAATTGGATTCATAAAAAAGGGTTTAAACACTATTTCGAAAGGTAAAAATTTCCTAAAATTGATTTGCCCTTTAATAGACCAACATTCCGAATGTGTCTACATTTTTATTACAAAACGATATTTTACATCTGATTTTAAAATCCGCTCATAGGCCTCATTGATTTCCCCCATCTGAATCTCTTCCACATCGGATAAAATATTATGCTCCGCACAGTAATCCAACATTTCCTGCGTTTCAGCAATGCCGCCAACATTAGAACCTATAATGCTTCTACGCCTCGAAATTAATTTGGCACTGCCTAATTCATTGTCTTCCGGAGGAATTCCCACCAAAAGCATTTTACCTTCAACGGTCAATAAATCCAAAAATTTATTTAAATCATATTTAGCCGCGACGGTGTTCAATATAAAATCGAATTGGCCACGCAAAGCTTTCATTTGGTCCTTGTCGGTCGACAAAGCAAAATGATGAGCCCCTAACATTTTGGCATCATTTTCTTTAGAAGGCGAAGTACTTAACATCGTTACTTCCGCTCCCATCGACACCGCAAACTTAACCCCCATATGGCCCAAACCACCCAGACCTAACACCGCCACTTTATGTCCTTTTCCTACACCTGCGTATTTTAAAGGAGAATACGTTGTGATTCCCGCACACAATAAAGGAGCTACACGTTCTAATTCTTTTGTAAAGGGGATATGCAACGTATAGGCTTCATCCACGACATATTGAGTGGAATAACCTCCAAAAGTAGGTGTTACTCCATCCCGATAATATCCATTGTAGGTAGGTGTAAACCCTTCATCACAATACTGCTCTTGGCCTTTTTTGCATGAGGGACATTCCCGACAAGAATCGATAAAAACTCCTACTCCCGCCATTTCGCCCACTTTAAATTGGGTTACCCCAGAACCGATTTGGCTAATTTTGCCTACAATCTCGTGGCCCGGAACAATGGGATACACCGAAGGTCCCCACTCAGAACGTGCCATGTGAATATCAGAATGGCAAACGCCACAATATAAAATGTCAATTAGAATATCTTTCTCACCTAATTCCCTGCGTTCAAATTCGATAGGAGCAATAGAAGACGTGGCATGTAAGGCGCCATAGCCTGAAACTTGAATCATAAATATATTTTTTTTAACCTAACTTAAAATGCACAAAAATGGTTTTTAAAAATCGGTTGACGCCTGAACAAAATCCATATCTTTCATCCAAATATTCCGGTAACGCACGTCATGTCCTTCGGCCTGTAATTTCAACCCTTGAGGAGAATCCGTGATCCCTTTTCCGCCATTATTCCCACCGTCAATCCCCGAATTTATGCCTCCCCAAACTTGGTTAATGATCTGATTTTTATGCACTTTCTTTCCATTAAAATACATCGTAACCATTGGCTTTTCAGTTAACACGCCGTCTTTAAATCGGGCCGCGCGGAACTGAATGTCATACGCATTCCATTTCCCAATCCCATTATAGGCATAATATGGCGATGGCGTTTCATTAATCACCGCAGCCATTCCATGCTTCGTCGTGTCTCCATCTAAGACTTGGATTTCATATCGGTTTTGTAAATAAACGCCCGAATTTCCCCCTTTAGAAGGAATGAAAAATTCAACATGTAACCTGAAATCACGGAATTTTCTTTTGGTAACAATGTCCGCCGCACCAAATTTCCCGCCAGCTCCTGCCGGATCATTCGTAGAAACGGTGGTTCCTTTATCCACAGGATCCGAAACAATTTCCCATTTAATTGGCATTTGGGCTGCAAAACGAGGCCCTTCCCAATAGATCCATTTTTCATCTAACATGGACCGAGATCCATCAAACATCATATCGGCATTTTTGGGTTTTTTAGCGCCTACGCCAATTTGCGCGATGGCCCCAACAGATACCATCAAAAATAAAATAGTATACTTTTTCATAACAATAGGTTTGGTTTAAGCTTGCAAGAAAAGAAAAATTTGGCAAAAGCCGTCAGAATTAGCGGAATCCTATAGATAATTTTGTAAAACGAGCACGCCTACTAATCCCACTACGGCTAAAATTGTTTCCATGATGGTCCAGGATCTCAAAGAGTCTTTGATACTTACTCCAAAATATTCCTTATAGAGCCAAAATCCCGCATCGTTCACATGAGAAAGGACCATAGATCCCGCACCGATGCTCAGCGCCATTAAATTTGGATTCGTCCCGCTCGCACTTAAAATAGGCAGAATTAATCCGGCTGTCGTTATGCCCGCAACGGTCGATGAGCCCGTCACAATGCGCAAAACTCCCGCAATCATCCACGCAATAATTAAAGGATCCAGGGTGCTTTGTTGCGTTAATTTCAAAATCTCATCCCCCACTTTCATCGCCTGCAATATTTCTTTAAAAGCTCCCGCACCACCGAAGGTCAACATCAAGGGAGAAATATCTTTGATGGATTCCAATAACCACCCTTGCATTTCCGACCAGGAAATGCCCCGATTAAATCCCAATAAGTAAATAGCCGCACCCAATGAAATTAATAGCGCGACGATCGGCTCGCCGACAAACTCGAGGAACGGGTTATGAAGGTTTTTCGCAAAAGATTGCATGGCAATTAAGCCTACGGGCAATAATAAAACGAATAAACTGGCGCCTAAACTAGGTGCCTTTGCGGCCGTGGGGGGTTCCACAAAAGACATGGGTGAAGCAGGAATATTTTTCAACGTCTTCCCAAAAAGCCAACCAGAAGCAAGCATCGCCGGAATTGAAATCACGATTCCTAATCCCAAGGTAATGCCCATGTCGGCACCTGGCAAATGTGTGACCAAATAATAAGGCGCTGGATGCGGAGGTAAAAATCCTTGAGTAATGGACAAAGAAGCGAGCATCGGAATGCCCAAATAAACCACCGGTAAATTATGTCGCTGCGCGGTGGATAAAACCAAAGGAGCCATCAGCAAAAACGCCACCGAATAAAAAAGGGGAAGCCCGACAATAAAGCCAATGATCATAAATGCAAAAGGCAAGTTTTTATGCCCTAAGACATCCACAAGCCAGTCGGCAATCACCGTAGTTGCCTGACTCTTAGCGACCATTTTGCCAATCATCGCTCCCAAAATAATGATGGGAATAATCGAACCTAAAGTGCCTCCAATTCCTTTTTGGATCGCTACAATCGTGTCGCCAGTAGTTAATCCACTCGCTAAACCTAAGCCGAGAGAAACGAGTAAAAAAGATATAAATGGCTGTAGCTTTAGCACTGAAATGAACAGCACCAATAAAACAATGGCTACACTAATGAATACCCAAATACTGATCATCTTTTAATGAAAAGACTAAAATAATTATTTTCCTGATACCGGTGCACTAATTACCTTTAAATATCT
>CAIVPF010000017.1 GCA_903907745.1 uncultured Cytophagaceae bacterium | reverse complement strand
CCCTTAATCGTATGGAATAAAGTGAGTGGCGCCTCGGTATCAAAGATGGTCGATGTATTTTTTAATTCTGGGGCATTCAGTTTTAAAGGATTTTTGCCATCGTCTTTAAATCCGCCTATAATTTGGACCGATTTAAATTTAGTTGATAGCGCTTTGAGGTCTTCCACAGTGAGTGGTGTATCCCAAAGATAAATGGCCTGAAGCTTTTTAAACCCTTGCATGGCTACTTGTAAATCTTGATAATTTACTTGCGTTCCCGATAGTGAAATACTTTTTAAATGGGTTAATGTTTTTAGCGCCAAAAGTCCTTTGGCCGTAATATTGCTAAAGTTTAATTCCAAGCGTTCTAAGTTTTCAAACTGCGCGATGGTCAACAAATCCGAGTCCTTCACAGGCATTTTCGCCACACTTAAAAATATAATTTGCTTTTTAATGGCGACTAATTCCTCCAGTTTTTTAGAATTAAATTCACTTTTATTGAAAATATGAACACGCAAAGCCGGTGAGTTCTTCGCTAGAGGAGCGATCGTCCGGTACTCGTTGGTTAATTCGTCGATGGTTTCCTGACTCGCTGCTGAAAAATCATAATTTGTAGCCTCGTCATTAACAGAATTGAATAAGGTATTCCCCATGATGCGGAGTGAATCTGTTGCAGGCAACTCCAACACTTTTTTAGTAAAGGTTGCGTTTCCTTTGATCCAAAGAGCTAAAATCATTTTCTCCTCATCGGTCAACTGCGGCTGACCTGATGCAGGCATATGCTTTTTATCTTCTAAAGGAAGGTGAATTCGCTCTAATAATAGGCTTATTTCAGGTTTCCCAGTGACAAATAATTTGCCAGTTTTACCTCCTTTTAAAATACCTTGAATACTAGACAAATCAAGGTCCCCTTTTTTCTTTTCCGGGTTATGGCAGCTCATGCATTTTTTTTCAAAAATAGGCTTGACCATGTGATCAAAAACAAGGGCATCTTCTAGATAGATCTGTTTTCCTTGTTGGAAAGGCTCCAACACAAAACCGTCTCCATGCGTAAGTTCTGACCCAAAATGGCCGGTCGAGATTAATAAAATGGATATTAAACCAATCAATAACCTCGAGTTCAGCTTTTGGTAAAAGGATAAATTTCTGAGCCAATAGGTTCCACTAAAGACGATAAATAAAGTAACGGCTGCCCACTTATGCCAGAAAAGCGTATCTCCGGAATAGCCAGATTCTTTCGAAAGTAATAATCCAAAAATGGTGGTTAGGCCTGTGAGGGCCGCTCCTGAAATCCAAGCATCAGATATCCATTGCTCCGCGGTGTCAATCCATGGGGAGGTTTCTCGGGTAAATCGGAAAAATTCCCAAGCCATTAATAAAATCAATAAGACGATTGGAAAATGTAGAATTAGTGGGTGTAATCTGCCAAAGGACTGCAGCCAAGTCGGAACAACAATTAGTTCCTCAAAGGCTAATAAAAACGCTAGAAATACCGCAGATATGAGTACAAATTGTTCAACAATACCCCTCCATTTTTTATTCATACTCAACCTAGCTTAAGATATCTCGAACCACTTTTCCTGAAATATCGGTTAATCGATACCGCCTGCCCAAATGTTTGAAGATTAATTTTTCATGATTTAAACCCAAGGTGTGCAAGACCGTTGCTTGGAAATCATGGACATGGACAGGGTTTTTAATGATATTATATCCTAATTCATCAGTTTCCCCATAGACCATACCCGGTTTGATTCCACCACCCGCCATCCAGATACTGAAACATCTTGGATGGTGATCTCGACCATAATTTTCTGGGGTCAATTTCCCTTGACTATAACTTGTACGTCCAAACTCCCCACCCCAAATCACCAAGGTTTCATCCAACAAACCTCTTTGTTTTAAATCGGTTACTAAAGCAGCGGAGGCTTGATCCACATCTTTGGCTTGGCTTTTAATTTCGAATGGAAGGTTTCCATGTTGGTCCCAACCCTGATGATATAATT
>CAIVPF010000016.1 GCA_903907745.1 uncultured Cytophagaceae bacterium | reverse complement strand
GATCTTGTTTTTAGTTTAACATCAATTAATTTTCAATTGTGAAAAAATATATCATTTTTTATATTCTATTTTTTATATGTTTTGGCCTAAAGGCACAATGGAGCACGCAAATACAAGGAAATGGAAATGCAACAGTTTCAACAAATACGGCATTTATTTTAGGAGCCGATGAAAGTGGACCTAGTTTAATTAATGGTATATCTACAACAGTTTCCGAAGATATAACTATTTCATTTGATTGGAGCTACAGTACTAATGACATCGCTGAATCAGCGTTATTTGATCCTTTCATTTATTCATTAAATGGTATTGTTGGATACATTACTGGTTTTGGCAAGTTAGAATCAGGTTCTTTTACTAAAAAATTAAAAAATGGGGATGTGCTTTTTTTAGGAATAGATAATACGGATGGTTGTTGCGGCGGAAGTCAAGTTTCTATTACAAATCTGAAACTAGGTCCAGAACAAAATACTACGATATTGGGATTAACTAGAAATGGTAAAAAAACAACGGATTCTTCCATTCAGGTAAACACATACGGTAAAATTGGATCTGGAAAAACAGTTATTGAAACCGGAAAAGTAAATTAGTTCTTTTCATTCAAAATGTATTTCCTAATAAGGCGGCATCATACCGCCTTATTTTTTTATCTACCCGAATTATCTCTAATTATAATCCTTCTTACAAAAAAGCCTTCATGGGATTGGAAAAGCGTACATAAAATTCAAATATTCTCCTTTTAAACCAACCAAAGCGTTTTGGCAATCGCTTCTGTTAAGTCCTTGTTTACATTCGTTTGGGTAGCAAAAGCAGTCCATTTGCTCACCGCGGCATGTACTTGGTCGATGATGGCATCTGCCTTTTTGATGTTCATTTTTTTGGCCACTTGTTGTAAATCATTCCGGGTGATGTCGGTCCTTTTGGAATTGATGCTTAGGGAATGTTGGCTTACCCATGCACTCCCCGGACGGTAGGCGTGGCAAATATCAAAGGCAGATGCTAAACGCCATTGGCCCTTTTTATCCATCATAAATGAAAAATTTTTGGTATGGTCATCACAATTTCTGGCCATGACATTAAACACCATGCGGCGGTATAATTGCTCGGCATCCGTATAAGGCAATAGCAACATGCGCATGGTTTCAAAAAGCTGCTCGTAGCTAAATAGCGTAATCTCAGTAAAGTCGTAGTGAGAAATGGCACAAAAACTTTGTATATGAACCTTCTCTTGGCCCTGCTCCCTATCAAAACGTTTGGTCATAAAATGCGCGCGGTCATTTTCCTCCAATAATCGGCATTCAGTCATTTCGATCTGGGCTTCTTTGGCCATGAGGGAATAAGCCATTTCCACTCGTCCATATCCTGTTGTATTGCCTATTTGCAGATCGCTAACGCCGTCAAATTTGATTAGCCAATGCCCAAATCCCTTGGGGGCATCCGCCTGACCGGAACGAATTTCTTGGGTATCGGGATTAAAAGCGATGACGGCCTTGGCTCGGGCGCCTCCAGCTGAGGTACCGATTTTCAAAATATCGCTTAATGCTTTGGCATCATCACGGGATAGGTCGGCATTAAAATTTTGTTTGCCCAAAAGTATTTCCTGAGCGATATGGATTAAACTAGTTAATTCGATTTTGCTGGATCCATGATGGGCTTTGGGTGATACGGGTTCAAATTCGAGCGCACCCATTCCTCGTTTGCCTATAAAACAAAGTAGCTCTATGGGATTCATACTATCGGCGGGTCGGCCATGGCTGGCAAGCCACGCATTGATTAAGCTATTTCCGTATCTATCCGGAAGCACATCGGCTAATAATCCCGGTAAGCCTTTAAATGTGGCGCTTCCGCGTAATTCAGGGAAGGAAAATACCTGATTTGCTGCGCCGAAAATCGGTATTTGTAGGGGTGCTAAATCCCAGTTATTCGTGAGAAAGGAAGGTTCATATTCGAATGAAGCCAGGCCGCGTTCATCATCCCAGGCGATGGCGCCGACTCGTTTCCCCCATATATGAATGAATGCCGATGTTATCATTACCAATCTAAGGTGGGTTTTTCAATTTCTTTAGTTCTACGCGCTCTTTGGCGTTTTTTTTGGTCCATTTTTGCGAGTTGGAGTGGACTTAGCTGCGCTGCTTTGATCTCAAAATGCTGAAACATTTGCAATTGACCTAATGCTCTCATGATCTGCAAAAAAGAAAGCATGGTGCCACCGCCTCCATGTTCGATTTGAACGATGGTGGAGCGGTTGATCCCCGCGGCTGTGGCTATTTGTTGCTGGGTTTTGTTTTGTTGCAATCTGGTTTGTTGAATAAACGTCCCCAACGTTCCCAACAAAGCTGGATCGCTCATCGCATGCCAAATTTTGATTCCTTTTTCCATCTTTCCGATTGATTAATAGGGCTCTGAATTTATTTTTAATTTCAAAAATATAAAATATGTAGGAAAATTCCATCACAAAAATATGATTTAATTATTAATGATGGAATATATCAACAAATTTTATTTTTATTAAATATACTCGTTTCAAATCTATTCCTCATCGCCAAAGCGATCGAGGGATCTTGTTACATATATGTTTTAACGTGTATTTGAGTGGGGGCTTGAAGAATCTTTTTACCTTTTTTGAAAAGAGTATATGCGCGCACTAAAGTTGATTTTCTTGGTATTTATTTCATTCAATTCATTCGCTCAAAAAAAGGATGTTATTGTAGAAATATTTGATTTAAAGGAGCAGGTTAAAAAGCTTCAAATGGAAAATGAAAAACTTTCCACAGAATTGATTCATTCAAATTCGAAAAATGAGAATCGAATTTTGGATCTTGGCGTAAAATTGGAAAATCTTCAATTTGAATTTAATGTGCTCAAACGCCTCGTTGAGCAATACCGAAATGGTGAAAATATTCCTAATTCTACTCCATTAGGAAATAAAAGTTCATATCCAGATGAAGGTGTCAATGAAAAATCTGACGCGAAAGCACCTTCTTATTCGCAATGCTCCGCAACAACCAAAAAAGGAACTCGATGTTCCAGGTCTGCTCGTTCGAATGGGCTGTGTTGGCAGCACGGCGGATAAAAATAAATAGTAAAAAATTCGAGGGCCTTGTACGAATTTCCTCAAGTTTAAATATTAAAATCTATTCAATTATTGCCTGTTCATGGATCATTTCAAGGTCCGTATGTAGGACAACAAATCGGCCACTTCTTTATCACTATACTGGTCAATCAAACCTTTGGCCATAAAAGAACGGCCACCCAGAAAACCTTGGTTTTGGATGCTGGCGGCTTCAATGAATACACGAGTTCCACCCATAAAAGCGAGGGTGGTTCCGCGGGCATCTTTGTTGACCAAATAACCTTCCATACTCTGCCCATCTTTTTTCCGCACCCGATACACCGCATAATTAGATTCCACCGCCGCATCCGGATTCAGGATGGCTGTCAGCAGCGCTTCATAATCGCGGGAAGCGGAGCCGTCTAAGGCCGGGGCGATATTTTGACCCTGATTGCCGACTTGGTGACACAACAAGCATGTCTGAAAGAGCTTTTTCCCTTCTTTGGGATTCCCTCCGTTTTTATTCGCAATGATCAAATACCTTTTAAGGTCCCCATCGAATGCCTTCTTTTTTTCCTCTTCTCGCTTTTTCACACCTTCCAAAATAGCCCGACCTCGATCATCCCCGCGATTCGCATTCACCACGCGCTCGGCGGCCGAAAGGTTAAAGGCCGATAAATCCAATGCTTTTTGGCCAAACACATGCATTAACACAGCAGCACTTTGGCTTGAGCCCGATAAAATGCTGACCATTTCTGTTTTTTCCGTCGCTTTCAGGTCGGGCAGCCATGTCAATAAAGCCTTTTCTCCCTCCGCCTGGCTCGCCTTGGAGAGGCTGTTCAGCGCGGCCGTACGCACCTCAAAACTCATTTTTTTATTCTGTACAATCCGCATAAAAATGTCCTGACTGGCTTTGGGATTCATCTCTAATGCTTTCAAAGCAAGTCTTAGGGTATTATCTGGGCTTTGATCCGTGATCAAAGAAATAATGGCCTCCCGTGATTTTTCCATTTTAAAACGGCCAATCGCATCCAGGGCTAGGTCGATGTTCGGAGGAGAGTCGCTGTGCAATAAGCTGTTCACCGGAACCTGAAGCATAAGGGCCAATTCGGGCGATTGGACCTGGGCTTGATTTTGCAAGGCGTATTTGACATATGTCGCTGCATTTACTGGATTTTGGAAAACCTGCTTGACTGCTTCGTAAATTTCTTGGTTGGCCAGCATTTCCGTGTTGCTGATAAAAGTAGATTCGTCGAGGGTGCTAATCTGAGCAGCGGGCCAAAATTTCAGAAATGCCTTTTCCTTTTCTTTGACAGGCAAGGCCTGAATAGCCCACAAGATATGAGTAAGTGGTATATCGCTAGCGATGGGAGCGTTTAGGTAGCTTTGTAATTCTTCGGTGTAATTTTCCAGCGCCCGACGAGCCAGAAAGCGTTCAAATTTTCTCTCATAGGCCCCGCCCATCGCATTTCCGGGGATTTCAGGTTTACAGGCACGAACTAACATATCAATGACCGCTTGGTCTGCTCCACCCGCTTCCGTGAGGGTACGAATTACCTGGGAGCGCACGGCTGGATTTTTATCTTCGATGAGCTCTTTTACGGAACTGGCCATTTGCGCTGGGGCAAGGGAAAAACTTGTCAACGAACGAACAGCTTCACGCCTAAGGTCGTGCAAAGGGGATTTTAATAGTAAAGAAAGGAGTTTGGCATCGTACTGTTTAATGCCTTCCAATGACCACAGGGCATGAATCCGTGTGACTTCGTCTTGGGATTCGTCGGAAGCCATGCCAACAAGACCCTGCGCTAGGTTCTTCGTTTCTGATCGCGGCCGATCGGAGATCTGATGCCAGGCAGCCCGTTTTTCCCAAAGTGAGGGGGACTTCAGGTAATTGACCAATTCCTCCGTTTTCACCTCATTGAAATCCGGGATAACACGTGGCTTTTGACTCATGTGACGGATACGCCAGATGCGGCCATGTTCCTTATCTCGATCTGGGTGGGTGGTTGGGAGTTCGTTGTGCGAAATGATTTTGTTGTACCAGTCCGCGATGTAGAGGCATCCATCTGGGCCAAACTCCATATTAACGGGGCGAAACCAGTCGTCTTCGGAGGTCAACAAATCCGGTAAATGTTTGGCAGTAACGCTTCCATCCGGATTGCGGTTGATCTGAACCGCATTGATCGAACTCGTGATCGGATTTGCGAGAAAGGCCACATTTTTAAATTCTTCTGGAAATGATCCAGCGGCATCATCTGCGAAAGCTGTTCCTGAGATTCCGGTTCCACCCACACGGAATTCGTGGAGGGGAGACATGAAAGGTTGATACGCACGAAGCCGATCATTTCCAATCCCTGGAAAGCCTGAACCCGGTTCCATGGGTGCCACGGAAAATCCTAAATCATTTGCTTCAGAACCATACCACTGACCATTGCCCCGGAGCTGAAAGCCCCAAATATTATTGAGCCCCGAACTGACGAGTTCCAGTTTTTTTGCGTCTAAGGAAAAGCGCGCAATTTTGCTGTAATCGATCTTGAGTTTTACATCGCTATGTAAAGAGGAAACGCCACTTTTGTTTAGGGCTCCTTGGCTAAAATGAATCCAATCGCCGGGTGCTCGGATGAGCACATGCGCCATCGTATGAGTGTCTGTATACCCAAAACCGGTGAGGAGGGGAGTTCGTTGATCCGCTTTCCCGTCCTGATCGGTATCCTTCAGAAAAAATAGTTCGGAACCTTGCACGACATACGCACCATTTTTATAGGGTAGCATACTCATGGGAATCGTGAGGCCATCTGCCCAGATATTGGTTTTGATGGGATTTTTGCCATAGAGGTCGGAGAATACGAGTATTTTATCGGCTCCTTTTGTTTTGCCTTGATAGAGATCCAAAATCCGTTTAAAGTTTGGATGATTTTTCTGCGCTTCGGGGTCGTCCATGAGTTTGAGCAGGTCGTTCCATTGGATGTCGGCGATGGGGTCTAAGGGGTACATGGTTGCGGTTTGCGTCCAAAGCCTGCCTGCATCATCGAAGGTGAGGTCGATGGGGTTAATCAAGCCCTCTTTTTCGCTGGCTACGAGCTCGATCACAAAGCCTTCAGGTACTTTAAATCCGGCAAGTTCTTGCTCGGGCGTGTAGACATGCGTGCGTATCGACTGTGTTTTTTTTGATTGAGCAAATACGCTTGGACTAAGGCTCGATACAAGGAAGATCGAAATGAATACAAGAATAAGCTTCATAGGTTTTCTGAAATTTTAGCAAAAAAGCATGTAATTTTTTTTGGATTTTGGTCCTTTCGACGCGTTTTATGTGGAGTCAAAGAATTAGATCTTCATTCAGGGAATTTCGGAAATGCTGAGATCTCTGAACTCGACTTGGGCTATACCGCCGCTATGAATTTGTACCGCAATGACACCTTTTTGGGGTATTTTTGGGTCTTTTTCTATGTATTCGCAGGTTTTGACCCCATTGATATACAGTTCATGCAGGTTGCCTTTGCAACGAATAATATAACTATTCCATCCATCTTCTTTCAGGAGATGTTTTAGCGTGCTTAGGTCTCCGCCGACTAATTTCCCGCGGCGATGCTCGTCATAAATATCACCCCAGTATCCGTTCCCGATATCAGCTTGGTAACCGACCATTTTTCCTCCTTCTATGTTGGACCGATATTGAATACCGCTATTAATCATACCGGTCTTAGGATCACCCGATAAGCGGAAAAGGCAGCGGAATTCAAAATCAGAATATTCCCGAGTGGTATGTAGGTAGGTGTTTGCGGGTATTTTATGGATGCCATCGCCACTTCTGAGGATGCTGTCGGCCACAAACCATAGCTTTTCATGCGTGGGGTCCACGGTTTTCCAGCCATTGAGCGTTTTTCCATCAAAGAGAGAGAGGCTTTTGGCGGTTGACTGGGCGGATAGGTGTAAGGAACCTGAAACTAGGAAAAACAGTATAAAAGTCAATTTGGCTAAGCAAGTAGGATGAAGATTTTTGTTCCAATATGCGCTCATTTTTTTATATTTTGGGGATGATAGGTTTAAATTGCTTGGGGGTTTGGGTATTAAATATACTGATAAAATTGTAATTACCATTTTTACCTTTGGCAAATCTACCCCCCCCCTTTGGCAAACCTCCAAGGTTTGCCAAAGTTTATCCAATGGATAACAATTATAAAATATTGAATTATTACCCATTTAAATTTATGCTTTTTGTTTAGGCTCTTTTCGTGGTGGCTTTGGCAAACCTGCATCCCCTTTGGCAAACCTTAGAGGTTTGCCAAAGTTTATCCAATCGTTGTGCCTTTGACAAACCTGTAAGGATTGCGCATTGCTCTACTTTGTATAATCTTAAAAAAAGGCTCATTATGGGCTAAATTGCCTTTCGCGATACACACTCGGCTACCAAACTCCTAAAATAAAAATATCCACCCGAGCGCGCGCTCATTTGCTTGTTGGTATTCATTGGATTTGTTTTATTTAATATGAAATAATTGCTAAATTCGATTCAAAACGAAATATTTTGCCATCAAAAATTCCATCTACTAGATATATAATCATGAATAGGATTTTTAGCTTGCCGACATTTTTAGGCTTTTGCCTTTTAATAACAATAGGATGTAGTATTCAGACGATCCAACAACAAATCAAAACCGTTGACATCTCCCAAACCAAAGCAGAAACTACGCCGGATAATGATAGCCTTTACAGCGGGCCATTATTCAATGATAACATAAGATCAACCACAGCGCATACACCTGAAGAAGAACGGCTAGGATTTAAACTTCCTCCCGGTTTTGAGATTCAATTGTACGCTTCAGAGCCCATGATTGGCAAACCTATTAATATCGCTTTTGATGCAAAAGGACGTATATGGGTGACCCAATCTTTTGAGTATCCCTTTCCTGCCACATCGCCCAACAAAGGCAAGGATCGCCTCACTATTTTAGAAGATACAGATCATGATGGGAAGGCAGATTCTTATTCGCATTTTAGCGATACATTAAATATTCCAATTGGTATTCTGCCAATTAATGACGGAGCGATCGCCTACAGCATCCCCAAAATTTCAAAATTCACTGATTCAAACGGCGACGGCAAAGCAGATAGTGAAAAAAAATTACTTGGCGGATTTGGAAGTGCGGATACACATGGGATGGTTAACAACTTTGTACGAGGGTATGACGGCTGGGTTTATGCAGATCATGGCTTTACCAATACCTCCTCCCCAGCGGGCACCGACGGGCACTCGATTACCATGGTCTCAGGCAACACCTTCCGATTTAAAATCGATGGCAGCCGTGTGGAACAAAATACCTATGGACAAGTGAACCCCTTTGGATTAGCCTTTGATGAAAGGGGATATTTATATTCAACGGATTGTCATACCTCTCCGCTCTATCAGCTGATTAAAAATGCGGATTACCCTAGTTTTGGAAAGCCGACGCGAATGGGTTTTGCACCCGATATGAAGCGCCTTCAAAATGAAGCGACCGCACTTGCCGGCCTAGCTTATTATGGAGATGTACAATTCCCCGCAGAATATCAAAATGGGTTTTTTATAGGTGACGTGGTAGCCAGTCGAGTCTATCGAAATTCATATATGAATAAGGGTTCAACGCCCATCGGGAAAAAAGAAAGCGATTTTGTCAAAAGTAAAGACCCATGGTTTCGTCCCGTGGATGTAAAACTAGGACCCGATGGAGCCTTGTATATCGCTGATTTTTATAATAGTATTATCGGACATTACGAGGTACCTCTAGATGATCCTCATCGGGATAGAATCCGCGGCAGAATTTGGCGGATCACCTACAAAGGCCAGCATAATGAGATCAAAGATTGGACTAGCGCATCTATCAATGAACTTTTAGCTGCGCTAGATCTAAAAAACATGTCTGTTCGGATGACGGCGATGGATCAGTTATCGGATCGAATCGGCATGCAAGCGGTTAAGCCTTTGAAGGCATTGCTTAAAAAAAATTCAACGAGTCCTATTGCCTATGTTCATGCCTTATGGGTTTTACATCGACTAAATTCTTTGCCCGCTAAGCTCATCATAAGCTCCGCAAAAAATGCTGATCCTTTGATTCGCTTACATACCATGCGCATACTTTTAGAGCAGCAACCTAATGAACAAAATTACCAAATGGTATTACATGCCAGTAAGGATCAAGACCCTCATGTGGCTCGAGCGGCCATCGAGAACTTGGTAAAATATCCAAGCATCCAATCACTGGAAGCCGTCCTTTCAGCACGTTTGGAGATTCCGGATTATGATAGCCACTTGATGTATACCGCCAGGCTTTGCACAAAAGATCTGTTAGTGAATACCGAATTAATGAAGCAGGTACTGGCAAAAGATTGGAAGCCGCAAGATGCGGCAAATATCGCGGATGTGTTGGTAGATGTTCCATCCCCTGAATCGGCGATGTTCCTGGCCCAACATTTCAGTAAATACCCGCTACCCAGCAATCCGCTCATTACCTTTGAACAAATAGCCCAGTTTATACCCATCAATATGATCGATGCGGTAGTTATTCAGGCAAGAAAGAAAATAGCAGAGCCAGAGACGGAGTTTGTGATATTTCAGGGAATTCAACAAGGCTTAGCCCGAAGAGGAGAAAAAGAAACGCAGGAATTAAAACAATGGGGGATCCAGCTCGCGGAGGATATTTTAAATAAATATCAAGCAGGAGGTCTGGTGAAATCGCAGGATCAATGGGTCAAACAAAAATTCGCTTTTGGAATCGCCTCAACTTACAAGGTCCAAACGCTAGCGCCGAAGGTCATGTTATTTTTGCAGGAGGGACTGAATATTGACCTGGATACGAAGACGGAGGCGTTGAGAACCTTGTTGAAAATAGATCCTGAACAGCACATTGGGTTGGCTGCTAAATTATTTGAAGACCCTTCCTCAAGTTTAGATTTCAAAATCAAAGTAGCCAATTTATTAGGTGACCTTAACGTCTCTTCGGGATTAAGCATTAATAACGTTTTAATGAATGTAAACCGTGTTTTAGGCGAAACTCTAAATGCGCCACCTATGTTACAATCGGCCATAGCCACCTCATTAGCAAGTTCTTCAGAAGGGAAAGACATCGTGCTTAGTAAGGTGCGGCAGGGTCAACTATTTTCTCGGGTATTGATTGAACCCAAGGTAAGCGAGAGGATGTTGCTTCATATTTCGCCCAAGCAAAAAATGCAATACGATGAATTAACTGCGAATGTAGAACCGGTAAACAATGAACGTAATAAAGCCATCAACATGATGACGGGCTTATACACGGCTAGTTCGAAGAAAAATACCTTACCCTCCTTAGATGAAGGCTATAAAATTTTTGTTCAAAATTGTTCCAATTGCCATAAAATAGGCGCTGAAGGAGCCAATATCGGACCCAATCTGGATGGGGTGAGTAAATGGGGGCCTACAGCATTAGCAACGAAAATAATCGACCCAAACCGAAATATTTCTGAGGCATTTAGAAATTATACGGTCAAGTTAAAAGATGGAAACATGTTAGCGGGATTATATCGCCGCGATGAGGGGGCGATTATTGTATTTGCTGATGCGGCCGGACGAGAATTTTCGATGGCTAAAAATGATATCGCAGAACGTATACCCTCTAAGGTTACACTCATGCCGGACAATTTTAGAAATACTCTTTCTCAAAAAGAGTTTAATGGATTATTAAATTATTTGCTAAACCATAAATGATTTCCTTGGGAATAGGTAATTGTGTTACCCTAGCTAGAAAGGATGGCAAACTAAGTTTGCTCACAAAAAACTTTACTCGTTTGAACGCTCATTCAAAATTTTTCTTTGAATTTTTCGGATGGCTGACTCAATGGATTTTTCAGGTTCTATGATATTGTATTCACCCCAAAAATTGGGGTCAGATAAACTGGAAACTTTATCTGACATAATTACATTGGAGGTCAATTTTTGAGTATTTAGATTCTCTTTGAGGTCTTGTTTTTTCCAATCCGTGACGGCCATTTCCAAGGTGGTGCTATAGATTGTATTGAATAATCTTTTGTCCCAATTTAATTTAAATATCAAATCCGCACGGGAATAGGCGAAAATCCATTTGTCCTTATCTTGACGGTAATTAATTTGATAGCGGACTTCGGTCGGATACACATCCACGCCAGCAGGTTTTTTTCGCGTAAAAATAAGACCTGCCTTGATTTTATCCTCGACATTTAGATTGAAGGTAGCGCTAATAACAGCAAGACTTTTCACATCGATATACATTTTGCCATAGTAAAGAGGGTCTTCGTAGCTTGGTTTTTGTTTGAAGGCCAAAACCAGCACTTGGTTATCATTTATTTGGGTAATATCCTCTAAACTAAAATCATATAGGTCGAATGCATGTTCTGAAAATATAAAATTGGGATATTTAATTAAATCAAGGAATAAAGCGGAGAAAGGTCCACCTTGCAATTTAAAATTTAAGGTGTCTAATTTATTATAATCTACATTTTTTCGACCTTTAAAAAGATTGATTTGGTCTTGTGAACTTGCTGAAAAGGGCTCCTTTTTAATATTTACGATGGATTCCGAAAGGGAGACGTAGGTTCGACGTTTTCGAATGGTTTCTCGATAAAAACCGGTCATTTGAATCGCTTCATTGCCATAATTTTGTAATCGACTACTTAATACCCCTAAAAATATATTTTTTGCATCCCTCACATTGACAACCACTTCTTCGAGCATGGTATTACTAGG
>CAIVPF010000015.1 GCA_903907745.1 uncultured Cytophagaceae bacterium | reverse complement strand
GTCCTAAAATTCATGAATTCGTCGGGTGAAATCAAGGCAGTTTTATTTGGCTATGCCTGTCATAATACCACATTGATGTGAAATAATTATTTAATCAATGGCGACTATGCGGGGTTTGCGCAGATTGACATTGAGAAAAAAATTCCAACTGCCACCGCATTTTTCATCTTAGGTTGTGCGGGAGATCAAAATCCGGAACCTCGCGGGACGGTGGAACTTGCTACAAAACATGGAAATAGCCTCGCAGACCAAGTGGTCAATTTGGTCCGCTCAAAAGATGTGAAGCCCGTGAAAAATGAGCTTCAATCCTATTTCAGCACCATCCCTTTAACATTCAAAAAAGTACCGGTGGCTGATTATCAAAAAGACTTACAGAGTTCGGATAAGTTTATCCAACGAAGGGCCAAATTGATGTTGGAAGCCTATAATAAAGGTTGGAACACCGAAACCTACACCTACCCGATCCAAGGAATTCGACTAGGCAATGAATTTAGAATGATTGCTTTGGGTGGCGAAGTGGTGGTGGATTATTCCTTGAGGACTAAAAGAGAATTTCCTGGTAAAAATATTTTTGTGGCCGGCTACAGCAATGAGGTCATGTGTTATATCCCCTCGGAACGCGTTTTAAATGAAGGGGGATATGAGGCAGATTCCAGCATGATCTATTATGGAATGCCGGGTCCGTTTGAAAAGGGCATAGAAGAGAAAATCATGCACGCGATTTACGAAACTTTGAAAAAAATAAAATAAATTTCTGATTCAAAAACCTAAACCTATGAAAAACAAAGAACAAGCAAATTCTCGACGAGAATTTATGATTAAGGCAGCCACGGCTGCGATGGCGGGACCTTTATTGTTTACCAATGAAGCGGCTGCTAAAATACCGGCGGGTACCAAATTAAGACATGCAAGTATTGGCGTAGGTGGAATGGGCTGGGGCGATTTGCAACAATTCAAAAAACATGCTTCTGTGGAGATCGTGGCCATTTGTGATGTAGATGAAAAAAATCTAAAACGTGCTGCTGACTTGTGTCCGGGGGCGCGAACTTATACCGATTACCGTGAATTATTAAAAGCGGAGCAGGATAACATTGATTCCGTGAATGTAACGGTGCCGGATCATAATCACTATGCGATTGCAGTTCAGGCGATCCGAAATAAGAAACATGTGTATTGCCAAAAACCGATGTGCCATGATGTGGCGGAGGTTCGTGCATTAACTAAGGAGGCGGTAAAAGCGGGAGTTACAACCCAATTAGGAACGCAAGTGGCTTCTACCATGGGTGACCGAACCGGGGTAATTATGATTAAACAAGGCCTCATAGGCAAGGTGAAACATGCGTATTTATGTTCCAATCGACCTGGAGCGGTAGCCAAATACCGATTAGTGGGTCCAAGACCCGCACAGGGACAGGAAGTTCCCTCGCATTTGCATTGGGATCAGTGGATCGGAACCGCGCCGCTAAGGCCATATGCTCCGGATATTTACCATTCGGCTATTTGGAGAACTTGGCAAGATTTCGGAACGGGTTGGTCTGGCGATATCGGTTGCCATATTTTTGACGCGGTTTGGAAAGGGTTGGACATGAAGCCCCCTATTTCAGTCGTGGCGGAGGTTCAAAAATCGTGGCAAAATTCACCCGAGCGCCGGGCGGATACGTGGCCACAGGGAAATCATATTACGTGGCAATTTCCGGGCAATGCGATGACAGAGAAAGACACACTCCAATTAGAATGGTTTGATGGCGAGTTTTATCCACCCAAAGAAGTGATGGATTTATATAAGGATGGAGAATATCCGGCTGAATCTGCGATGTTGATCGGCACGGAAGGCGCCTTATTAATTCCTCATGGAAAAATGCCTGTTTACATTCCTTTGGGGACACCGAAAGAAGTCAAAATGCCGACCTTAGCGGAACGAAATCATTACCATCATTTTGTGGATGCCTGTTTGGGAGGAGAGAAAACCGAGTCACATTTTGCACAATCGGGCCCTATGGCGGAAGCTGTGTTATTAGGAACGATCGCGATTCGCGTGCCGGACCAATTGTTAACTTGGGATTCTGCCAAAATGAAATTCCCGAATTATCCTGCGGCGGAGAAATTTTTAAAGCGAACCTATCGGAAGGGTTGGGAAGTGAAAGGATTTTAAAAATAAGTTTGAAATAAAATGAGAGTAACTCTTCTGCTTATCATTATTTTGTGTTGTGCTCAAAGCCCAAGGAGCACTGAATGGGATATTTCTCCGGTAAGAAGTCCTATTCAGGAAAAATCGACATTTATAATTGAGCCTGGATTTACCATCGAATTAGTCGCCTCAGAGCCCATGGTCCAAGAACCGGTGGCCATGAGCTTTGATGGAGACGGAAGACTATGGGTCGTAGAAATGCGCGGATTTATGCCCGATATTGAGGGCAAAGGAGAGGCAGAAAAATCGGGCAGAATTTCGATTTTAGAAGATCAAGATGGAGATGGGGTGATGGACAAAAGCACGATTTATTTAGAAGGATTGATTCTTCCTCGGGCTTTAGGACTCATTAAAGGCGGGGCATTGATTTCTGAAAATAAAGCGCTTTGGTTGACGCAAGATACCAATGGAGACTTAAAGGCCGACACAAAAGTTCTGTTGGATTCAACCTATGCCAAAAATGGAGCGCCGGAACATTCGGATAATGGGCTTCTATTAAACTTGGACAACTGGTATTACAATGTAAAATCGAGGCTTCGCTATCGCCTCATGGAAGGGAAATGGCAGCGGGATAGTACGGAATTTAGGGGCCAATGGGGCATGAGTCATGATGACCAAGGAAGGTTATTTTACAATTATAATTGGTCGCAATTGCATGCCGATTTAGTGCCGGCTAACAGCATTACTCGAAATAAAAATCACAGCATTAGTTCCGGGATTGATCATGGATTAACTACAGATCGAAGAATTTATCCAATCCGGTCAAATCCAGCAATCAATCGAGGATACATCGAGGGGACTTTGGATAAGAAAGGAAGGCTCATGGAATTTACAGCCGCCTGTTCGCCCTTAGTTTTAAGAAGTACACTTTTCCCTACCCAATATTATGGCAATGCCTTGGTTTGTGAGCCTGCGGGTAATTTAATCAAGCGAAATGTAGTTACTGAAAAAAATGGGATTTTACAGGCCTATGACCCGCATCCCCAACGAGAGTTTTTGGCCTCCACCGACGAACGATTCAGGCCAACCCAAATGGCATTGGGACCTGATGGCGCATTGTATATCGCGGATATGTACCATGGAATCATTCAGCATGGTTCTTATATGACCCCCTATTTAAAAGATCAAAATGTTAAAAGAAAATTGGACGCACCCATTCACATGGGAAGAATTTGGCGCATTGTCCCTAAGGGCAAAAAGCTTAAAAAAGTCCAAGCCTTACACCAAGCGAGTGGTCCCGCATTAATTTCATTTTTAAGCCATCCAGATGGTTTTTATCGGGATATGGCACAAAGGCTTCTCATCGAAAGACAGGACAAATCGCTTATTCCTGAACTGAAAAAAATAGTCAAAAAGAATACGTCTACTTTAGGCCGTTTGCATGCCATGTGGACTTTGGAAGGAATGCAAGCCGCGGATGCAGCATTCCTAAGCTCATTGATTTCAGATGAGAATAGTTTAATTAAAAATAATGCCCTGCGCTTGTTGGGCCAAAAACCCAATACACCCACTGCCGCATTAGACGAAAAACTATTGGCCGTAGCACAGCGAGCTAAACCTACCGAGGCGGTTCAATTAGCCCTAAGTGTTCATTTAGCCAGCGCTAAAAGCCAACAAAAAATACTGGGTATTTTGTTAAGTCAGCATATACACTCGGGCCTTTTGAGGGATGCGGTGATGAGTAGTTTATGGAATCGAGAATATGAATTTTTAAGCTATTTGATTTCATTGAACAGTTGGGTCGAACCTACGGCCGACAAAGAAATTATGCTGGAAATGATCACTTCTGCCGTGGTAAAAAAAGGAAAAGAAAGTGAAATAAAAGATTTATTGGCGCTCATTGATTCGAAAGAGCCATTTACATGGAAAGAAAAAGTCCTTTTGAC
>CAIVPF010000014.1 GCA_903907745.1 uncultured Cytophagaceae bacterium | reverse complement strand
TTTTTCTCCATTTTTTCTGGCTCATAGGCCATCAACCAATCCACTAATTTTTCCGGATCATTGTCCACATGCAAGGCCGCTAAATTACGCTCCTTCAAAAATCCCTCCTGTACCATATGATCCACATGTCTCAATAAATGCCCGTAATAATTCGCCGTATTCAAAATCGTCACGGGCATTTGATGTAAATCCAATTGCTTCCAAGTCAACATCTCAAATAACTCATCCAGCGTCCCAAATCCTCCCGGCAATGCAATCACCGCATCCGCCATCTCCGCCATCATTTCCTTCCGCTCATGCATCGACTGCGTCACATGACAGGTCTGAATCCCCAAATGCTTCACCTCCCATGGCTCCATAAAGGACGGAATCACCCCGATCAACTCACCCCCCAAGGACAAATATTCATCCGCTAACACCCCCATCAAGCCAACCGATCCCGCCCCAAAAATGATCTTGCAATCATATTTCCTCAGCGCATGAACCAATTTCTTCGCCTCCTCTTCATACACCGTATCATGGCCTTTCGAAGATCCACAATAAATCAAAATACTTTTAGCCATGTAGCAATTCTTTTAATGCGTCTTCTAGGCGCGTGTATGTAAACGTATATTTTCCCTCTTTTTGTATTTTATCCGCCAAAACTAAATTACCCCCTAACACCAAACAGGCCATTTCTCCTAATGCCAACCGCAATAAAAACCCTGGAATCGGCGGCAATAATAACGGTTTGTGCATCGCCCTTGCTATTTTTTGCGTCATTTCACGATGCCGAATAGGCCCAGGAGATACCGCATTAAATACACCCTTCAACGATTCATCCCGCAAACCCAACAAAAACATCCCCACCAAATCATCCACATGTATCCAGGATTGCCACTGCTTTCCATTACCTAACACCGCACCCACTAAATAGCGAATAGGCCGACAAAGCACCGGAAATATTCCCCCCTTCGCCGATAAAACCAATCCAATCCGCAATTTCACCAAACGTATCCCCAAATCCTCCACCCCCAATATACTCGTCTCCCAAGCCTTCGTACATGCTGCCAAAAAATCCGACCCCGCCGGACTCGATTCCTCACATCGCCCCTCCCCCGAATCCGCCCCATAATAGCCAATCGCCGAAGCAGATATCACGACACGAACTTGATTCGGAATGGTTTTTAGCGCATGAATCAACAAAGCCGAGGAATCTACCCGTGACCCAATCAATTCCTTTTTACGTGCCTCCGTCCAGCGCTTATCCGCAATCCCCGCACCCGCCAAATGCACCACCGCATCCACCCCATCCAATGCCTCCGGCTGAAAATAAGTATTCGCCACATCCCAGGCAAAATCACCACCTGAACGTGATAAAATCGATACGCGATGCCCTTCGACTAGCAATTTTTGCTTCAGCGCCTGCCCGATTAAACCCGTCCCTCCTGTGATTAAAACATGCATTAATTTCCTTTTTTGATCGCCTGATAAATCACTTCGTTGATGCCCGTCCGAATATTGGCATCACTAATCTTACTATTGTTCCGCGTCGGATACACCCGATTCGACAAAAATACATATACCAAATCATGCTCCGGATCAATCCACGTATATGTCCCCGTAAATCCAGAATGCCCGAAACTCGACAAGCTCGCCGAGGCCGCCGCCGAAATACCCGGTTTCTTGCGATCCACTTTATCAAATCCTACACCCCGACGCGCATTTTCCTCGATCGACAAGGGATACGAAGACCATTGCTTCAGCACCGATTCCGACAAAAATTGCTGCCCGCCATAATAGCCTTTTTGCAAATACATTTGCATTAATTTCGCCAAATCATTTGCATTCCCGAACAAACCCGCATGGCCCGAAATACCGTCCAATAAAGCCGCACCCTCATCGTGTACCTTGCCATGAATCAAGGTTTTGCGGAACAAAGAATCATATTCCGTCGGCACTATCCGCGCCATCGGGAAATGCTTCTCCGCCTGATAGACCAACGTAGTCGCCCCTAAAGGCTTATAAAAAGTCTCCGATAAAAAGTTCGTCCAAGATTTTCCGGTCATCCGCGGGGCAATTTGCGGCAATAAATAATACGATAAATCCGAATACACATATTCCTTTTTATCTCGCAACGCCGACGTTTTAATCGCATCCACAATCTGCGCAGCAATGGTCCGATGTGCATATAAATTCGGCGCTACCTCGATCGGATACTCGTCTGATTTGGCATAGGAAAGCGTGTTCGGCTTCCAACGCGTCACCTCATTTTTCAAATCCACACAATTCGTCCACAAATCTTTTCGCTGGGCAATCGCTTTTTTGACCCGCTCCTCGCCCGCAGATTTTGTGATGTATTTTTCAACAAAACTATATTTCAAGTCATCTTTGGCATATTGCTCAATGAATTTTTTACTATGCACAATCATGTCCGTGCTATCAATGTAATCTTGCCAAAACGGAATCCAAGCCCGCAAGCGCGCCTGATGCGTCAAGACATCCAAATAAGCCAAATTTTTCTTATTGCTATTCACTAACTCCGGAATCATTTCCCCCATCGTCGTGCTCAACGAAAATTTTCCCTCATCTTGCCATTTCATCAGCGCCGGAACCGAGGTACTTATTTTCGTAATCGACGCCAAATCAAAAATATCCGTCTTCTTCAACGGTTCCGTCGTCTCGTAAATCTGATTCCCAAAGGCCTTATGGTAAATCACCTTCCCTTCCTTCGCAATTAAAACCACGACGCCCGGCGCTCCTTTAATTTGAATCGCCATTTGGGCCAAAGAATCCACATTTTTCTCTAAATATTTTCCAGAAATCCCTACGGCCTCCGGCAAGATCTGATACTGTAAACGTGATAAAATAGGCGTGTTTATACCCCTCCCAAAAGCATAATCCTTCGAAGCGCTCACAGGTAATTTACCCCCGGCCGCAATAGCTCCGAAAATCATTTCGGCGGCAACTTCTTGTTGGGCCACCCCATCCTGATACGTCATAATCAAGCCCGCCACTTGATTCAAATTCTCAAACTGCGTCAATGTAAATGGATTTGCGAAGAAACTAAGCACCGTTTTTGGTGTCGCAAAACGCTTCACCAAAGCCTGAATGGCGGGTTTAATCGCGTAATTATTTGCCGGTCGGTAAGAAATTCCATGTAGGCCCACGAGCACCACATCTGCCTCCGCCAAAGCCGCTTCTACTCGCGTGATGGTCGAATCGGCACTGGTTTCATCGAGGTAAAAATTAGGCATTTCGACGTAATTATTGGCCATTTTTTGGAACTCCGTCGGAAATACCGATCCATAATTTGCTTTCCCAATCGCCAAAGAAGCAATTTTCAGCGTATCAAGCCGACGAAGCGGCAATAAACTTTCCCGATTTTTCAACAACGTCAAGGTCTTTTCTGCCAATGTCTTCTTTAGCACCTCCGCCTGCACTGGATTTAAATCCGCGATTAAGTTATTCATGTCGATCGGCTTGTACTGATGCAAGCCCGCCCACGCTTTGGCATCTAAAATTCGCTTGACCCGAAAATCAATTTCTTCCTGTGTAATTTCCTTGTTTTCCAAAGCCTTCTTAATCGCATTAAAGGCAGCCGGCACATCCACAAAGGTTTCTAAAATATCGTTCCCCGCCAGGATGGCTTTCACGTTCGCGGTGCCTTCTGGGAACATTTTGGTCGCGCCCTTCATATCCATCGCATCAGTGAACACGAGGCCTTTGAACTTTAATTCATCCCTTAATAAGCCCGTCACAATCGGTTTCGAAAGCGTAGAAGCTAACATCGCCGTCGTATCTAAAGAGGGAATGCTTAAATGCCCTACCATGATGCCTTGAAGGCCTTTGGCGATCAATTGTTTATATGGGAATAATTCCAAACTATCCAAACGTTGCCGACTATGCGCCAACACCGGAATGTCATAATGCGAATCTGTACCTGTATCGCCGTGTCCAGGGAAATGTTTGGCGGAGGTAATGATGCCGCCTTTTTGTAAACCGCGCATGTAGGCAAGTGACTTTTCGGTCACTAAATCCCGATTTTCACCAAAGGACCGGAAATTAATCACGGGATTATTGGGATTATTATTGACGTCTACGACTGGGGCATAATTGATATGAATACCCATGCGCTTGCATTGCTGGGCTATCTGAAAACCCATTTTCTCAATCAGCGCGTCATTTCCTTGCATGGCGCCGAGGGTCATTTGATATGGATATCGAACCGTAGAATCTAAGCGCATATTCAGTCCCCATTCGAGGTCCATCCCGATGAACATAGGTACTTTAGATCGGCTTTGCATCTCGTTGACCAGTCGAGCTTGGACCGTCGGATAACCGGCGAAAAGCACAAATCCGCCCACATGGTAGTCACGGATGATGGAAAATAAACGCGTAGTGTCGTAGGTCGGATTGGAATTTCCGCGGGGCATAAGGAGTTGGCCTATTTTCTCATCGGTGGACAAAGACGCGAAGACGGAATCCACCCAGCGCTGCTGCGTATGTGGAAATAGGTCCGATTGCGCAAAAGTCGAGCTGGTGATGCAAAGAAAAAGGAACAGTTGACGAATGATAGATCTCATGGAAAAATAGGGAAATGTAAAGGGGCACAATAATCTGTGAAAATACGGAAAATGCCTGAATTTTTCCATCTAATTTTCATTAGCGAGAAAGGAATTGTAAATTTGCGAGCAAATAAAAAGATGAACGTATGAGAAAAAAGATTGTTGCAGGAAACTGGAAGATGAATAAAACGGCGGCAGAAGCGAAAGCGCTAGCTGCGGAAGTAGCCGCCCTTGTAAAAGCGGAAGTTCCTGCGGATGTGCAGGTGATTATGGCGCCACCCGCGCTTTATTTAGATGCGGTTCAAGCGGCCACAGCCGGTGTAGCTAATTTAGCTGCCTCCGCTCAAAATTGCCACGAAAAAGCTTCTGGTGCCTATACAGGTGAGATTTCAGCGGCGATGTTAGCTTCTGCGGGGATCTCGTATGTGATCATTGGCCACTCGGAGCGTAGACAATATTTTGCTGAATCCAATGCCCAATTAGCAGCCAAAGTAGACGCGGCTTTAGCCAATGGCCTAACGCCTTTGTTCTGTTGCGGAGAGAGTTTAGAGACGCGTGAAGGAGCTGATTATTTGGCTTTTGTGGCCCAACAATTAACAGAAAGTTTATTCCATTTATCCGCTGATGATTTCGCCAAAGTAGTGATCGCATACGAACCCATTTGGGCCATCGGAACGGGATTAACCGCTTCTTCGGATCAAGCACAAGAAATGCATGCCTATTTACGTGGGCATTTAGCTAAACAATATGGCCAGGCAGCTGCGGATGCATGTTCGATTTTATATGGGGGTAGTTGCAACGCCAAAAACGCCCAAGAACTTTTCGCCTGTGCGGATGTCGACGGCGGCTTAATCGGCGGCGCTTCCTTAATCGCCGCTGATTTTATCACGATCGCGAAATCATTTTAATCGACAGGGAGCTTCGGCTCCCTTTTTTTGCCTATGCAAGTAATTGCCTTTGATGCGGACGATACCCTGTGGGTCAACGAGCCCTATTTTCGGGAATGTGAAGAACGCTTTTCCGCGCTATTAGAAGACTATTTGCCCATTCACAGCACGGAAAAAGAACTTTTCAAGACCGAGATGGATAATTTAGCCCTATATGGCTACGGCGTAAAGGGCTTTGTGCTATCTATGATCGAAACGGCGATTCGCATTTCGGGGGGAACGATGAAAGTCGAAGGAATCGAACAAATCATACAAATCGGCAAAGAGTTAATCGATAAACCCATCGAGATTTTGCCGGGCGTGGAAGAGGTTTTGGAGGCTTTATCGGGCAAATACCGCTTGGTCGTAGCGACTAAGGGTGATCTGCTGGATCAAGAACGAAAATTAAAAAAATCGGGCTTAGAACGGTATTTCCACCACATTGAGATTATGTCGGACAAACAAGAATCCGATTACCTCAAATTAATCAAGCACTTGGACATCGATCCTGCGCATTTCATGATGATTGGAAATTCCTTGAAATCAGATATTTTGCCCGTACTGAACATTGGAGGTCATGGAATACATGTGCCCTTTCATACGACTTGGGCGCATGAGCAAGTTGCGCATGAGGTTTTACATGATCAATTTCACGAAGTGGGGCACATACGAGATGTCTTAGCTTTTCTCTAAACTCCTTCCGCCACGACTTCCTTTACTTCCGGAATCATGCGTGTCATGAGGGCTTCGATACCCGCTTTGAGGGTCATTTGGGACGAAGGACAACCGGAACAAGATCCTTGCAATAATACCTTCATTTGGCCACTGGTTTCATCGAAGGAATGGAAGGAAATCGCCCCACCATCAGATTCCACGGCGGGCTTGACGTATTGATCTAATACCTCTTTGATTTTGGAGATGATGGCATTGTCATCCCCTTCATCGGCACCATCGATTGCAGAGGTAGGCAATGAAAAAACGGGTCTTTTTTCGGCAAAATAGCTTTTCAGGTATTGCTTGATACCAAACAATTCATCTTCCCATAACACGGCCTCGGCTTTGGTTACCGTGATAAAATTACTGGTAATAAACACGCGGCGAACAAATTCAAAACCGAATAAGGCAACGGCCAAGGGCGAAGACTTTTCTTTGGTAAGTCCATCGGCGGGTTGGGCATAATCAAAAGACATGCCGTCCGGTAATAATTCCACATTGAAGACAAACTTCATGGAATGCGGATTCGGGGTGGACTCAGTATAAATGTGAATCGATGTAGTTTCCATGGGAGATGATATTATTTCAGTCGAACAAAGGTAAGTCGAAGAATTTAATTACAACAAAAAAAACCTGGTATTCTCATACCAGGTTTTCGAATGCATAGGACCGAATTATTCTGCCGCAGCAGCTTTTTTCGCAGGTGCTTTTTTCGCAGGTGCTTCTGCTACGGCTACTTCAGCCACATCATCAGCTACTGGCGCAGGCGCTGCTTTCTTTGCAGGGGCTTTGGCAACGGGTGCCGCGGCAACTGCAGAAGCAGGAGCATCCACCACATGAACGAATGAACGTCCTTTAAATCCTTTTTTGAAAGCCACCACTCCGTCAGCTAATGCAAACAAAGTATGATCTTTTCCTAAACCCACGTTTACACCTGGATTGTGTGCAGTACCCCGTTGACGAACGATGATATTTCCTGCAATAACTGCTTGGCCTCCAAACAACTTAACGCCTAATCGTTTACTATGTGATTCGCGCCCGTTTTTGGATGATCCGGCGCCTTTCTTATGTGCCATTTTTTTATAAATTTATGCGTTCAAAACGCTAATTGTAGACTTATTTTAAAGTAATTGACTCAATTAAAACTTTGGTCAAGTTTTGACGGTGACCATTCATTTTTTGATAACTCTTTCTACGCTTCTTTTTGAAGACCAAAACTTTTTCTCCACGAACGTGTGCAACAATTTTTCCTGTGATTTTAGCACCAGCTACTGTGGGTGCTCCTACGGTCACATCTCCGCCTTTATCAACAAGTAATACCTTGTCGAAAACCAGTGCAGCGCCTTCCTCGCCCGCCAAACGGTGGGTATATACGGTCCGGTCTTTTTCTACTTTAAACTGCTGCCCGGCAATTTCTACGATTGCGTACATTATATTATGTATTTAAGTGAAACAATCCCACGAGGCCAGGTTTACCCTTTAAAAGCCCTTTAAATGGGGTCGCAAATCTAGCCATTAATTCTTAAAAAGCCAAACTTGTTTTTAAATTATTCGTAAATATATTCTTGACCTTGATTCCGAATGGTCAATTTTTTTCCCGCATAGCCCTCCACATACCCTACAATCTGCGCAGGAATGCCATACGATTGTGCGATTTGAATGACTTCATCTGCATGGTTCGGCGAAAGATAAATCTCCATCCGATGCCCCATGTTGAATACCTGATACATTTCCTTGAAGCTCGTTCCGCTTTCTTTTTGAATCAGATCAAATAGCGGAGGAATCGGAAACAAATTATCCTTTATCACGTGGACATCCTTCACAAAATGCATCACTTTGGTCTGCGCACCTCCCGAACAATGCACCATACCGTGGATTTGTCCACGCATGGTATTCAAAATCGATTTGATCACTGGCGCATAGGTTCGCGTGGGCGAAAGAACCAATTGACCCACATTCAAAGGCGTTCCCGGAACTGGATCTGTCAAATTTTTCGAGCCCGAATACACTAAATCGGAGGGCACAGATGGGTCGAAACTTTCTGGGTATTTATTGGCTAAATAATGCCCTAGCACATCATGGCGGGCAGAAGTCAAGCCATTGCTTCCCATCCCTCCATTAAACGTTTTTTCATAGGTGGCCTGACCATCCGAAGCGAGCCCCACGATGACATCGCCGGCTTGAATATGTTCATTAGAAACGACATCTGCTCGTTTCATACGGCCGATGACCGTCGAATCCACGATGATCGTCCGCACTAAATCCCCCACATCCGCCGTCTCTCCACCGGTACTGTAAATACCGAGGCCGTTGTCGCGTAGCATTTGTAACACTTCTTCGGTTCCATTGATAATTTCAGCGATAACCTCGCCGGGGATGAGATTTTTATTCCGACCGATGGTCGAGGAAAGGAGCATTTGGTCCGTCGCCCCTACACAAATTAAATCGTCCGTATTCATCACCACGGCATCTTGCGCGATGCCTCGCCAAACGGAAATATCGCCTGTTTCTTTCCAATATAAATACGCCAAAGAGGATTTTGTCCCGGCGCCATCGGCATGCATGATGTTGCAATATTCCGCATCGCCGCCTAAAATATCAGGGGAGATTTTACAAAATGCTTGCGGGAAAAGGCCCTTGTCTAAGTTGGCAATGGCCTTATGAACATCTTCTTTGGAGGCCGAAACTCCCCGTTGCATGTAGCGATCGGTCGACATAACTTAGGATAATTTTAATTGAGCAAATTCTTTTGCAAAATAGGTCAAAATGACCTGAGCCCCTGCGCGTTTGATGGACAATAAACATTCGAGCATCGCTTTTTCGCCGTCTAACCAGCCCTGCATCGAAGCCGCCTTAATCATGGCATATTCCCCGGATACGTTGTAGGCTGCGATGGGCAAATGGCTGTTCTCGCGCAATAATGAAATGATATCTAAATAGGCCAAAGCCGGTTTCACCATCAGAAAATCTGCGCCTTCTGCTTCATCTAATTCAAGCTCGATGAGCGCTTCGCGGCGATTAGCTGGATTCATTTGGTAGGTTTTTTTATCTCCAAATTTAGGAGCAGATTCCAAGGCGTCTCGGAATGGGCCATAAAAGGCAGAGGCATATTTGGCCGTGTAGGCCATGATTCCCACGTTCGAAAATCCGGCATCATCTAGCGATTCGCGTAAATAGCCCACTCGGCCATCCATCATGTCAGAAGGTCCGATGAGTTTCGAGCCGGCTTGTGCTTGGGCAATGGCCATTTTGGCTAAAATAGGTAGCGTTTCGTCGTTTAAAATTTGGCCGTCACGGACCACGCCATCGTGACCGTCAGAACTGTAAGGATCCATGGCGACGTCGGTCAAAAGGCTAATTTCAGGGAAACGGCTGCTGATTTCGTGTATGCTTTGAAGGTATAAACTTTCTTTTCGATAGCTTTCGGTGGCCAATGAATCTTTTTGAGATTCAGGCACTTGAGGAAAAAGGGCGAAGGATTTGATGCCTAGTTGGACACATTCCTCGATTTCCTTTAAAATCAGGTCGTTCGTAAATCGAAAAATCCCGGGCATCGATTTGATTTCCGTTTTTTGTTGTTTGCCTTCCATGACAAATAAAGGAAACAACATATCTTGAACCGACAAACGCGTTTCCTCCACCATGGAACGAATGACTGCATTTGCGCGATTACGACGAGGCCTTTGCAACATATCTATGAGTTTAATGTGCAAAGGTAAGCATATAATTTTTATTGAGATAATTTGTTCTCCACCTGTTCCAAGCGTACATGTAATTTCTCAATTTCCATGCGCAGGCGCTCCAAGCTGATTTCTTGGCTACTTGCTTCTTCCACTTGATTTCGAGGTTTTGGCGAACCATACATGGCGCCTATTTGAATTTGACCTAAATCAATGTCCAATACTTCTGCGATTTGTAACATTCGAGACAAGGAGGGATCCGTCGTACCCCGTTCAATCTTCGAATAGGCGGACAAGGAAATCCCTATTTTCATCGAAACATAGTCCTGACTATACCCCTTAATCTGGCGAATATGCCGAATTCTATTGGCGAAATCTTTCATGCCCCAAATGTGCAAAACTATTCAACGCGCGATAAGACCTTTGTATTTCAAAATATCAACTTTCAATCCGATTATAGTCTTTTAAAGCCGATTTTTATAAATAATCTGATAACGCCTTCCTCTACACGACAAAAATGAGCCCCTCGCGACAAAAATCAGCGTAAAAAGGCGTGTGCCAATTCCTCCGAATCTGGGATGAGGTCTAAATGAAATTGACCTTCTTCGCCTTGATAAAAATGCAAGCCTACATGCCCTAATAATTCCGCGATGTCGGCTTCTAAGGCTTGGGCACTTTCGACCCATTTTTGCCAAAAATCCGCCAAGGATTCCTCGTAAATTTCCTCGACAAGCACATAAAAATCCTGTCGCGTATAGCCTTGTTTTAAATTCCCAAATCGAGCCTGCATCAGTCGCATGACGTCTCGCATGGATTTCGCATGCGAAAACTTTTTGCGAAGCATCAGGTCGATCGCCAGCGCGACCAAAGCCCCTTTGTAATAAATGGACACTCGCTTTCCTGGTAGCGCGCTGCCATAGCCATCTAACCATATATCGACAGAACTCTCCAACAAGGATTGTTCCGAACGCCCATCACGTTCAAAATGTAATTTCAAATTACCCAATAAACAAGCCACATATTCCTCCCTTGAAATCACCCCAGATGCCCCCAAAAACCAATCCCCCAAATAAGTCGTAATCCCTTCAATCACCCACGCCGTATCAAAATAGACTTCTTTCGTATAGCTATAAGGCAATAGGGCTTTGGGTCGGATGGTCGCCACATTCCAGACATGAAAAAGTTCATGCGAACCCAGTCCGATTAGGTCTTCGTAACAATCTCGCTCCGGCGGGCCCATCACCATCATGGTGGATTGGGTGTGTTCCACGCCGTGGTAAAATGGTTTAGGACAGATCCAGAGTAAAAAATGATAGTTTTTAGCTGGGAAATCGCCCATCCATTGGATTTGAAAGGCGGCGAGTTGTTGGTATGCCTGCCATAATCGCTTCGAAAAATGCATCGCAGGCCCAATTCCCTCTAAGAAAAAATGGATTTTCCCTTGTTTCCATGCATGTGAAAAAACCTTTGGCGCGGCGAGGAAGGGCGAATCGACCACTTGCCGATAATTTTTCGCCTGATAGATGCCTTGCTTCCCTCGCAAGGAAGTGGCTGTTTGCCAATCGGCCGGATGGTCAATGCGCACCGTGCAGGCTTTATTTTCCCAGGCTTTGGGAAAGATAAGGCAATTGATAAAATTGATATACAGCATATCCGCCTCCACCACGGAACCTCCCGCATCTGCTTGCTGCGCCCAATATCGATACGAAATACGAACCGGAGATACATCCCTAACTTCCAAATGCCAGACTGAAGAAGCTACCTTTTGTATCGAACAAGCCTTTTCGCTTGAATAGGCATGCAGAGAAGGAATGTTTTTGGCAAAATGCTGGGATTGATAGCGCCCGGGCCGCCAAATGGGCAACAAGATTTCCCATGTACCTGTCCGACTGGGTAAAAATTCCAGGTCGATGTTCAAAAATCCATCTTCGGAAGGCCTTATCGTATATATCATGCCATTACTTCTTGTAGAATTTGCCAAGAACGCATTTCCCCAAAGGACTCCATGTGCACTTGGAAATAAATCAAAAGCGCCGCAACATAGGCCTTCCGTTCAGCCCTACCCATCGAATATTCCGTCCCATAGGGCGCATTTACGATGCCATCAAGGGCCTGCACATCCAAGGACTGAAAGGTGGAACTGGCCTGTGAAACTTGCTCTTTGAATTCCTTGGCATTCGAAGGATTGAAGCCTAGAAAGACGGATAAATTCCATAAAAATTGGATATGAAAATTTTCAAAATGGGCCGTGGCCCCATCCAAAAACTGAAAGGAGTCTTCCAAAAAATCAAAAAGTGGCACATTGGACTCCTCTTCTTTTAGAACCTTAGATAAGATTTCGCTTAAGAAAAGGGCGATGCTGGATTTCGCGATATCGAAGGGGATTTGTCGGTAAGGAAAATAACATTTCGCCTCTGAAATCCGATGTAATCCCTTGCCAGGTTTATGAAAAACTTCGAGGTCTAATAACGTAGTGGGCTGAAAAAGCGCCATTTTATGTTTGGCCTTAGCGGAGCGAACGCCATTTTCGATATAGGAGGCGATGCCGAGTTCGGCCGTGTAAATGGTGACCAACAAAGACGTTTCGCGATAGCGTAAATAATGTAAAACGATTCCCCTAGTTTTCGTGACCATCTGACTCCTCCAATCCTAATTCCAAGCGTAATTTTTCCATGATTTCATCCACACTATCCTCCGGTTTGAAGCGGATCGGTTCGCGGAATTCGACCGTCAAATTCGTATTTCTCTTTTTCAACAAAAGTCCTTTTTTATCAAAAGCCCGCCGAAATCCATTGATGCGCACCGGAACCACCAAAGGATTTTCGCCTTTGATCAAATGGGCCGTCCCCTTCCGTAGCGGCGCAAAAGCCCGCGTGGTACCCTGTGGAAAACTGATCACCCAACCGAATTTCAAGCCCTTGCCAATCTTCGCCACCGCATCTAAATCCACCTCTCTTTTTACATCCTCCCCCTTCGCACGCCAAGAACGATTCACCAAAATCGCCCCTGCCTGTGCAAAAATCCGAGGAATCAATCCATCGTCCTTCATCGTTTCCGCCGCGGCCACATAAAATAAATTCGAGCGCGGAGCGAGTAAATAAATCGGGTAATTCAAGGAATTTCGAAAGCCCCATTTCACCGAAAAAAATATGTGATACAAACAAATCACGTCCATGAAATAGGTTTGATGATTCGGTAAAAAAAGGATACCATTCTCGGGCAATTCATCTAAATATTCGGTTCCCTTAATGACCGTTTTGTTATACAATCGCAATCGGCTGTAGGTCAGCGCCCCCAATACAATCATCGTAATCCGCTTAAAGACAATCGGATTTCCAAAAGGATCCCGTTCCCCTAAACCCAGGGTATCCATAAATTGAAATAAACGTGCCAGTTTAGAAGCCATATGCGTTAAAATCCTCCTTGTTTTGCTTTGGGTTTCGTGGTTTTAGGTGCTTCTTTGGGAGGAGTGATTTTCTTCCCATTGGCCGCTTTTTTCGCTGGTTGCGCCTGGCGATAATACAATAAGAACCGTTTCACAAACGCATCCTTTTCATCCCCAGCCGCCTCCACAACCCGAATCGAGTTTTTATCTTTGGACCCTTTTTCATTTTTAACGGCTTCGCGAATCGCTGCTAAAAAGGAATTGTCTGATGAATAAACCCCTAATTCCCCGTTAAAATACGCAAAATAATACCAAAGATCCTCTGACAATTCCCAATATCCATAAAACTCCTCTTTATTCGGCTTTTTAATTACTTCCATGTAACCTTTGACCGTCGAGTTAATATCCACCGGCCCCACATTCACCAGCGGAATTCCCCCTAGCGAATAAAAGGCACTCGTATTCGCTGACCAATTCCAGCGTACATTCGAGAAATTCACCCATTTGGCAAATTCCGGCGACACCTTATCGAGCGCCAAGTGGTTTTGGTCCATCTTCGAACGAATCGGTTCCACCACCGCTTTCCCCAAAATCACATCCACCCGTTTCATATAGTCATCCCGATTTTCCGGTTCATCCGCCGAGGTCGTCTGCAAGCCTTCATCTAAATTATATTTCACGATTCGATCGCCCATTACCTTTAAGAGCGTCGCCGGAAAGGCATATTGCAAACTGACCCACGTATCCAAATGAGGGGATAGCGTGTCAGTCGACATCTGAATTTTCCCCACCGCTTTTAGGCCTTGATCGCCGGTGATTAATTGGATCGGTCCTTGCGTTTCCAAACGTTTTTGATCTATAAACAAGCGCATTTCATGCGTCTTCCCGATGATTTCAAAGGAATCCTTCCGCTCATTCACATTTCCCTCAGCACTAAATAAAATCGGATCCAAATCATCGGATACGGGACCTAAAAAAGTAGGATATAATTTATTGTCGGCATTAATGAAAATTCCGGCGGTGACCGGTCGGCCCGCCTCATCGCGAAGCGCCGCATTGAGGACTAAATTTGGCGATTCACCTTTCGTATTTTCAAACGGAATCCAAGCCGAACGGAAATTTTTCAGGCCGATTAGCGGACGAATGAAGCCTTTGAAAATCACGTGTTCGAGGGATGAATTGACAGAAACTTCGCCTTTGTATTGTTGGTGTGCACTTAACAAAATCGGCGTCTTTTCTGGCACCAAGCCTTCCGCCGTAATCCAAGATTTCGCTTTTGCGCCCCCTTGTCGCATGAATTCGAAATTTTTAATCGGGATGGACACCGTATCACCATCGCTGCGGGGCAATAAATAATTCGCTACACCTTTCCAGGCGTCTGAATTCGCTTCGATGACATGTAAGTCGGCCAATTTATGTGCCTGATTCAGCGGATCCAATAAGGCTTTCGCCCCCGTAAAGGGCTTAAATTGTCCATCTTTTTGAATCCCAAAAAGGCCTTTTGCTGGGAAGACTAAGGCAGAACCGATGGCCACTTGGTTCACGCCCCCCAATTGCAAAAACTGGGCTTTAAAATCGTATTCTGCCGTATTCGCGCGAATCAAACCCGGTGTTTCTCCTTTCAAATCCAAGGTTTTGGGTGTGTAAGCAAGCGCTTGCAAACTGTCTGAAACCCGGGCGGTACTGTCCTCGTACCAGCGTGATAATTCGAAACCCGATTTTCCCGTCATCCGAAAGCGCTCTCCTTTTAAATCCCAAATAGCCTCCGATAAGGAACTTTGGTAAGCGATATAAGGAAAAATAACGGGGCTATCACCACTTTGCGACGGTTTCACGAGTACTTTCTGCGTCGCCACCACGGATTCCATGGCAACCCCCTCGGCAAAAATTGCCTTTCCTATCCGCATATCTGCCTGTTTCGTTCTCCAAAGTGGATTTGTAAAATCGAATCGATCCGAGGTAAAAACACCGTTGGCCACGTATACCCTTCCGTGACCAAATACCTGTTTGTTATGCATCACCAAATCCCCCTCGAAACCAAGGGCCTGGCCATACAGGCTCATCCGATTTTTGATCGGGGAAATAAACAAACTATCCTGAATCGTATCCCAGCGAAACGCATGGGCGGCCCATTTAGCCTCAGGAAATATGTTTTTACCCTGAAAATTAGGACTCATATTTCCTTTGATACCTTGAGCGATAAGCGAATCTGGATAAAAATAGGACTCCTTTTGCTCTGAATTCAGGCCTAAAATATGCAAGGTTCCGGCACTATAAAGGCCTTTTTTGTCCATCAAATAGGGCTCAGTGGCCGTAAATTGACCTTGATTTTTATACACACCAATCGCTGATTTACCCGTGTATTTAAAGCCAAAGGACTGATCAGGCATCAGGACTAAAGAAGTTTTAATCGGCGACAAGACATTCCCAGAATAAAAAGTCCCTTCAAAGGTGATTTCCTTATGAGTCAAACTATCCAACTCAATCCGTGGCACTTTAAAATAGAAATCCTTTCCGTAGGCCCCTTTCGCCCGCCACGGTTCGTCGAAATAAGACATCACGCCTGTGGGGATAATTAATTTCGGATAGGCGGCGATCCCTAAACGGCCGGATTTATTATTCGGCGGACTGAGCAAAATCGATCCGGCCCCATATTTAAATTGGCCCCCTAATTCATGCGAACTAACGGACCCATCTTTTAATCGAGGGAAAAAAGTAATCGAATCGATTTTTGGGAAATCGACAGAAAAGGCGCTAAAATTAAATTTAAACTCGGGACCACGAAAGCGATAATTCCCAATCTTTATTTCCCCTTGAAAATCAAAATCTCGCCCACGTGAAAAGACAACCTGTTTATCCGAAGGAATAAAATTCGCCCGTAGGGAATCCGAAACCATGATTTCGGTAATGCCCCGAACGACTAATTTTTGGCCAAATAAATCCACCGTGATATTCGCTGAATCTCGAGACATTTCATTCGAATAGGAAGGCACATAAAAACGATCGAAATCCTTTTGTGCAAAACTGACTTGGGCATAATGACGGCCTAATTTCGTAAAGGAAATCTCATCTGTTTTCGCTTGGTAATTCATGTAGCCCGACTGCACATATTGCAAAAAACCCGGCAAAATACTTGTCAATTCTCTTTTATTTTTCGCAGCGATGTCGCCTAAGTAGGCCCAGCTTTTCTTCGTTTCTGTTAAATAATTGTACAAAACCCGCATGGGATTATACGGCATCGAACCTTGCAATGCCGTGGTCCGATCCGGGCTGTAAAAATCAAAAGACTCGACCCAAGCGGGTACTTGAGATTTTCCCGAAACTCGGTAAAAATCGATTTTTTGTTTGTCGGGCCGAAACATCGCCACATCGGCCGAAATCCGAACTTGATGATACGAATCCTCGAACAGTAATCGCTCTGCAGCAATTCCCTCTTGTTTTCGAATGCGTAAAAGTCCATCTTTCGTGACCCAATTCGCCCGAACCGCGCTGTGCGTGAGAGAATCTTTCATTCCTATATAGGCAACAAATGTTCCTTGCGCAATTTCCACCGACTCATCCGGAAGCACCCAAAGACTAGGTCCAGAAACCTTTACGTTGGTTTTTTCTCCTTGTTTAAATTCCAAAGTTGCGGCTTGCGCACCAGCCAATAGCCCACGGCGATTCCCCAAAATCCACAAGCGCCCATGCGCCGACCATTGTTTTCCAATCATCGGATTTTTTAGGGCTTCTTTGGCGCGGAATTCCAATAGGTAATTCGGATTGCCTGCCTTGCGTTTAATCAAAATTTTGGATTGCCCAGCAAGGTCCAATTGATCCGCCGACCACACATCTTCCAAACCCAAAAATTGCCCTACGCGCGGAATGATTTCAAATGCTTTTGACCTGATTTTTGCCCCCGGATAGCCAAAAAGAACTCCCTCTTGAACAGCCTCCACCCCTCGGCCGATCCGATCCTTGATGTTCCAAGACAATTCCTGTGCGTCAATCAGTAAACTATCCTTCCCAGTTTTGATTTTTATTTGAGGTTTTGACCAATATAAAACGGGGCCAGAGGAGATTTTAGAGGCTTGCTGCCACAAGGCTTCCGGCTCAAAAATCTCCGTGGAGGACGTGGACAAAGGGGCCTCCGTATCCCAGCCATCGCTTAGCGGTTTTTCAGGCAGCAGTGTGTCCTTCGGCGCGGTCACCGTTTGAGGCCAACGTACGAGCAGGTCTCCTAGAATCTCGACTCGGTAATTCCCGATAGGCATTAATTGCCGATTATATTGCCAAGCATCGATATTTTCGAGCAGGGCGAGGGCTGTTTTGTTGTCTTTTTGTTGGATTAATAGCCCCCAAGCATCCAAGAAAGACCCACGTGCCTTGTCGTTTTCCTCGAATTGCAGGAGGCATTGTGCCAATAAATAGGCCATGACCGGAGAACGAAAACCTTTGGAAGGCATGAGTAAAATTTGCGCTGCGATGCGGGATTTTTCGGATTCTGGGAGATTTGGGTTTTTATAAAAAGTGGTCCATTGATTCGCTATTTTGGCGGCATCTTGGTATTTACTGCTGAGGATCCAATTGGCATATTCTGCCGAGAAGCGATCTTTATTCCCTGAGAAGGATTGCGCCCACAGCATTGTGGGGCAAACGAATGCCAAAAATAAGAAAAGGGCAATGGCGATTTGGCGAAACATGTGGTAAAAATACATAAATTTTTAAGATATTTGGGGCTGATAAGATGGATATGAGCAACGTACTTTCCCAATTTTCGCGGATAAAAGCCTTTGTATTTGATGTGGATGGCGTTATGACGGATGGCCAAGTACATGTCCTCGAAAGTGGCGAGCATTACCGTACTTTTTTTATTCGGGATGGCTATGCGCTGGAACGTGCGAGGGCGGCGGAATATCGCCTTTGCGTGATTTCTGGTGGTGGGCATCAGGGTGTGAAAAAGCGCTTGGAGGGTTTAAAAGTGCAGGATATTTTCATGGGATTGGGGGGACAGGATAAATTAGCGACTTACGAAAAATGGTTGGGCTCAACAGGCCTTTCCGAAGATGAGGTTTTGTACATGGGTGACGATGTCCCTGATTTGAAAATTCTTTCTCGACCGGCGCTCCTGAGTACTTGTCCTGCTGATGCCATTCCAGAGATTTTGCATGCGGTTAAATATGTTTCACATTGTGGCGGAGGTAAAGGCGCGGTGCGCGATGTGATTGAAAAAGTAATGAAACTACAAGGAACATGGTCTTAATCTTACCTGTTAAAGGCATCAAGCCATCATTTGGCCAGGGGAATTGGCAAGCGCCGAATGCCACGATTGTAGGCGATGTGGTGTTTGGGGATTTTTGTACGGTTTGGTTCCAAGCGGTAGTTCGCGGAGATGTGAATAAAATTCGGGTCGGGCATCATTCCAATATCCAAGATGGCGCGGTGATTCATTGTACCTACCAAAAAACGGAGACGGTCATTGGAAATTATGTGTCGATTGCGCATAATGCGATAGTGCACGGTTGCACCATCGAGGACCATGTCCTAGTGGGCATGGGCGCCATCATCATGGACGGAGCGCACATCGAAACGGGCAGTATCATTGCCGCCGGTGCGGTGGTCACGCAAAACACTCGGGTCCCATCTGGAAGTATTTATGCGGGCAATCCAGCAAAATTTTTGAAATCAGTGAGTCCGGAAGCTTCTGAGGTTTTTATGCGGACGGCATTGAATTACATTGAATATGCGTCCTGGTTTCAGGAGGATTAATAGCTTGCATTTTCGAGCATCTCTTTGGCCATTTTTTCTTCATAGTCATACAATTCCCGATCAAATAATGCGCCATGGCCAGATCCGGCGACATTGAACATCCCATGGCGGGCGTAGTTTAAATAGGAATCGTGGGAGACTTGGAAACCTTGTAGACTAACTTCTTTAAACCATTTGATGCCAATGTCCATCGTCATCGAACCCACCGGCGCACAAGAACCGACAGGTGCTGTTATAGGCCGGGCAATGTGCATATCAAACAGGGCTGCTTGTTCATTTAACCGACATTCAGGTAAAGGCCAGCTAGAATTTGGTTCATCCAATTGCCCCTGTTGGACCGCCTGATCCGCCTTCCAACCCACATATAAATCTCGAACTTCTTTCATGGTAGGACGGTAAGACCAATACCGCGAACCATCACAATGCAATTCATAGGCGGGGCAATTCCAACATTGACCCACATGGCCTACCGCAATGTGCCCTTGTAAATTGGATAAATAGGCAGCCAATACATCTGCATGATAGACCATGTCATTATGTGTTAAAAAGAGGTATTTGGCCTTCGTTTTTTCCCACGCATATTGATAGCGAATGGAATGGCGATAAAAGGGAAAATGCAATAAGGTTTGAACAATCCAGGCCCGACGAATTTTCTCCGTCCATCCCAAATACACCCGAGGCCTGTAATATTCGATAGGCAAATCGGCCAATAAAGACTTTAACAAATCTGCAGAAAACCCTTCCGGTTGATTTTTTTCTAAGGTGATAAAAATTTTACCGATGTGATGACCCGAAAATTTCAACAACGAACGAAGTGTCAAAGCCGTTTGATAAGGCTTCCCATATACGTTCATGGCTATATCGATCTTTGGGGCAGTCATATTCTACAAAATTAGCAAATTAAATTCTCCCGCTTATTTATGCCCCAGCAAACCCGTGCTTTTTTCCCCCGCATACATCGCCACCGGTAATTTATTTTCCGGCGTGGGCAAAGGACAAGTCGCAAAGGGCGTAAATGCACAAGGCGGATT
>CAIVPF010000013.1 GCA_903907745.1 uncultured Cytophagaceae bacterium | reverse complement strand
CACTCCGGTCGAAATTTGTGCTTGCGACCAAAAGGAAAGGCTCATTAAAGCCATTGTTAATAGGTTTTTTTTCATAGTTTAGTTTTTGTAAAATCGATCTAAAAATTCATAACGCGCATCGTCTTTGGCATTCACCGCCTTTGATTCCACATCCAAGACCATCACGGGTGGATTTTTGTCTTGCGCGGCGGCCATCGGCCAATTCGGTAATTTTCCATCATTCGGATTTCCCGTTTTGATAAAATTTGCAAAGAAGTTAAACATCGTGTCCGACACCTTATAATCCTCCGGCGTGAACGCAAATTCTTTGATTAAATGCAAATTACCCATGCAATATTCAATTTCACAGGCATGCGGCGCACCTATGGCCGGACGAGGTTTCGGAGCATTCGCATCCGCTTTCACCGTTCCACCGGCTAAGGCTGCCACCGTATTTTTATCCACCAAAGGAGGTCTTAAATTACTATACAAATAGCGATAGACAGGCTGCTTGCTGTTTTTTCGATGTAGGTCAAACCATTTCCAAGTACTATAGGAGATGAATCGATCTGCCGCTAAGGCCGTGGCTGAATATTCCACTTCCTGCTCATTCGTGCCCGGATATAATTTCATCACCGTTTCATGATCGGCGGGAAAGGTTTCTTTCACTTTGGCGGCATAATTCTCCACCGTATAAGGCTTTCCTTGCATGAATCCGGCACCTGAGACTTCGGCAGAATTCCAACCGAGTAAGAGGGGAACCTGGGCTTGCTCGCCCGCATTAAAAATCTCCGACAAGGTCTTCGGATACACATACCCATCGATCACCGTGGAAAACCCGAATCGACGTGATTCCTTAAAGATTTCAAAAAGGTCCTTGGTCGATAAAGCCCGCATCTCCGCGATGGATTTTAAACCCACTTTATCTGCAAAATCCTTACCCTCTTTTTCGGCTTTTGCCAAAGGAACAGGAAATAAAGTGGGGTTAATCGCCCCTCCACTTTCTCCAATCGCCCCCGCAATCGTATTCCGTGCCAATGGGGAGGCCATCTGCGCGCTCACTGAAACCGAACCGGCTGACTCACCCGCAATCGTCACTTTTTTAGGATCGCCACCAAAGGCCTGAATATTTCTTTGTACCCATTGTAACGCAAATGCCTGATCCATAAAACCATAATTTCCAGAACCTTTATAGGACGTCTCAGCACTTAATTCGGGATGCGCATAAAATCCAAAAATGCCCAAACGATAATTCACCGTCACCACGACAATACCCTTTTTCGACATCGCCTCCCCATCATAGCGTGGCTCTGATGCATCCCCGGCAGAAAAACCTCCCCCGAAAAAATACACCAAAACCGGTAGATTCTTATCCGTCCGTTTGGCCGGTGACCATACATTTAAATATAAACAATCCTCGCTTAAACCCGCGGAACGCGAATTCATGTCCCCGAAGACCATGGCTTGCACGGGCCGAGGACCAAAAGCTTTCGTTTCCTTGACGCCTTTCCAATTCTCCGCTGGCTGAGGCGCTTTCCAACGAAGCGGACCCACCGGCGCTTTGGCAAAAGGAACACCAAAATAGGTATGAATTCCAGTTAAGGTATGAAATTTACCTTCAATCGTACCTGTCTCAATCTTCGCTTGAACAGGTAATGTAAAATCAGTTTGAGCCATCATGCCATGCAAAAGTAGGCAAAGAAGTCCAGTGAATAGACTCGTTTTTTTCATTATGAATAAATAGGTTTATTATTGTGCAACTATGATACAATGATAAATAAAAAAGAATTTATCTCATAATAAGGCTTGTTTTATTTGCCATGTTGTATCTTGAGAGGAAAATTTGTTGACCTATGAAAAAGCTAATAACCGCATTCCTTTGCCTAATCCTGCCCCATGTTATTTTTGCGCAAGTGGCTGATAACAAAAGCTACCTGCTTGACATTCAGGCCATCATGAAAACCGAGTGGCCTAAAAACCGGACGATCAACCTCGTATTTCATGGGCATTCGGTTCCGGCAGGCTATTTTAAGACCCCGACCGTCAATACCCTCGGCGCCTATCCATTTCAAGTCCTACAAGAACTCAAGAAAATATATCCTTTGGCTGTCATCAATCTAATCAATACGGCGATTGGAGGTGAAAATTCCATCAGAGGTGCGAAGCGCTTTGATGAGGAGGTTTTGGTACATCGGCCAGATGTCCTGTTTATCGATTACGCGCTGAACGACCGAGGACCTGGCTTGGAAAAGGCCAAAGCCGCTTGGGAAGAGATGATTCAAAAGGCTTTGGCCAAAGGCATTAAGGTCATTTTGTTAACGGCCTCCCCTGACCAACGCGTACCCATCGCCGATACCGTCAGCGTCCTCGACCAGCATGGCGAACAAATAAAGAAAATGGCAGAAAATTATCACATTGGTTTCGTTGATTCCTATGGACTTTTCAGAAATCAGGTGAATCAAGGAGTTCCGCTGCCGGATTTGATGTCCCAAGTGAACCATCCGAACGAAAAAGGACATGCGCTCATCAGCCAGGCGATTTTGGAATTTTTCAAACCATGAGTCGGGCTTACGCCCTTCTCATTTTTATTTTCTTATCCGGATTAGTGCCATTGCACGCGCAAAAAAATAAGGCTTGGTTGGAGCATCTAAGCTCCATTCGCACCTTGGACAGCCTAATTCATGCGGCGCCTACGTTGGCCTTAAATTCGAGTGATTATCCCCATGGCAACTTAGATTCCCTCTTTTCGCGTGCTTGGATCCCTTTAATGAAAGCCGATACCCTTCAAATCGATCACCAAATAAAGGGTTTAGCCTTGCATTTTTTTGAAGACCTTAGCTATGGCAACAAAGCCCCCAATCTGGATTTTGTCGGGGTCAAAAATCCATTACAAAAACAAAAACTCGAGGCGAGCTTGGAGGCCGCTTGGTTAGGAAATAACTTGGGGTCCTTTGCTATGAATGTAAGGAATCGCACGGTAGAAATCAGCACCTTACTGGAGGCATTGGCCCAAGGGTCCGTGGATGGACCTTGGAAAAAATCGGACATAATCGATGCGATACAGGAGTATCGTTGGCTCTATTCCCTCAAAACAAACCAAGATCTTGTCCTAGTCAATATTCCCCGGGCAGAATTGGAGGTATTTCAAAAAGCCAGGCTCATCATGGCCATGAAGGTGGTCCTTGGGAAAACGGAGAACCCGACTCGGACTTTATTGAGCCGATTTAACACCCTGGTTATCAACCCCTTTTGGTATGTTCCTAAGCGCATCGCAGCGAGGGAATTATTGCCTAAAATTCTTAAAAACACGCATTATTTTGAAGACAACCAGTTTCAAGTATTGAATGCGAAAAATGAGGTGATTGACCCCGCGAGCGTCGATTGGAAATCCTTAGGGCCCAAAAATTTTCCTTATACGTTGCGCCAAAGTACGGGTTGTGATAATTCATTGGGCCTCATGAAATTACAATTCCAGAGTCCATTCACGATTTTTTTACACGATAGCCCCGAAAAAAAACTGTTTCAAGCGAAGCAAAGGTATTTTAGTCATGGCTGCGTTCGTTTGGAAAAACCGATGGAATTAGGTCGGTGGTTGCTGGGGAAAAATAAGATTGCCATCGATACGGTCAACTTCTCTCCTACCCGCATCAATCCTCAATCCGTCACGGTTCCATTAACTGGAAATACGCTGTTGCTCATTTGGTATCCTAAACTGGAAGTGAATGCGGCAGGCGAAATATTCCGGAATGATGACATATATCATAAATTCCCTCAGGAATAATTTCCAATTTCGTTCTTTCATGAAACATAAGACGAATACTTACCTCGAAATTTGGGTAGAAGCCCGTACCCGTTTGCAAAAGCAAATGGACATCCTCGTGAGCGAAGACCTTTCAAAAAAATTAGGCGATGCCCCGAATTCCATTGGATTTTTAATGCGACACATTGCGGATGTCGAATTGCTTTTTGGGAAAAATGTGTTTGGTTCGACTGAAATCAAGGTCATTGCCAAAACTGTCATCGACAAAAAAGATAGCGGCGAATGGACCGACCTCCCTGCACTTCTTATTTATTTGCAAGATGCCGATGAGGCATTGCGAAAAATCATCAGCCAACAGACGGAAGAGGATTGGGATAAACAAATCAGCACCCAGGAATTCGGAACAAAAACCCTTTCTGAGGCCTTTGCCCGAATCCTTTCCCATACGGCTTATCATGCGGGTCAAATGGCCATTATTCAAAAATATGGACATGCCTAAAATTTACCCAAATGCCTTCATGGCGCTGGCTGATATCCCCGATGGCGCTAGGATTATGCTGGGGGGATTCGGCATTTGTGGCATACCGGAGGAATCGGTTCAGGCAATAGTCGAAAAAAATATTAAAAATCTGACCTGCATTTCGAATAATGGCGGCGATGACCACGTGGGCATCGGGCTTTTATTGGAGAACAAGCAAGTCAAAAAAATGATGGTTTCTTATGTGGGGGAGAATGAGGAATTTGAACGGGAAATACTACAAAATGAGATTGAATTTGAGCTCATTCCCCAAGGAACGCTGGCGGAGAGGATTCGTTGCGGCGGCGCAGGCATCCCCGCTTTTTATACACCTGCCGGGGTAGGGACTGAAATAGCAAAAGGCAAAGAAACTCGAAAATTCGGAGGAAAAACCTACCTGATGGAACGGGCTCTGCAGGCAGATTTTTCGATTATAAAAGCCTGGAAAGGCGATCCAGATGGAAATTTGATCTATCGGGGTACCGCGCGAAATTTCAACCCTTTGATGGCCACAGCCGGGAAAATTACCATCGCAGAAGTGGAAGAATTGGTGCCTTTGGGGGCTTTGAACCCGAATGAAATCCATACGCCGGGAATTTATGTCCAACGGATTTTTGAGATTCAAAAACCCATTCCATCGAATCGGAAACATACGACATCCGAAGAGCAACAAAAGGTTACGATTCAAAATTCCAACAAGGCTATAAAATCCAAAGAGGATCCAATTAAAAACTGCATTGCCGAACGCATCGCCAAGGAAATCAAGGAAGGGGATTATGTGAACCTCGGCATTGGCATTCCGACATTGGTCGCGAATTTTATTCCGGCCGATAAACATGTCATTTTACAATCGGAAAATGGTCTTTTGGGAATCGGACCCTATCCGGATGAAGAACACGAAGATCCAGACTTAGTGAATGCCGGGAAACATGCCATCACGATGATTCCCGGGGCATCCTTATTTGATTCTGCGACCAGTTTTGCGATGATTCGGGGGGAACATGTAGATGTGACAGTATTAGGAGCGATGCAAGTCTCGGCGCAGGGCGATATCGCGAATTGGAAAATTCCTCATCGTTTGGTCAAAGGCATGGGGGGCGCGATGGATTTGGTGGCATCAGCGAAAAATATTATTGTGGCGATGCAACATTGCAGCAAGGATGGACGTTCTAAACTCGTATATAATTGTACACTTCCCTTAACAGGTATAGGTTGCGTAAAGAAAATAGTGACAGAGTTGGCCGTTTTTGATATCTTGCCGGGCGGAGGATTTTGCTTAGTCGAACTAATGCCAGGTGTGAGCTTGCAAGAGGTCATTAACAAAACGGATGCACCCTTCGTGATAGCTAAACATTTCGTCGGATGATAACGAGTGAATCAAGTTTCTTAAAAGGTCACCAGTCGCGATGGAAGGAATTATTCTTCACCATTCGCGTATTTTTTCAGTTCATCAAAGGCTTCCGGAATCTACACTTTATCGGCCCCTGCATCACGATTTTCGGTTCTGCACGATTCAAAGAAGATCATCCTTACTACCAAATGACCGAAGAAATGGCCTTCAAATTGTCGCAAGCAGGATTTGCCATCATGACAGGTGGCGGTCCAGGCATCATGGAGGCGGCGAATAAGGGAGCGAAAAAAGCGGGTGGGATTTCCTTGGGTTGCAATATCGAATTGCCTTTTGAACAAAAAGCAAATCCCTTTTTGGATCGTTTTGTAAACATCAAATATTTTTTCGTTCGCAAAGAACTACTGCGCAAATATTCGACCGGATTCGTCGTTATGCCAGGAGGCTTAGGTACACTCGACGAATTTTTCGAGGTCATCACCCTCATTCAAACCAGAAAAATCAGCAATTTCCCCGTAGTCGTGATGGGGGTCAAATATCATGAACATTTGAGGGCCTATTTTGAAAAATTAATTGCGGAAGAAACTGTTGGATTTACGGATTTCCAGAACATTTTATTCACCGACGAAATCGACATCGGCATCGAACACATCCAAGCCTTTGCTTCTAAAAATCCATCCAAACTAGAGCAGCCACAAAAACCCCTTTGGATCTTAGGCGAACACAAATAAAAAAGCCGCCACCCTCCTTAGAAAGATGGCGACCTTAAATACAATGGATTATTTCTTGTAAGAAATTTTAAAAATAGAACCGTTTAAATCATCGCATACATATAGCGCACCATCAGGTCCTTGGGCTAAACCGCAAGGACGATGTTGAATCGGGCCGGTCGGCTTAACTAAATCCTGGCCGGCGAAATTATCGGCAAAAATCTCCCAATTGCCAGACGGCTTGTTGTTCACAAAAGGCACAAAAGCCACCAAGTACCCTTTTTTCAATTCGGCCGATTGGCCATGAAAGGCAACAAATGCGCCATTACGGTATTTCGCAGGAAACATTTTACCCGTGTAAAACAAGATATCATTCGGGCCCATGTGGGCAGGGAAAGCAACCGTAGGATCAAGTGCCTTTTCGCCACCTGTCTTTTTCCCATCCCCTCCATATTCAGGAGCTACGATTTTCTTCTTTTGAAATTGATCATAATAGATATAAGGCCAGCCCCCATCGTCTCCTTCCTTCAACTCATAAATTGTCTCGGCAGGAATTTCAGAACTTTGTTTTGGCGTGTAATATTGCGGATAAAAATCATGAAATGCACCCCGACCATGCGCCGTTACAAAAAGCGAATTCGTTTTGGTATTCCATGTTTGACCTACTGCATTTTTAATCCCAGTCGCATAGCGTTTTCCATCTCCGAATTTTTGGTTTAATTTATTCAAATCAAACTTCCAAATGCCTCCCGCCGAATCCAAAATCGTACAGGGCATCATGCCCGTGCCCGTTCCTGGGATCCGACATGGGTCGTTATATGAACCGATGGTTACGTAAATATTCGCACGTGCATTGTCGATGGAGAAGCTTTTCGCATTATCCCGGCCATGGTCCAACAACCCGTCCACTATATTCTCTGGACTGTTTTTATCTATCACTTCTTCTTTGGCATTTAATTTATAACGATAGACGCCCTTGTTCGACGAAGCATACAGAAAGCCTCCATTGATTAAAATTCCAGTTCCTGGATAATCTCCAAACAAAGTCGTTTCATCGATCTGCCCATCCTTATTGGTATCGCGCAATAAGTAAATTCCTTTGCCTTCTTTCAACTTCGATAATTTGGCATAAATGTCTCCATTTTTCGTAATCGTCAAATGGCGCGTCGCACCTAAATTAGACGCTATGATTTCTGTTTTAAATCCAGCAGGGACTTTGATGTCATCTGCGAGAACGGGAACAAAAGGTTGATTTGGTTTTTTGTAAGCGATAAAAGCGGTTGTGCTCGTGACAACAATCCCTACGAGAAGGGTCAATAATCCAATTTTCTTCATGTTGAATAGGTTCAAAATTTACAAATAAAAATAAGCCTGATTTAAAGAGGAAACAAATTTAAAACTGATTATTTTCGGTGCTTAACCTATAAATCATCTTACAAAGTGACCAATTTTTTATAATTTAAAGGCTTAAACCTTTTACATATCCGAATGAAAAAACACATCCTATTTCTATTTTTTATGACCCTGAGTTTTATGGGTTTTGCCAAAGAACCCATCGAAGGACGCTGGGATATCACCATCACGAAAGCTCCTGGCCAATTAATTCCATCTTGGCTTGAAATCAATCATTCGGGCCTCCGAACCTTAACGGGTCATTTTGTGGGCGACGGCGGCAGCGCACGTCCGGTATCCAAAATCAATTTCAAGGATAACAAGATTTCTTTCCAAATTCCACCCCAATGGGAAGATGCCGAACAAGATTTAACAGTCGAAGGAACCTACGCGAATGATCAATTATCGGGCACTTTAACAACGCCCAAAGGCGAAAAGTATAGCTGGGTCGGTGTCCGTGCGCCTGCATTATGGCGCGAAAAAGCTCCGGTTTGGGGTCAGCCGATTCAGATTTTCAACGGCAAAGACTTAACAGGCTGGGAAGTAGTTCGAAAAAAAAATCAATGGATCGTGGAAGACGGCGTATTAAAAAGTCCAAAATCAGGGGCCAATCTTCGTACCAAAGACACCTACAACGATTTCAAACTTCACATCGAATTCCGCTATCCCAAAGAAAGTAATAGCGGGATCTATTTACGTGGCCGCTACGAAGTGCAAGTTTCGGATAGTCAAGGTATGGAAGTCGCGAAGGACCAATTAGGTGCTGTTTATGGCTTCATTCTACCCCTCGAAAACATCGCCAAAGCCGCAGGCGAATGGCAGAGTTTTGACATCACGCTCGTGGGTCGTTTAGTGACCGTGATCGGAAATGGCAAACAAATCATTTATACCCAATCCATCCCAGGCATTACGGGTGGGGCTTTGGATAGCCATGAAGGCGAACCCGGACCCATCATGATCCAAGGAGATCACGGACCGGTGGAATATCGCAATATCATATTGACACCAGCATTGTAATTCGGGTATGGACGCATCCTGTTAATATAGGAGCGCTTGAAAAATAGAGGCAATTTGTTGCCTCTATTTTTTTGTCTTGGCAGCAATCATTTTGATTACCTGCTCATCGCTATATTCCTGACAATGTCCCGCCATGGCCGTGAAGGAAATCTGGGCATCCGATTTTGGATTCGTGGTTTTATCGATAAATTCTTTGAAAAAGCGCGTGGAAACATTCGAGAATAAACCATCACAATCGCCCGACCAAATCCACAATTTTCCTTGCAATTTCGGTCCCAGGCTGGCCCAATTTTTGGCTAAATATTTCTTCAAATCGTATTTCTCCCATTCTTTGGCAATGGCCTTATCTACCTTTCCCGTATAAGGATCAAACATCAGCGTAGGTAAACCATTCGCACCGCGCGGTCCAAATACCGCATTATAGGCGCCGAATTGCCCGCCCGAAATGGCATAGGTATTCGTCCGACTATTCACATTTTCATTACTAATCCATTCGAGCATCGAGCGGGTCGGTTCGCCATATACATTCCGATTTCCGGGTTGCAAATAGCCAAATCGATTGTAAAAGATTGTTTCATCCTCGTAAATATTGATCAATCCATAATGCTCAAACTCGAGGGGATCTGGACTATAAGACCAGGCCCCATCGAAGAAATCGGGGTAAAAAACTTGGAGGGCTACGACGATCCAACCGCCCGTCGAGCATCCTGCCAAATAACGGTTTTTCGTCGCAGGATCATAGCCTACTTCCTTTTCGACGGCGGGAATTAATTCCTTGATCAGCGCCTCGCCACAAGGGCCATTGTTTTCGGAATCCACTTGGTATGTATCCCCAAATGGCCCCTCGGAGTCCAAATACACATAAATAACCTGCGGGGCATTCGGCGCGAACCACATGTCCATGAATTCTTTATTTGAAATTCGGCCATTCACGGCGGTCCAACGGCCATTTAGGCCACTCGCCCGATAACAAATCGGAAAGGATTTTCCAGGATTGTCATAATACGTGGAAGGCAAGAGAATGGAGGCTTTTAGTTTTTTAGGTTTCCCGAAAAAGTTACTTAATAATTTACTTTCGATTTGGATGGATTTAACGAAACGATGTTGGACGATTTTCGACTCCGGAATCAGGTATTGTAAACGTAATTCGCCTTGTATTTTTTCGCCATACACGATGGAATCTACCTCACTATATAAGTTGCCGGCCACGTTTTCTTGGCCGTCGTTTTCGTTCTGTTTATAAACAACTTGATAATATATTTTTTCACCCGGCTTTATTTTTAATTTCTGAAAGCCAAAGACATTCACCGACTTATCTTTGGTTTTGACAACTATTTCTTTACTTGGATTCCAGTTTTGCGTGGTGAATCCAATCGCACATTCGGAACGATTGCGTGGTTCATTTTCCTTTTGTTTAGTAAGGTGAATGAGAAGGCGACCGGTGGGAAGGCAGGCGGCTTGTTGGGACGGATCCACCTGAATCTTAAAAGTAAAATTAGGCTGTGCCTGTAAAGTCAAAGCCGAAAGGCCCAGGAAAAGGGCCCACAAAATACGAATTTTCATAAGTTTAGAATTTTTGTGCAAAGCCGATTCGGATGACTTGCGTTTCATAATAATCGGCACTTTGCAAGGTAAAGTCTTTTCCTTGAATATCTTTTCGAATCACCATGGAATTCAATAAATCTGACGCATTAATGAAATATTCTCCCTTGCCCTGGTTCACTGATTTTTTCAAGCCTATATCAAACGAAAAGCGTTGGCCTATTTTTCCTTGTGGAATCAAATCTGGTGCCAAATAGACTGCCGAAAACTGTGCATTCCATTGATTAGGTAAATGAAGTAGCCCGTTCCATTTAACACTTCCTGAATAAATTTCTTGGGTTTCAGACGAATATGAATTTGGCCGGGGGTATAGATTAAACACTGAAAAAGCATCAATTTGATTTCGATAGGCAATCAAATTAAATTGAAAACTAAAGGCCTTCGATATTTCCTGGGACCACAACAATTCGAGTCCAGAGTTTGCACTATGTCCCGCATTTTGCATGACGTTATAAATTAATGTCGAACCTGGCAAGGTACTTGCTATCCGGGTGATTGTCGCGTCAGACATCCGATGAAATAGCGCCGAATACACATATCCCTTGGTAACATTTCGCTTATAGCCGAGCTCCAAGGAATTCGTAAATTGAGGTTTTAATGCTGGATTTCCTACTTTAACAATCTCCGCATCATCATATTTCGGAAAAACACGAATGTCTAATTCTGCGGGTCGATCCACCCGCCGATTGAACGAAAACGTCAATTTATTCGCATCATTTATTTTATACCCGAGCCGCATGTTTGGAAAAGGTTGGGCATAAGAATAGCCATCACTTTTATAGGTATTGTGCTTCGGATCGATGTCATAATGCACATTGACAAATTCCATCCGTAATCCAGCCTCCAGCTCAATATTCTCATTTTCAAACACGTAATTACTATAAATCGCCGGAATAGTCTCTTTGTAATCAGCCCATCCCCCAGCCGATACATCCAAGGGCGAATTTAAGCCGGGGATGAACAACATGCTCGTCGGGATAAAGCGATACCGATACTTAATCCCGGCTTCTACCCGACCGTAGCGAAGGGGCCGCACGTAATCCATGGTGAAGTCGGTGACATGTTCATCCGACATTAATTTAAACGCATCCAATCCCGTATAGGTCGGATAAATATTTGTAAAAAAATACTTTTCATCCTCCTGATGCCAGGTATAATTTAGGCCCAATTGGAGGGTATGGCCTGCTTCCTTGAATTTATGTTGGTATGCCGACGACGCGGTAACCGTGGTTTTTAATTCATCTTCTAAAAACTGCCAAAGCCTTTTTCGGGTACTCAAATCTTGATTGAAAAAAGGCTCATCGCCATCGTCCAAGATCTTTTCGGAGCTAAAAAGGACGGAAGTTGTGAATAGATTTTGGTCGGAAGGGCGGTAATCAAAACCGGTCATGAGGGTACCGATGGTGGTGCGACGGTTCCGCTTGGTTTGTTGGCGGATCACCTCCCCTGTATCATAGGTTCGGGTGACGAATTCATTTTTATTTAATGTAGGTGTATAATTATAATCTCCTTGAAAAAAGGTACTGAATTTCTTTCCTCGATAACTTAATGAAAGCGAAGGATTAACCTTCGGCGTCGCTTGAAATTGATCTCGAATCGTGGGCAAATTTGACTTTTTAATCCAAATGGCTCCTAGTCCCGAACTCAGGCTTGCTTTGCCATTGAAGCCTTCTTGTTTGCTTTTTTTGAAGATGATGTTAATGATACCGGCCTGCCCGTTGGCATCGTATTTGGCACTGGGGTTATTGATAATTTCAATTTTCTCGATCGCCGAGGCAGGAATATTATCCAAACTCGTTTGGGTGCCAAAACCCGTCAGGGCTGTTTGCTTTCCATCGATCAAAACCGACACTTGACTACTTCCTCGCAGATTTATTTTGCCTTCCTGGACCGTCACACCGGGTAAATTTTGCATGACTTGGAGAATGGAACCACCCGCTTGAGAAATGTTATTTTCCACGGAGAAAGATTTTTTATCCATTTTGGTATCTAATTCATCCCTTTGGGCAGAAACGGTTATTTCAGCTAATTCTTTGATTGATGATTGAATTTCAATCGTAGATAAATCCAAAAACTCCGAAAGGCTACCCACGAACAGAGGCATTTTCCGGGTTACATATCCAGTAAAACTGACCTGTACTACATATCGACCTGGTTTCAGGACGAGTTTAAACCGACCATCCTCACCACTGATGCTTCCCGTTACGAAGGAACTATCCGTGGCTTTTTTGATAATGACATTCACATAGCCCATCGCGGAATGGCTTGTTTGATCTGCTACATATCCAGAAACAGTTACGGATGAGTTTTGAGCCCAGAGAACCATGGGAGCACCCAAGAACAACAGGACAAGTGTTAGTACATATATTTTCATAAAAGGCGATGGCGAATTATTCGACTGAAGGTACTCTAAATTTTAAATATTCAGTATTTTTACCGACCAACAAAACATATTCCTCGATGAAATTTCATATTTCCTTTCTCCTTGGCCTTTTATTATTCAGCTATTCACCCGCTTACTCTCAAACCCAGCAAGCCGAAAAATCCTATCTAAGCCTTCCGAATATCACGTATGGAAATGCGCCGGACCAACGGAATCTAGTCGACATTTACCTCCCCAAAAACCATTCCAAAAAAACTAAAATGGTCGTATTTATTCATGGTGGGTTTTGGACGAAAGGAAGCAAAAGCCAATTGCCACAGCCGCTGATCGATTTGTTGGTCGGCCAAAAATCCTATGCCATGGCCTCCATCAATTACCGCTATGTCAAAAAAGATGGAAATAAATACCCGACTCAGCAAGAAGATGTGAGTAAAGCCCTCCAATATTTATCAGAAAAAGCAGATAGTTTAGGTTATAAGAAAAATTCCTTTGCGCTCATCGGTGCCTCCGCCGGCGCTCATTTAGCCTTAATGCAAGGCTTTAGCCAGGACCCGAAGCATTGGATCAAAACCATCGTGGACATCGTAGGGCCTACGGATTTAGCGGATCCCGTGGTACGAGGCCGACAAGGCATCGCCGACGCCACCATCTCTTACTTCCTCGGAAATCCAAATACCGATGCAGCCATCGCCAAAGAAGCCAGCCCCATCCAGTACATTACGAGGAAAAATAAGATTCCCACCATCATTTTTCATGGCGAAAACGATGAGCTAGTCGACGTGCATCAGGCAAAAAATTTACATCAAAAACTACTCGAAAACGGCATCAAAACCGAAATCGTTTTGTACCCAAACGAAACCCATGAAATGAAAAAAAGCCTGCCGGATGTATTTCTGAAAACGGCAGGGTGGTTAGAGAAGGTGTATTAATGCACACTGAGACTTCCAAAAAGCCAATAAGAAAAAATTAATCGATCATCAATTGCTCCACCACGAACAACTGCGAGGCCTTCGGATCATAGGTGATTCGCACAGCGGCCATTTCCCCGTCACCGAAGACCTGTACCCGCGTAAAATTCATCAAAGTCACTTTTTGATTATTGATCAAAAGCGGTTTATCCGTGATAAATCGATGCGAATCGCCATTCACCAATAACACTGGTTTTTTATACGCCTGACTCAAGTTCCTTAATTTATCAAGAACCTGTTCAAAACCTTTCGTAGGTTTCACACCAGTGAAAAACATATCGGCTTGGGTTACCAGGACGATCGCCTTTTGATTTTCGGCTTTGGCAAATAAATAATCCAACCAAGCTAAATTGGCCTTCTCGCGCCCAACAAATTCCAAATTAGCTACCGAATCTGTTTTAAAATGATTATTCGAACCCACTAAATGAATAGTCGCAAACTGAATCCCTTCATGGGTCCATGCATTGTTTTCCACATAGGTCTCAAAACCAGGCATCTGCGCCTGAGAAAATAGCTTCATTTGCTTTTTCCCGAAACTCACTGGCTTCGCAAAAAACATGTTACGCAAGACGGCCAATCGCTCCTCCGGCACATACTCTCCGGCCAATTTCCGATCACAATCCGTCCATTCATTATCCCCTGGCGTGTAGACCATAGCCTGTTCGAAGGTCGTGAAATAGGTCCGCATCCGCTCAAAATATTCATTTGTGCATAGCGATGAACCCGATTTAAAATCACCCACATGGACCGTAAATGCTGGTTTTTCTTGATTAATCCGCTGAATCACCCGTTCGAATTTCGGATAATCCTCAGGCACATGATAAGGCATATCACCAAAGGCAATAAAGCTAAATTTCTTGTTTTGTGCCGAAATCTGAAGGCTTAAGAAAAGGAGAACTAGGAGATAGCGATACATATTAAGGCTGGATAAAGGTTTTAATTTCTTGAGCTACGCGCTGAGGTATTTCTTCCATCGGCACATGGCCCACATTAGGAAAAATAACTTTTTTACTTCCTGCGATATCTTTTTCAAAGCGATCGGCGTTCGACACATCGATCACGAAATCATGATCGCCCCACAGAATCAAGGTAGGAACTTTAACCGAACTAATTTGAACGCCTGGTTTTCCAAATCCATGTTTGAATATTTCCAAAGCCGCCGCCCGATTTCCCTCGCGAACCACAATGTCGTGATAGCGAGTCACTTGCGCATCTGTCACTCGGGATTGATCAAAATAGATCGATTCCAAACTCTTGCGAACCAGCGTTTTGGGCGTAAAATAGAGCAATAAATTATTTAATACCGGCGTGGAAGCAATTAAAAATCCCAAACTACCCTTTTCCTTCGTCTTCGGATATCCTGCCGCATCGATGAGCACTAATTGCTTCAAGCGATTCGGATGCGTCACCGCATAATTCCACGAAATCGCACCCCCCATGGAATTGCCGGCGAGAACGAATCGGCCGATGCCCATTTTGGCCGTCAAGGAATCTAAAAACTGATTATAAACTTTGAAATTATACACATTTTCTGGATTCGGACCCGTCATACCAAAACCCGGCAAATCCACGCTGATGACACGTCTTTGGTCTTTTAAATAATAAGCCACACTGTCCCAGGTATTCAGCGAAGAGGACATCCCATGCAATAAAATCAAAGGAATCGAATCCGTGGCCGAACCCTCATCGCGCACATGGACGTTCATGCCCATGATGGGTATAAAATGGGATTGCGCATTCGTGTAAAGCGGTTTCAAATCAGCCAAAGGAACATCCTTTTCGAAAAAGACGATTCCGATCAAACATAGTAGCGCCAAAAGGCCAGCAAACACGTAAGCAAGTATTTTTTTCATGGGCGGATTTTGAAAAGCAGTGTTGATGCGCGTAAAATTAAATGCTTTGATTCATAATCCAAGATTAAATTTTCAGCCTATTGATGATTTCCGAACCATTAAAATTTCCCTGGCCTTTCCGCAAAAAGGCCTTCAAAATTCCTTGCGACTCCTAGATGCTTGTCATTCATCTAGGAGTCCATTGATTTTTAATAGCGAACAATTATTGATATAACTGATTAAACAACAACTTAAACGTACCATGCGTCTGTCCCCGAAAAGTAATTTCTGGCCCATAAACAAATAATTTACCAGCCCCCACTTTTGCCTCAAATGCCGCCACACCATCTTGTAAATAGGCTTGGCCATAGGCCCAACCACTTCGTAAGGTTTTATCCGTCGCATACCATGCCAAAGGTTTCAAGACCTGTTGGGCTATCGCATCCGGCTGCAATTTGAACACCGGACTCATGCTAAAATAAACATCCGTCTTCGTCGACATCCCCCAGTTCGCACGCGTTTCCAGATCTACCGCCACCTGCATTACACTTCCCGGAATGTAAAATTTCTCACCCGGCAAATTACGCTCTTTGCCTGCCACCATTTCTACTAAGGCATTCCGAACTGGTAATCCCAAATGATAGGCCAAATTTGCACTCGAACCGATCGTCACAATATCTCCTCCTGCTTCTAAAAATGCCTTTAAGGAAGGAATGGATTTCTCGCTAATCTTACCTAATTGGGCATGGTATTCAGCCGGAATTTCAGCTTCATTCGGTTCTTTTTCATACTCGTCCCGATTGACCGCCTGTCCTTTTAAACCTGGGATGGCTCCACCCATGAACACGATGACATCGTATTTGGATTTCAAATTCCCTAAATCGATTTCTTTGGCATATAACAAACTGAATTTAAAATGATGCTGTTCCAAAATCCAGCGCACCCAGCCGGCCGACATAGACCCGCCATACGTATCCCACAAAGCAATCCGACGGGTCTTCACCGGCAATGTAGCCGAACTCGCCGATAAACCCTGTACCTGAATGCCATATTTCAAAGCAGCATCCGCCAATAATTTCTTCGCCACATCCGAAGATTTAATCACAAAATGATCCTTGTTTTTCGTCATCTCCAATCCCGCCTGCAAGGCCTCATTTACGAGGGTAAAGGAAGCATTATCCTGCGTTGGAAAGCCATAATAGGCAAAAGTACCCGCTGGAAATCCCCCTGTCGCTTTTTCTAAAACCCCATACGGCAAGGTCTCAAAAGGCCCGTCAACCGCCTCCAAAATCCGATCAAATTTCACCCCCATCGTGTAGGCCGGCGTCCAACCCGCCGCATCGTATGGACGCACGGGAGGTCCACCCGGATACAGAAAATCATTGGGATGATCCTGTGGTTCAAACATGTCCAATACATGCGGACGGAACGCTTGATTCGTTTTCACCACATAAGAACCCGCGGGATATTTTTTCCCAGCGATCTCAAAAGCGGTTTTTGCCTTCTCAATCCGAATCCCACTTTGAATCAAAATATTGATAAATGCCACGGCTGAAGTCGTTTGATCGGCCGGAATGACATACGCCCTTGGATCTCGCAAAGTCGGGTTTTGATAAATCTTAGCAAAATAAGCCAAAGGCAAGGTATCAATCCGCGCCTCTGGGTTCTTGATATCAGTGCGATATAATTCTTGGATCGATTCTACCTTTTTAGGCGAAAGGGTCCAGTAATCTTTGGAACCATTTTCGATCGATTTACGGCCCATCTTGTAAATGTTCATGAGCAACTCGTCCTTGTAGCGCGCCGCATGGTTTAATACGGCATAATTCATCGAAATCGAATAGTCGATGGAATTACGGAATAGCCATTTTTGAGGGGTAATCGGGAAGGGTAAACCGCTATTCGGAATCAGGCGTTGTGGCACCAATGGGATTTTCATCGGCGTAGGGCTTCCGATGATTTCGGTTAAAACCCCCACGATATTGTGGTAATAGGCCGTGGTCCGCAAGCCCCCATTCCACCAAGTAGAATAAACGGAGCCGCCTTTCATCGTATAGCCAGGTTTGCCTTCGGCGTTTAGCCGACTACTCATCGCCGCCCCTAAGGCATCGATTCCGGTAATTAACAAAGGATCATAGACATAATTAAAGGGATCGCGATAAGGCGGTCCGGCCACCACGGTACCTTGCGGGCCGGTTTGATGGTGATTATAGAGGAATTGAGGCATCCACTCGATGTATTGCTGGCGACTCATGTTCTTGGACTCGCTCATGTTCATCATGTAAAAATCTCGGTTATTATCATGCCCGATGTACTTTTGGTACAAACGAGGCAAATTCGCGTAGGAGCGTTTTAGGGTATCCGCATTTCGCATGTACCAAGAGGAAACCAATTCCTGCCCATCCGGATTTGCATGGACAAACAGGATGATGGTGTTTTTAAGGATGCGTTGGGTTTCTTCATCGCTACGAGTCAAAAACTGATACATCGTTTCAATCCACTGATGAATCCCCACGGTTTCGGTGGCATGTAGGCCGCCATCGATCCACACGACTGCCTTACCTTCCTTGGCTAATTGACTCGCCTCGCTTTCTGAAATACCTTCAGCACGGGCCATTTTTTGGGAAATGGATTTGTATTTGGCCAAATTTTTCAAGTTAGCCGGATCTGAAACAATAACCATATATTGGTTACGGCCCTCTTCTGTTTTCCCGATGGATTGCAATTTCATGCGGGGAGAAACAGCGGCTACTTTTTTCAAATAGGCCTCCGTTTGGGTAAAGGTGGCTAAATGGTAATTATCACCGATCGCAAAACCGAAATGAGATATAGGACTCGGAATCGATTGGGCAGTCGCAAAAAACGAAAGAAGAACGAATAAAAACGTATATTTTTTCATGTAGGCTATTTGGATAAGGTTGGATATTTAATCCCTAATTGTTCTAAATAGGTGGAATATTTACTCGGATCGTAATAAAAAGGTCGCATCCGGTCACGGTACTGATCCATGATTTCTTTGTTCAAATGAATGGGTGCAGGATCTTTTTCGGTGATGAAAGGAATGTATTTTTGCTCCTTGGTTTGGACGTTTGTAAAATACTCTTTCGCTTTTGAAATGATACTTGGATTGGTGAACATATCCACGAGAGTCAAAGCCGTTGCTTTCGCTCCGGCCAAGGTTCCTTTATGCGCAATCGGCGTCGCCATCGCGATGGCATCACCCCAATGGTGACCTTTGGTTCCATGGATATTAGCGGGATAGCGCAATACGATCGTAGGGACATTCCATGAGATATCGGCAATATCATCCGAGCCACCTCCCCATGAAAACTGAACGGAACCCTTCAAGGTATCTAAGGATTTTTTCATGCCGTGTATGGGTTTTCCTTGGTTATCTTTGGCGGGTGCTTCCAAGAGTTTTTGAACAGCTAAGGCTAAATTTTCATCGTCTTCGGACCAAGTAGGCATTCCCACACGCTGAATATTTTTGAACATCGCTTCCGCCATCGGTTTGTTAAAATGTCCGGGCCAAGCGGTTCCTAGCATTTGGTAAGTCATTTTGGTGTCCGTCATCATGGCGGCACCTTCGGCGATTTTGATTCCTGCTTTGAAATTCTTAAGGATATCCTCATAGGTTCTTTCACGGAAATAATACCAAACGGAGGCTTTGGAAGGCACGACGTTCGGTTGGTCCCCCCCATCCGGAATCACATAATGTGAGCGCTGGGTGGGTTTTAGGTGTTCGCGTTTGAAATTCCAACCAATATCCATCAATTCCACCGCATCCAAGGCACTTTTCCCTCGCCAAGGCGCACCGGCTGCATGGGCCGCATCGCCTTCGAAATCGAATTGCACGCTGACCAAACCATTGCCGCCATTATCCCCATATTCCGATGTGAAATCGCTGCTGACATGGGTAAAAATACAAGCGTCCACTTGCTTGAAAAAACCATCCCGAATATACCATGCCTTGCTCGCCACTAATTCCTCCGCCACGCCTGGCCAAATGACCAGGGTTCCCGGCAAATGATTTTCTTCCATGATTTGTTTCACGGCGATGGCTGCGTAAATGATGACCGCTTGGCCCGAATTATGTCCTTCTCCATGTCCAGGTGCTCCATCGACCATCGGTGCCCGATAGGCCACCCCAGGTTTTTGCGAGGCTTTGGGAATACAGTCGATGTCGGATCCTAAGGCGATGACCGGCGAACCTGAACCCCATGAAGCCATCCAGGCCGTCGGAATTCCAGAGGTTCCTTTATCCACTTTAAATCCGTTTTTTTCTAAAATTCCAGTCAAATATTTCGACGTCTCAACTTCCTGAAAACCGAGTTCCCCAAAACTAAAAACCATGTCCACCATTTCTTGGACATTCTTTTCCTTGCCTTGGACGAGCTGCAAAACTTTGCTTTTCATTTGTTCCACCGGATCGATGGCTTTCTTTTTTTGAGCCCAAGTAGGGACGCTTGCCAATAGCAGGCAAAGGACGTATAGCGTTCTTTTCATTCTTAGTTTTTTATGATGTATTTAAATTTAATAAAATAATATTTCATCCACACGGAGCCAAGCTGGCTTACCCTTATTCACGACCTCCTCCTTCTTATCATCCTTAAGTAGGTATTTAGGCAAATGTCTAAGTGATAATGCTTTTATCTTATAATACGTATAATTTCCTGGTTTAAGAGGTATATCCTGCCCCATTTGTGTATGGCCATTTCGCTTTTCTGGTTTCTCGGGCTTCACTAACGCCACACGGGTTAAAGCATTCGGGCTATTTCCTGCTAATACCTCAATACTTACCGGTGGAAAAACATCCGAATCCGTTTTTCTCAAATATGAAAAAGTAATTCCCTTAGGCGAAATAGGTTTTTTAAATTCAAACAAGGCTTCTAAATCGTTGTTGAAATATCCTAACCAAGTATAATCAGGCAGTTCGCTGCGCCGACCGGTCTCCCTTGCTCCTTGAACAAAATCCTTTAAACTATATCCACCCTTCGCTGGATATTTAAGATCTGGCTTAGTGAGTAAATAAATCGAATCCGGAATAAAGGATGATTTATAAACTTTATATTCCAAGACACGGCTGGCCAACCAACCCGGTTTCGTTGCCATCACCTTGACCTTTGAATATTTTTCTATTTTCAGCGGACCCCTTGAAACTAATGCTCCTAAACTATCTGGCGTAGAATCATTTAAGGTATAGTGAAAAGTCACATCCTTTAAGGTATGTTTAAAAACAAAATCCTCATTGGGCCTTAATATGAAATTCTCAGTCACTAAAATCGGCGGATTAATCTGTAATTGCTCATCCTTAGGCACATATCCTGCTTGGATTTTAACCTTTGGAAACTGCGCTTGAATGCCGGCGACTTGGTCTAAACCGACCCCCGTATTCCAAATAAATACCTCTTTCAACGTTGGGATTTTCCCTAAAAGATTCACCAAAACCTCCTTATTTACTTTTGTACCTGACACAGCCAATGAGGTCAAATGCTTACAAGCCGATAATTCTCCCAGGGTCTTTCCTGTGATTTCAGTAAAGTTCAAAATCAATTTTTCTAAATTAGGGAACTTCGTAATTAAACTAATTTCTTCATCTTTCAATGGCATTTTTGAGAGATTCAAGCCCACTAATTGATCCGAAACCTTCGATAAATTTTCCAAGGTTTTGCGTTCATATTTTTTACTCACATAAAAGTCTGCCTGCAAGGCCGGAGCGTCACTAGACAAAGGATAAACGGAGCAAAAAGGAGTATTTGCCGCCGCTAAATTAGACTCAGAGGCCGCTGAGAAATCATACTCTTTAACCGGAATCAATAGCGCCTGAGCCGTATTTTGTAATTTTTTGGCTAAGGAAACAAGCTTGGAATTTGCCCCAAAAGCCCCCAGCTTTTTAGACACCGAAGCGCCCTCTTGAACCCAAGCAGTTAATAATAATACTTCATCGGGGCTCAACTGCGCCTTGCCTTTCGGCGGCATATGCTTTTTGTCATCGATGGGCAATTTAGCCCTTTGAATAAAATGACTATTTAATGGATCCCCAGCCTTCCAAATAGCTCCATTTTTTCCACCCTTTAATAATTTAGCCACTGAACTCATGTTCAATGCACCTTTCGTCTTTTGATCATTATGGCAGGATTCACACTTTTGCTTAAATATAGGTTGGATTACCGCCTCAAACACAACGGATTCCTCAGTCAAAACAACAGCTCCTCCATCTTTTTCAGGCCATAAATAACCTTCTCCATGCGTTAAATCAGCACCGCCGTGACCGGCCAATAAAAAACTAGCTAAACCAACCGTCACCCCATAGAATAAATTTCTGCCTTCTAAATATCCTTTTTCATACGCAATAATTAAAAGGACATAAAGCCAATTGACCCCCAAACCAGCCCATTGATGAAAGGTGATTTGCTCCACCTCATATCCGCCTTCCGAAGACAAAAACATCCCGAAAATCGCTGTAATGGCAGAAAAAATAGAAGTCAAATACAATAGAAATCTGAAAATTTCCTGAAAAGCCTGCCCGTCAATCCACTTTTTAAGCACAAAAAGCAGCACTAAAAATACGCCAAAGCCAATAGGAAGATGCAAGACCAAAGGATGTAAACGACCCAAAAAAGCGAATGGAATGTGGATTTTGTCCGTAAACAAAACAAGCACCAAAATCAAACCCTGCAAGAAAATAAGGAGACTTGTGCTAAGTCTGAAAAATTTATTCATCGTTATAAAATTAGGCCAACAAGCCAGGAAGAACTTTACCGGCAATATCAGTCAAGCGATACCTTCTGCCTAAATGTTTATACGTCATTTGCTCATGATTAATTCCCATTAAATGCTGAACCGTCGCATGGAAATCATGAATATGTACTGGGTCTTTCACCACATTATATCCAAATTCATCCGTTTCTCCATATACAATTCCTGGCTTAACGCCTCCGCCAGCCATAAAAATACTGTAGGCACGTGGATGATGGTCACGCCCATAATTGTCGACCGTATAGGTTCCTTGGCAATAATTTGTTCGGCCAAATTCACCTCCCCAAATAACCAAGGTCTCATCCAATAATCCTCTTTGCTTTAAATCTGTAATTAATGCAGCCGACGAACGATCCACATCTTGCGCCTGCATCGCCATTTCTTTGGGCAAATTTCCATGAGAATCCCATCCCTGATGATACAATTGCACAAAACGAACTCCTGATTCAGACAACTTTCTGGCCAATAATGCATTCGCCGCATAGGTTCCCGGAACTAAACAATCTGGACCATACATTTTTATTATGTGATCAGGTTCCTTAGATAAATCGGTCAACTCAGGAACAGCCGTCTGCATGCGATATGCCATTTCATATTGTTGGACTTTTGCCTCCACCTCAGGATCTTTATTCTCATCAAATCCCAAATGATTCAACTCGGCTAATTCATCCAACATCCTCCTACGCGCATTTTTATCAATTCCATCCGAATCATTCAAATACAAAATGGGATCATCAGAACTACTAAAAACAACCCCTTGGTGCAAAGAGTCTAAAAATCCATTCGTCCATAATTTGGAATATACCCCCTGCCCATTACCCCTTCCTCTCGACAACAACACACAAAAGGCAGGCAAATTTTTATTCTCACTACCTAACCCATACGACATCCAAGCGCCCATACTTGGCCTATTGCCCACCTGTGCACCTGTTTGTAAAAAAGTCAAAGCAGGATCATGATTAATCGCATCCGTATTCATGGTACGAATGATGCAAAGATCATCCGCGATGTTCGCTATGTTTGGAAATATATCGCTAATCCAAGCACCCGATTGTCCGTATTGTTTGAAGCCGTAAAACGAACCCATTAACGGGAACTTATCTTGGCTCGCCGTCATTCCAGTTAATCGCTGATTTCCACGAATGGAAGCCGGCAAATCCTCACCAGAACGAGTGATTAAGGTGGGTTTGTAGTCGAAGCTTTCCAACTGTGACGGGGCGCCGTTTTGGCATAAATAGATAATTCGTTTGGCTTTGGGGGCAAAATGTGCCATTCCCAAAGGCATCGTATTCGCCGCAGAATCCCCTTTCCATAAGTCAGGGACCAACAACGAACCTAATGCTAAACCACCAATCCCCGCAGCTGCCTGTCCGAAAAAGTGTCTCCTCGTGACATTTAACCTACTATTTAAAAATTCATTTTCCATCATCTTGGTATTAAACTCGAATTAAAGCCTCTTCCATATTATAAATTAATTGGATCGTCTGCATCAATGCCGCCGTATAAAAACGTATCGCTCCTGGAACTTTTTTATATTCTCCAATTTTCATCAACTTTTCAATTTTATTGGGCTCCTTCTTAAAGGATGCCTGCTCATTTTCAAAATAACGTTTTAAAATAATCAACTCTTTTTCACTTGGCTTTCTGCAAATAATTTTCCTAAAAGCTTTCGCTAAAACCACATCTAAACT
>CAIVPF010000012.1 GCA_903907745.1 uncultured Cytophagaceae bacterium | reverse complement strand
CAGGGGCACATCGCCTTGATTGATCCAGGCATAATTGACCATCGCGCCCCAAAAATTCACAACTCCGTGGACTTTGGAAGAAAATCCTTCGTTGCCCGAAGTCCCCTCCATCAAGCCGTTTTTCGCGATATCAATAAAGCCAGGCACTTCCTTTTGATCCAAATAGGCCGCTTGCAATGCCGTCATCGCCCCTGCAGAACCGCCAGCTAGATATATTTTGGTCGTATCGATGCCGTAGGCTTGGGCATTTTTGCGAAAAAAGCGTACCGCAGCTTTGGCATCTTGTACCGCGCGAATCATAGCCTCAAAATAGGAAACATTCGATTTGGGCTCCTCGATGCCCAATCGGTAATTAATGGAACCCACCACGAAACCTCGGCGCGTTAAATTTTCCGAAACGATGCGGGAATAGCCGGTCCGTTTATCGCCATTCACAAAGCCACCTCCGTGAACAAAAACCACCATGGGCCGTTTTTTCAGCGTATCTGCGTGTGGCGAATAAACGTCCAAATACAAAGGGGCTAGCTGGCCTTGGATATTTTTAGATGCGCCATAAGGCACGTTCATACTGCTGTCGATTTGCACGAAGACTTCGTTTTTATAGCGAAGGGATTTTTGGGCGTATAAGGGATTTAACAGGCAAAGCGCAAAAAGGCTGAGTAGTAATTTGGTCATAGGTTTGTGTAAATTAATGCAAGTATACGGGAATCTTAATTTATTGGGTAATTTTGTCCGAATATTTATGGCTTCAAAGAAACGAATCCTTCTTTTTGATACAATTACGGATGGTCATCATCCGGACTATTTGATTCATTTGATTGCGTATTATAGCTCGCAACCGGATGTCGTCTTGGGTGTCGCTTCGAGTGCCCTTTTTAAGGCGCAATTTGACGCACGGCAGGCGAAAGAAGGGAATGTGTGGGGAACAAATGTCGAGTTTATCGCGATCCCCGAAACACGTCTACAAGCGATTCATTCAAAATCGATTTACCTAAGGTCTATTTTAGAATGGAATTTATTCGTTGACACAGCCAAAGCCTTTCAGGCACATCATGCGCTCTTGATGTTTTTTGATTATCTCCAATTGGGTATTTTACTCGGAAAGCGATCACCTTGTTCCGTTTCTTCGATTTATTTTAGGCCAAATTTCACACTAGATTCGACTGGATTTTACCCGCGGATTAAAAAATGGATGTTAGCCCGTGTGCTTCAATCGGGGCAAATCCAACATCTTTTTTGCTTAGTAAAGGGCCTCATTCCCTATATGAATGGACTGTCTCATTCGGTTCAAATTCACCCTTTAATGGATCCAGTGAAGTCTTTTGAAATTTCGAATGCTGCACGTGAGACATTTAAAAAGAAATACGATTTACCGGCGCATAAACAAGTAGCCCTTTGTTTTGGGTACTTGGACGACCGAAAAGGCTTAGATGTATTTTTAGATGCCTGTGCCTCTTTGCCTATTGCTGAAGTTGAAAAACTATGCTTGTTTTTGGTGGGTTCGATACCCGCTGCCTATCAAGCAAAATTGGAGAAAAAAATAGCCGCATTGCCGGCATTGGAGGTGCGTCGGGCTTATGGGTATATGTCGGCACCCGAGGTACAAATCGCCTTTGAATCTGCCGATTTCATCTTGATTTTATATCAAAATTTCCTCAATATGAGTTCGGTCTTAATCCGCGCCGCACAAGCTGGGAAACCTTCTTTTGCGACAGAGACGGGGATGATTGGGGAAATGATGACCCAGCATGAGCTCGGTTTAACCGTCGATGCCACCTCCTCTGCCGCCGTATCCGCCGGCCTGAAAACAATTCTTGAAAATAAGATTCCCTTTTCGGCCAATAATGCCCAAAAAATCGCGGCAGAAAATTCAGTCGAAGCATTTACGAGCACCATCGCTCAAGCACTGAATTAAAGGGAAATGTATTGAATCTTGGTGCGTAGATTTTTCAACAAGCTTTTGGTTCGTTCCGGCCTCGCGTCAGTGATAAAGACCTGTCCAAAATGATCCTCGGCCATCATTTCGATTAATCGCTGAATGCGCCGATCGTCTAATTTGTCGAAAATATCATCCAGCAAAAGCAAGGGTTTTCTCGGTTTTTTTTCTGCCAGAGCATCGAATTGTGCGAGTTTCATGGCGACGACAAAACTTTTTTGTTGGCCCTGAGACCCAAACTTCTTCAAAGGAAACGCATTGATTTCAAAGGTAAAATCGTCTCGGTGTGGCCCGACGGTACTTCGTTGGGCCGCTAAATCCATCCCTTCTGCCGCAGAGAGCGCCTCAGTAAATTGACCTGCCGGAAAACCGGACTCTAATCGAATTTCCACGGCTTCCCGATCATCCGAAAGTGCTGCGTAATGGGCTTGAAAACGGGGGCTAAAATCAGCCAAAAAGTCGATGCGTGCCTGATTGATTTTTTCGCCAAGTTCCGCCATAGGTTCTTGGTAACTGGCCAATTGAATTCGGTCGATGCTTCCTCGTTCTGCGAATTGTTTGAGGAGAATATTTCGTTGTTGGACTATCCGATTATAGCGAATTAAATGCTCCAAAAATGCCCGATCAAGTTGCGACATCATCCCATCAAAAAATCGTCTTCGCTCCTCTCCTCCTTCTCGTACGATATCCGTATCATGCGGATCCATGAGGACAATGGGGAAATTCCCGATATGGTCAGCCAAACGTGGATAGGGCTTTTGATCTCGCAAAAGCGATTTTTTATGGCCTTTTTGTACTGCGCACATGATCTGAGTTTCGCTGGTCGCTTGTTTATTAGCTTCATTGGCCAGAAAAACAAAATTCCCTTGTACCATGAAATAGTCTGCGTCATGTTTGATGCAAAGTGGATCCGCGATGCCTCGCGCGCTTTTGGTCAGGGAAAGAAAATGAATCGCGTCTAATAAATTTGTTTTGCCGATGCCGTTTTCGCCGACGATACAATTTATGTTCGGGATAAACTCGAATTGTGCCTCTTCGTAGGATTTAAACTGTTTGACCTGTAATGATTTAAGGTACATGAAGGAGGGACATTTGGCGCAAAATGTAAAAATAAAGAAAATTAATGTGATTTTTTGGCTGGCTAGAACCTAATTTCTTGCAAATTTTGGCTTCTACAAGGTTTTGTTATAATTTCGTACTCTATTTTCATTTCATATCCGATTTAATCGATGGCAAAGAAAGAAACACAAGCGCCGAAGTATTCCAAAGAGACCTACAAGTACTGGTACGAGTCGATGCAATTACAACGCAAATTCGAAGAAAAATGCGGTCAATTGTACGGAATGCAAAAAATCAAAGGTTTTTGTCACTTATACATAGGCCAAGAAGCTTGTTCTTCTGGTTCAAAATCTGCCCTCATCGAAGGCGATAAATACATCACTGCCTACCGCGATCACGGGATTCCTTTAGCCTTAGGAACCTCTCCAAACGCGATTATGGCCGAATTATACGGAAAAATCACCGGCGCCTCCAAAGGCAAAGGAGGATCTATGCACATTTTCGATAAAAGTGTAGGTTTCGTAGGAGGTCACGGGATTGTAGGAGCTCAAATTCCATTAGGCGCAGGCTTAGCTTTTGCTGAAAAATATAAGAAAACAGGTAATTTATCTGTTTGTTATTTTGGTGACGGGGCCGTTCGCCAAGGCGCTTTGCATGAGACCTTTAACATGGCCATGACTTGGAAATTACCTGTCATTTTTGTGGTAGAAAATAATGGTTACGCCATGGGAACTTCCGTGGCACGGACGTCCAATGTAACCGAATTATATACGATCGGCGAGGCCTATGATATGCCATCTGAGCCAGTCGATGCCATGAATGTAGAATCCGTTCACGAAGCAGTTTCGCGGGCTGCGGCGCGTGCCCGTGCAGGGGAAGGACCTACCTTTTTGGAATTCAGAACGTATCGGTACCGCGGTCACTCGATGTCCGATCCACAAAAATACCGGTCTAAAGAAGAAGTTGAAGCCTACAAAGATCGCGACCCGATCGAGCAGGTGAAATATACGATTTTGGAAAATAATATCTTGACCCAAGCGGAATTGGATGAAATCGATGCAAAAATTAAGGTTTTGGTGCAAGAATCAGTTGATTATGCAGAGGCATCTCCATTCCCTGATAAATCAGAGGCTTACAAGGATGTGTATGTGCAGGAGGATTATCCCTACATCGCGGAATAAGGCTTAGGCTTTTTCTGTAATCATTTTTTCGACGGCGAGTAACTCGTCTCTGAATTTGGCGGCTAGCGGGAAATCCAATTCCCTGGCCGCCTTTTCCATTTCTTTGCGGATGGATTCTTTTTGTTTCAATAAATCTTTCTTCGGCAAATAGGCCAATAGCGGATCTGCCGCATGTTGTACCTGATCAGATTCTATCGCATAGCGTTTCATCGGCTTCGCCATACGATCCGCAATGGACGTTTGTTCCATGATTTCATCATGACTACGCCAAATGGTTTTCGGCGAAATCCCATGTTTTTCATTGTAGGTCATTTGGATCGCACGCCGACGATTTGTCTCTGAAATCGCCTTCTCCATCGAGCCCGTCATTCGATCCGCGTACATCAGCACCTTCCCGTTTTCGTTCCGCGCTGCCCGACCGATCGTCTGAATCAGCGAACGGATGTCCCGCAAAAAGCCTTCTTTGTCCGCATCCATAATGGCGACCAAAGACACCTCTGGCAAATCCAAACCCTCGCGAAGTAAATTAACCCCCACTAATACATCAAAAACGCCGAGCCTTAATTCGCGTAAAATTTCGACCCGCTCTAAGGATTTAATTTCCGAATGGATATAGCGGCATTTTATGCCCACTCGGTCTAAGTATTTCGACAATTCTTCCGCCATTCGCTTTGTTAAGGTCGTAATCAATACGCGCTCCTGACTTTTTATCCGACCATGAATTTCGTCTAACAAATCGTCGATCTGATTTTTCGTCGGCCGCACCTCGATCACAGGATCCAATAAGCCTGTCGGGCGAATCACCTGTTCTACCACGACGCCCTCGGATTGTCTTAATTCATAATCGGATGGCGTGGCGGAAACGAAAATCGTTTGGCCAATCAGGTCTTCGAATTCCTGAAAAGTCAAAGGCCGGTTATCCAAGGCCGAAGGAAGTCGGAAGCCATATTCCACCAAAGATTCTTTTCTAGAACGGTCGCCGCCCCACATGGCGCGGATTTGGGGCATGGTGGCATGACTTTCGTCCACGACCATGAGGAAATCTTCTGGGAAAAAGTCGAGCAGGCAAAAGGGTCTTTGGCCTGGTTTGCGCTGGTCGAAATAGCGGGAATAGTTTTCGATGCCGGAACAATAGCCCAGCTCGCGCATCATTTCTAAATCAAATTCCGTGCGTTGTTTGATCCGCTCCGCCTCGGCGAGTCGGCCATCCGACCCGAAATAAGAGATTTGTTTCACCAAATCCGCCTGAATATCTGATATGGCATTGTTCAAGGTTTCGCGTCCGGTCACAAATAAATTCGCCGGGAAAATGGCAATCATTTTTTCCGCAGAGATTTTTTTGCCGGTCCATGGATCGATTCGATGGATCTCCTCGATTTCATCCCCAAAAAAGATAATCCGATAGCCAAAATCCGCATAGGCCAAAAAGATATCCACCGTGTCTCCTTTTACCCGAAACGTTCCGCGCAAGAATTCACCCTCCGTTCGAGCATACAGAATTTCGACTAAGCGAAACAAAAATTGGTTTCGCGATACGACTTCTCCCACGCCAATGCGCAGAATGGAATTTCGGTATTCTTCCGGATTCCCCATGCCGTAAATACAGGAAACGGAAGCGATGACGATGATGTCGCGCCGACCGGACATGAGTGAGGACGTGGTGGCTAAGCGTAATTTTTCAATTTCTTGGTTGATCGACAAATCCTTTTCGATGTAGGTTCCGGTCGAGGCAATGAAGGCCTCCGGCTGGTAATAATCGTAATAGGAGATGAAATACTCGACGGCATTTTCCGGAAAAAATTGTTTGAATTCCCCGTATAATTGGGCCGCGAGGGTTTTGTTATGGCTTAAAATCAGCGTAGGCCGATTGATCTGTTGAATCACATTCGCAATCGTAAATGTTTTTCCGGAACCGGTAACCCCTAAAAGCGTTTGGCATTTTTCTTCTTTGGAAATCCCATCGACCAGTTGGCGAATCGCTTCTGGCTGGTCGCCGGTAGGGCTATACGATGAGGTAAGTTGAAAATCCATGTGGGGAAAAATGAGACATTAAATATACTCAATTAAAACGTAGGACATGCGGAGATTGCGAATGAATCTCTTTATTTTTGGGCACAAAAATTGAACCCATGCGAATTAAAATTTTAAGTCTAAGCCTTTTTTTATATGCCACGTCCTTGGCCTGTAAATCATCTGAAACGCTTGCTCCAGCACCCCCGGTCATCACGCAAACACCAGCAGCACCGCCAAAGGTCTATAGCTTTAGTGCAACGCCCGTTTGGTCGGATGAATTTGATACACCAGGATTACCGGATTCGAAGATTTGGTCGTATGATGTAGGAGGTTCAGGATGGGGCAATAACGAGTTACAATACTATACGGATGCGGACATTGACAATGCGCATATTGAGAATGGTATTTTGACAATTGAGGCGAAAAAGGAAAGTTTTGGCGGGAAGAATTATACTTCAGCCAGGATCGTGACGAAGGGCAAGAAGGATATGTTGTACGGAAAAGTGGAAGTGCGCGCGAAGGTTCCGGCGGGACGGGGCAACTGGCCTGCGATTTGGATGTTAGGCAGTCAGTCGGACTATGGGACACAATTTTGGCCGGATAATGGGGAGATTGATATTTTGGAACATGTGGGATTTGACCCAGCGGTGATGCACTTTTCGGTACATACGAAGTCCTTTAACCATGTGATTGGTACGCAAAAGACGTCGACTACGAAAATTGATGATTTTGATACGGCTTTTCACGTGTATTCGATTGAGTGGACGCCCAAAACAATTCAGGCCTTTATTGACGGCAAGCAATATTTTTATTTTGAGAATTCGGGAAAGGGTTGGGAAGAATGGCCCTTTGACAAGAAGCAACATGTGCTGATTAATATGGCTGTTGGCGGTAATTGGGGAGGCCAAAAAGGGGTAGATGACACGATTTTTCCGAACAAATTTCAGATTGATTATGTTCGCGTATATAGTTTAAATCCGTAAAAATGAGATATCCTGCGGCCGGAGAGGCATTTGATCGATTGTTGTGCATCATGGATGATTTGCGCGAAAAGTGTCCATGGGATAAGAAACAGACCTTGGATTCCTTGCGGCATTTGACGATTGAGGAAACCTATGAATTATCGGATGCGATTATGGAGGGGGATTTGACGGAGATCAAAAAGGAGATTGGGGATATTTTTTTGCATTTGGTTTTTTATAGTAAAATAGGTGCGGAGAAAGGGGCCTTTGATGTGACGGATGTATTGCATGGGATTTGCGAGAAATTGATTTCAAGGCATCCGCATGTTTATGGGGATGTGGTGGCGACGACGGAGGAAGAGGTGAAGTCCAATTGGGAATCCTTAAAACTCAAAGAAGGCAATAAATCGGTATTATCCGGTGTTCCGGGATCTTTGCCGGCTTTGGTAAAGGCGATGCGGATTCAAGAAAAGGCGCGTGGCGCAGGATTTGATTGGGAGGAAAAAGAACAGGTATGGGGAAAAGTAGAGGAGGAATTGGGGGAATTTAAGGAGACTTTTGTGGGCAAAGAATTAAGCTTGGAGCAACGAGTGGAGGCGGAAGGGGAATTGGGAGATTTGATCTTTAGTTTGGTGAATTTTGCTCGCTTTATTGATATAAATCCAGAAACAGCTGTGGAGCGGACGAATAAAAAATTCATCAAACGGTTTCAGCACCTAGAAAAAAGGGCCTCCGAAATGGGGAAGGCCCTTCAAGACATGACGCTAGCAGAAATGGATGTGTTTTGGGAGGAGGCGAAAGGCCTTTAATTCACCAAAAACTGATACACCGTTCTCGTCGAATAGTTTTGACCGGGTCTTAACACGGTGCTTGGAAAGCTTGGTTGATTCGGAGAATCCGGAAAATGT
>CAIVPF010000011.1 GCA_903907745.1 uncultured Cytophagaceae bacterium | reverse complement strand
GAGCCAGTCGGCTCGAAAATGATTTAGGTTCTTTCATGCGAAGCAAATATAGGTCAATTAGCCTTGGAAGATTTTTCAATTTCTAATTTTTCTGTAATTTGCCCTCATGACACATGAAATGATCCATAGCCTTTGGTTTGACGGCAAAGCACACGAAGCCGCAGCCTATTACAAAAGCATTTTTCCGGATTTCACCGCCATCTCGGAGAATCCTTTGGCGGTCAATTACCGCATGGGAGGCCGACGCTTTATGCACCTAAACGGTGGTCCAGGCTTTCCGATCAATTCTTCCATTTCCTTTTTTGTCAATCTGGAAGAGGAAGAGGAAATTCAACAAATTTGGGATAAATTATCCGAAGGCGGTCAGGTTTTAATGCCCTTGAATACATATCCTTGGAGTCCCAAATACGGCTGGTGTGCGGATCGTTATGGGGTGAATTGGCAATTAATGAAAAATCATACAAGTCGGACGGCGGTGCTGCCGGCGTTAATGTTTTGTCAGGAAAACAGCGGCAAAGCGGAAGAGGCCATCCACTTTTATACTTCCCTTTTCCCGAATTCGTCCATCATCGAGCTGAGTCGCTATGAAAAAGGCGAACCCGATGTGGAAGGGAATATCAAATATGCCCAATTTGAATTAAACCAATTACCCTTCACCGCCATGGATTCTTCGGGGCCGCATGCCTTTACGTTTAGTGAAGGGGTTTCGTTCATCGTTACGGTCGACACGCAAGAGGAAATTGATTTTTACTGGAATAGTTTAATTGGGACACAGGGAAGCGCGGGAAAATGTGGTTGGCTCAAAGACGCCTACGGTCTATCTTGGCAAGTAGTTCCCTCCTGCCTAGGTAAATTCATGAGCAATCCAGCCACGGCGCCGAAAGCCACCTATGCCTTTTTGCAAATGTCGAAATTTGACATTTCTGCCCTCGAAAAAGCTTGTTCGACTGATTAGTTTTTAATCCCCCATTCCATCGCATTTTCGATCATGCGAACGAATTCAGGATGTCCCCAGACGTCTTTGGAATGGCCCATGGACGTATAAAAACTTCGACCTTTCCCCACGGTTTTTTGCCAAGCGACCGGGTGAAATTTCCCCATGCCGAAATTCTTATCTTTCATCCAGAGCATATTTCCGCTTGGAAGGATTTTATCGCCTTGGATGTGAAAAAGGATTTTGGCGTCGGTCGGTTGTTTGTAAAACACATACCACTCGTCGCTGGAAGTCCACTGGTTTGGTAATCCTTGAGCAAGTGTAGAATCCGCGTCGGCATCCCGGATGACAGAGGTCGTTTGGAATTGCGGGGCAAGTGGGTGGTGGGAAAATTCCGCCCCCATTAAATTCGCTTCATACCAAGGCCAATGGTGAGAATTATCGCCAGCGCCGTGGATGCCGAGGAGGGTTCCTCCCTGCTCGACGTAGGATTGAAGGGTGGCTTGTTGGCTTTCGTCCAATAAACGGCCCGTCGTATTATTAAAAAGGACTACATCAAATTTGGCCAATTGTTCTGCGTTAAACACGCCCCCTTCCTCGGTTTCATATAGGAACCAGCCTCTTTTTTTGGCGATTTCGATGAAGATTGGTTTAGCGGTTTCGATGGATTCGGCATGTCGGAAACCTGTTGTTTTTGAAAATACCAAAATGGCCGGGGTGGAATCTGGGAACGAAATTGTTGGTTTTTCGGTTTCGTAGGAAACCGGGAATCCGTTTTTGACTTTATACATAAAAAGACTTGCGGCGCCAAAAAGGAATACGATTAAAACGAGAAGCGTCCAGCCGACTATTTTGAAGAATTTTTTCATGGTTCGGGGTTTTGTAAAAAACAAATTAAACGAATTTCAAAATAAAAATAGCGCAATGTCCATGCCGACATTCGTAAAAAATTGAATTAATTTTAAAAAAAATAAAGCATGAGTCGCAGACAAATTGAACGCATCGTTACTCCACCCGCTCCTCATTACGTAGGGGATGGTTTTCGAGTACATCATTTTATTCCAGGGGCGGTGGGCCTCAGCATGCAGCGCATGGATCCGTTTATCATGATGGATTACAATGCGCCTTTTTATTTTTCGCCGAGCAAGCAACCGCGTGGGGTGGGTGTTCATCCGCACCGGGGTTTTGAAACGGTTACGCTTGCGTATCAAGGAAAAGTCGCGCATCATGATAGCAGTGGAGGGGGCGGGGTGATCGGCGAAGGTGATGTCCAGTGGATGACCGCCGCGTCAGGGGTTTTGCATAAGGAATATCACGAAGAGCAATTCAGTGCGGAGGGTGGGATGTTTCAAATGGTCCAATTATGGGTCAATCTCCCGTCTGCGGATAAAATGAGCCCGCCTAAGTATCAGGCTTTGGAAAAGAAGCAGTTCGGTCGGTATCTTTTGGATGACGTAGGCTCTGTGGTCGAGGTAGTCGCTGGTGCTTATAAGGACGCGAAAGGGGCAGCATCTACCTTTACGCCGATCCATTTATTGAATGTCACCTTGGTCGACCAAGCCTCCGCGGAATTTGAATTCCCGGCGCATTATACGACGGCGGTGGTTGTTTTAGAAGGAAATATACGAATCAATGAAAATAAGGATGTGCCCGCGAACCATTTCGCATTGCTGGATCATTCGGGCGAAAGTTTTAGCGTGCAGGGGCAAGGGCCGGCTAAGGTTTTGGTGCTGAGTGGTGAGCCCATCGGTGAACCCATCGCGGCGCATGGCCCCTTTGTGATGAATACGCGTGAAGAATTAATCCAGGCGTTCCGGGATTTTGAAAACGGGGAATTTGGGTATTTAGCTTAAATGACTTGGATGATGACACGCCGGTAGCGGGTTAAGCTAGGGGTTCCTCGGTCTTTTCCTTCCACGATGACGTGAAATTGTTGGCCTTTTTTGGCATCTTTTGGAATTTCGACGAGTGCCAAATTTCCATGTAGGCTTGTGGACGCTTTTCCATCCCCCGCTTCCGGATAAGGCCAAATATTCAGATCCACGACTTGTTTATCAGGGTCGGTAGCCGAGATATGCAGGCGAATTTTTTGGCCGGGTTTTGTTTTTATCAACGTGCCTTCTTGCACTTGAATAGTTGGGGCGTGATTCGCTTTTTGAAAAGGCTTGATGCACCAATTGGCGCGCGCCGCAAAATCTTCCTGCAAAGCAATAAGCCAGCGCGTTTGCGCATAATTAATATCTAATTTTCCTAATTCGGGATTAAAATCAGATGCGGATTCGTTGTCTTCAAAGCGATTTGGATTATCTTTCGATATAGCAAATCTACCTCCCCATCCTCCGTAACTTGGGTGATTTAAATTATCCAATCCCACGTCTACCAGGTGTAAAAAGGCGGGGGAATCTCCTTCGGAAATAAAATCATAGGGGACGAAAGAACCCCATTGCGCATTTTTTAGTCGGGTCGGGTCACCGTGAATGTGCTCCTCGTCGCCGGCTTGTTTTTGGCCATCGCCATAGGCATAGTATTTTTTGAGGAGGGCCCCGTGGTTGAAGATGATATTCTTGGACATATAGGGACCTTCAAAATAGGGCTGGGCCACTTTCGGCATGATCCGTTTCCAAGGGTAGGCGAAACTGCCGAACTGATGTGCATTATAAAACACGCGGATTTCTGGCCAATGCACCCCGATATACTTTTTAAAGGTCGCGTCTTGATCCATGACGGTGTAAATGATTGCCTTTTTTGAGATTTGTTTTTTGAGGGTCGGCCAATTCGCAGTATTGACAAATTCTTCCTCGATTGACTTCAGTGCACGTGCGATGGTGTTTGTGCCACCCCAGGCTTGTAGGTAAATCGGTGCTGGGTCTTGGTCGAGCAGTTTTAATTTAATCCATTCTGATCCTTCGGTGATTTGGTCCATTTCGCCTTCGAAATCGATGTTGCCGACTTTTACCAAAGACCGCAAAAATTTGGGTGAGGGGTATTTGCGATCGTGTAGGCGTAAATTGGGATGCACCTCGGCATACGCGCTGATTAAGTCTTGAATCCATTGGGTACCGGGCCAGCGCAGGCTAGTTTTGGCGCCGTACATTTTTTGGGTCATGTCCATTTCGGAGGTGAACAAAGTGCCTTTGCCGTCTCCTTTGTAATGCCACATGGAGCTGGAATAAATGAGGCCCTCGAGCTGGTATTCATTGGAATACAAGAGCATGCGAATGAAGGTATCTACGTCGTCAATTTCCCCGTCGGTGGTGACGATGGTACGAGTCACAGGGTCTTTTGCTAGGCTTACGAATGGGAAAAAGAAAGCCCATAAAACGTATAATTTTAGATTCTTCATGAATTATTTTTTCTAAAAACCGCCTTTGTCCGGTTTTACGTTGTTAAATTTTTATCGCCCCGCCAGCGCCTTCACGCGCTCCCAAACGGCTTCATGCACGGGAACACCTAGCACTTGGTTTTCCTTTCTTGTTCGCAGAGAGCCCTCGCCCGGATATTGAATTTTTGCCCCCGATTCAGCAGGTTTGGAATGATGGATTTGGTTGATGGTCGCTTCTAATGCTTGGTTCAAAAACGCTTGATTGGAGATTTTCAATGGATCGATGGCGATAAAGACTTGGCTACAGGCGCCGCCATTGCCGTAGCCGGCTTTGTCGACCGAGGCAGTTGTATTTCCTTGCGATAAAATTCCCGCAAATAAATCCAGCATCACCGCGAAGCTCGATCCCTTCCAAAAACCCGTGGGTAAAATTCGCCTCGATTCCTCGATTTCGGCGGGCACCGAAGTCAAATCCCCGGCCTTATTAAATCCACCGGGATAGGGCAATTCCTCTCCTTTCAGTCGGGTAATTTCTAATTTCCCATAGGAATATTGGGACATCGCCATGTCCAAAACCACATGACCTTCTTCTCTTGGAATCGACATGACGAACGGATTATTGCCTATTCCTGATGACTGCGCGCCCCAAGCGGGCATGCAGGATTCCGTATTGGTCCAGCATATGGACATGAAGCCTTTTTCTGCGGCGCGCCAACCGTAACTTCCACCCCGCATCCAATGCGTCGTATTTCGTAATGTCACCAAACCCAAACCCATGTCGCCAGCTATTTCCATCGCACGATCCATCGCGAACAAGGCGTTCGTAATCCCGGGGCCTAATTGGCCATCGTATATTTCCAAATTACCTAATTGACATGCCAAAGTGGGTTTCGCCGACGGATTCACCCAACCATGATTCACATAATCGATAAATTTTTCCACGCGGTTTAATCCATGGGAATACACGCCATCTTGGCTCGTTTCAGCATGAATTCGAGCACAGGTAGCGGCGAATTCGGGGGCTAAACCTGCTTTTAGAAAAGCAGATTCAATGGTTTGAGCAAGTTCATCAAAAGGAATTCGAATCATCATATCGGTTTAAACACCTGCAAGATAAAGGCTTTCTGCTTTATTTAATCGCACAATTCGTTCATTTCATCGAAAAGCTTGGCATCCTACATTTGTTCCTTGAATATTAGCACCTTACATATACCCTAGCTATGAACCAATTCTTTAAACTTAGCCTTTTGTTATTTGGCATTTTATTCCAAGCCGAGGCACAATTCAAAATCAAAAACCTGCAGGTCGAATACCAAAAGGAGCCCATCGGAATGGATGAAGCCCATCCTCGTTTTTCTTGGCAAATGGAATCCGCTGGCGCCACGCGAGATGAACAACAAAACGCCTATCGTATCATCGTTAAAAATAGCCAAAACCAAATGGTTTGGGATAGTAAAATGGTTCAGTCCGACCTTTCTTTAGGCATCGCCTATGCCGGCAGTGGCTTACAAGCTAGGGAAAAATATACATGGACCTTGCAGGTTTGGAATGCGAAAAAAACATCAGTCTCTGCTGTTTCGAGTTTTGAAATAGGCCTTTTAAATCCACAAGCAGCTGCCTGGAACGGGGCGGAATGGATTGGCGAAAAGGACCTTCCTTTGTATAGCCATTATTTGTCGATGTATAAAATTGAATATGGGATACAATTGGACCAAACCTCTAAATCAACCAAAGCCTCCTTTATTTTCGGAGCTAATGACCCTCGCTTACAAAGTCGGAATTTAAACATCATGGATGTGCAGGCTGAAAAAAATGGCTCCTACGTCCGCTTGGAATTAGACATTAGCCCGCTTGCATTATCAGATTCAGGAAAGGCAGTTTTTAACATTTACCGGGCAGGCTATGACAAAAAAGATGATGCCCGCAAACCTGTATCCTCTTTCAAAATTTCCAATAAACTGATCAATGCGTCCAACCATTATCAAAAGCATACAATTTTTGCACAATGTAATTTTGGTGTATTTGATTTTTATGTAGACCAAATAGATCCTGCACATAAAATCAATGTAGCCCCTGGCGCAGCCCCAGCGGCTGGAGGAAGGGGCGGTAATGCTGGCCTTAATCTAAATCCGGTGGGAAGGGGAAATAATTACATCAGTTTTCCGATGTTATCCGACATCGGATTCCAGGCTGATCCCAATCAAAAAGCCCTATTTTCCGATGTCATCATTCGGAATTTCCGTCACCCGAGCAATGCATTATTTTCAGCAAGCGAAAATCCAAGTCTATTTACCCAGGCGAATGTAACTTGGGATCATAAGCAATTTGCTATATCCGGTACTCAAAATGGCTTGTTCGTGACTGCAAACCCAAGTCGATTCGCGGCACCAATGCTACGCACTGAATTTGCAACAAGCGGAAAAACAATTAAGCGTGCGCGAATTTATGCTACGGCACGAGGAATTTATGAACTGTATTTGAATGGTCAGCGGGTTGGAAAAGACTTTTTTAATCCAGGACTTACGCAATACAACAAGACCCATCAATACCAAACCTTTGATGTCACTACCTTAGTTAAACCTGGCCAAAATGCATGGGGTGCTTGGTTAAGCGAAGGCTGGTGGAGCGGAAACATCACATTTAGCGGAGATAGTTGGAATTTTTTTGGCGACCGACAATCCCTTTTGGCCCAATTAATCATTCAATACACCGACGGTACCGAGCAAATCATCACGACGCAGCCCGACAAATGGTCCTACTTTAATGATGGCCCGATTCGCTACGGAAGTTTCTTCCAAGGTGAAGTTTATGATGCACAAAAGGAAGCCGCTATGGCTGGTTGGGCTACTCCAAACTTCAAAGCAAGCGGCTGGAAAGCCACAGAAAAAATTGCTTTGGAAGGAACGGCTTTTGTTGGCAATGTCCCCAACGCATTGAAATTTGACGCGATGGCCTTAGTGGGTCAATTAGACGACCGCGTTCAAGTTCGCGAGATTCGCCAAGCACAATCCATGACCGAACCTCGAAAAGGTGTTTTCGTTTATGACATGGGCCAAAATATGGTAGGATTTCCAAAAATATTCATCAAAAATGGGCAAGCGGGCCAAAAAATAACCCTTCGCTATGCCGAGGTTTTGTATCCTAATTTACCTGAGTACGCAGGCCAAAAAGATATGATTATGATCGAAAATATTCGTGCAGCCCTGGCCCAAGATATCTATGTATTAAAAGGGGGCGATGAATATATCCAACCGCGGTTTACCTTCCATGGCTATCGTTACTTAGAAATTTCAGGCATAGGCCAAGCACCGGCTTTAAGCCAAGTGGCAGGTTTGGTCTTATCGTCTATTAGCCGAATTAGTTCTGAATACGCAAGTTCGGATGCATTGGTAAATAAATTATGGAACAACATTACCTATTCCATGCGGGGGAATTTTTTATCGATCCCAACAGACACCCCTGCCCGAAACGAGCGCATGGGTTGGAGCGGAGATATCAATGTCTTCTCCAAAACAGCGACCATGATGGCGCCTGTAAATAATTTCATGCGGAGACATTTATTGGGCATGCGGGATGTCCAACGGGCGGATGGTCGATTTACCGACGTGGCCCCCATGGGCGGTGGTTTCGGCGGAACGCTGTGGGGAACAGCCGGTATTGTGATTCCATGGGAAACTTATTTACAATATGGGGATAAGGCGATGCTCGCAGAACATTATGAGGCGATGAAGCGCTACATGAGCTTTTTGGACAGCAAAGTGGATCCCGCGAATGGCATTTTGAATGAGGGACCCCTGGGCGATTGGTTGAGCCCCGAAGGAAATAAAAACGACAATACCCTTTTCTGGATGACGTATCAGGCTTATTCCTTGGAAATTATGTCGAAAGTAGCGGCGATTTTAGGAAATACCTCCGACGCGAGTCTATATGCATCGCAATTTGACGCTAAGAAAAAATTAATCAATCAAGTTTATGTTGATCCGAATAGTCACAAAGTAGTTAAATCCGGAGTTCGCGCTGCCCGCATGGGCCCTCCAGGTGCGGCCCCTGCTCCCACCGCAAATCCTGCTCCGTCCGATAAAGGCCAGGTGATGGATACGCAGGCTTCGTATGCGATTCCATTGGGATTAGGTATGTTTGACGCCCAAAATAAAGGGGTGGCTGTTCAACAATTAGTCGAATCCATCAAGCGTTCCAGCAAAGACGATGAGGGAATCGCTCGTCCTCCCTATTCCTTAATGACAGGATTCATAGGAACGGCGCACATTAGTGAGGCTTTGTCGGCCAATGGACAACATGATGTGGCCTATGGGCTTTTGACTCAAAAAACCTATCCCTCTTGGTTATATTCAGTAGCAAACGGGGCGACGACCATTTGGGAGCGTCTGAATTCCTACACGATTGAAAACGGTTTTGGTGGGAATAATAGCATGAATTCCTTTAACCATTATTCATTTGGGGCAGTGGCCGGTTGGATGTATACGAGATCTTTAGGCATTCAACGCGACGAAAATTCGCCTGGATTTAAGCATTTCATTTTGCAACCGACACCTGATCCCTCAGGGAAAATCACTTTCGCCAAAGGATTCGTCGAAACCATGTATGGCAAAATCAGCAGCGAGTGGAAAAAAGAAGGAAATAAGGTCACGTATCATTTCCAAATCCCGGCAAACACCAGGGCTCAAATTAGAATTATAGCTCCCGCGAGAGCTCAAATAAAAGAAGGAGGTCGCATAATAAAGGCTTCGGCCACGTCGACCGGCTTTCAAACCGAATTAGGTTCAGGTACCTACCACTGGATTGTGGAATAAGGCTAGCGTTTTTGGTAGACTTTAACATAGTCTACCAAAAATTCATCTGGATAAACTGTCTTTAAGAGATCATTTAATTCATTTGGAATTTCCATACTTAAAATGAGGTATTCCGGAATGCGAGAAACCCCTGAACGGGCCTCATAGAATTTTAGTCCATCGACAAAAAAGGCATATTTATCTTCCGTCCATTCTAGGCCAAAGGTATGAAAACCTTCACTGACGCCTTTTAGGTAACTTTGCATGCCCCGCGTACTTTGTTGGTCCGCCCCATAAGGCCCCCAATGCACATTATGTGACACAATATCGGTGCCCAATTTCTTGAAAAATTCCATGATGTCCACCTCGGCGCCGTACAAACCTGGATTAATGCCTTCGGACAAGCGGGGCGATTGTAACCAAAAAGCACCCCAAACACCAGGGGATTTTTGCAATTGCGCGCGGCATTCAAAATAACCGTATCGAGGCATAAATAGGCCTTGGGTGCCAACGGCCGAAATCAATATAGAATCATTCCGTTGTAAGGCTTTCAATTTTAAAAGGCCATTTTCAACTTGGATCGCCTCCTTCGAAACATAGCCTAAGGCCCGTTTCCCTAAGCCACGCGGTTTCCATTTGGTTGAATCCAACTGATTCCCCAAAAAATCATCCACCCAAACTAAGGAATATCCCTGTTCCTTAGGATTAAAAATGGAAGTCGATATGGGCCCTTGCGCCGGCCTTTGAGCAAACGAAAAAAGCGGAGAAAAACAGATTAGTACGAAATAGGCGATCCGTTTTTTCATTTAGTTACAAGCCATTCAGGATGCTTTTCGTCCCAAGGTGTTAGGGCTTGATAATAGGCCGCAACACGTAAAATGGTGCCTTCGTCATATAGATTCCCAACAAAAGAAATACCCGTCGGGAGTTTTAATTTCGCATCGAAACCCGTCGGAACACAAACAACCGGATGTCCGGTGAGATTCGTAATCGCCGACTGATTCCCGCCTCCACGTGAAGGACAGATGATCGCATCAAATTTCGTCATCACCTCATTGACGCCTTGCATCAGCAGATAGCGATGTCTTTGGGCATTAATATATTCCACGGCGGGGGTGAATCGCGAGGTACGGAATTGGTTTGGCCAATCGTTTTTGCCTTGTCGGGTTAATTGGTCATCGATGTTATTTCGCGTCAAATCATCAAATTGCGCCGCACATTCTGCACCTATGATGATGTCCATCAAGTTCACTGGATAAACTTTTTCGTCAGGAAAATCGACCGGAATTAATTCTACACCGCTGGCCTTGAAGGCTTGAAGGACCTTCCATTCGCTGCGCGAGGTATCGGTGATTTTGTCGAAATAGTTTTTGGCATAGCCGATTTTCAATTTTTTAACCGGCTGATTAGGCGTATAATTAAAAGGCATTTTGACGGAGGCTAAATCCTTGCCGTCGGTGCCATGGATCGCTTGAAACACCAAGGCGGCGTCAGCGGCGGAGCGGCAAATCGGCCCGATTTTATCCAAACTATAACTTAGGGCCATCGCGCCGGAACGACTGACGCGACCAAAGGTAGGCCGTAAACCCGTCGCGCCACAGGTCGTCGAAGGTGAAACAATGCTTCCCCAGGTTTCGGTCCCGATCGCAAATGGCACTAATCCTGCCACGGTCGCAGAGGCGGAACCGGCAGAAGATCCAGAGGATCCATACATAAGATTCCATGGATTTTTCGTCCGACCGCCGTACCAATAATCCCCCATCGCCAAGGCACCAAGCGTGAATTTTGCCACTAAAACAGCTCCCGCATCCCGCAGGCGCTGGTAGACATAGGCATCTTCTTGGATTTCTTGGTCTTTAAATGGTGCGGCGCCCCAGGTGGTTTTGGTCCCTTTGACCGCAAATAAATCTTTAAGGCCATACGGAATTCCGTGCAAGAGCCCTTTATATTGGCCACGGCTGATTTCTTGGTCGGCTTTTTTGGCTTGTTGGGTCGCTATCTCCTCCGTGATGGAAATGACGCATTGCAATTGGGGCCCGAATTCACGAATGCGTTGAATGAATAATTGGGTTAATTCGAGGGAAGTGATTTGACGGGTTTTCAGCAAATAGCCCAATTGGCCCACCGAATAAAAAGCCAAATCCTTGATTTGAGCTGGTTTTTTGCATTTCTCTTCGGGCCATAGAATCGGTTTTTGAACTTTGTTTAATTGCATGCCGGGAATGACTGGATTTTGCCAAAGACTCAAAGGCACCTGATTTGGGAGCGAGAGCCGGTGCATGGCTTTGTAATTCGCGACATTGTCTACGACATCGGAATAGAGCGTATCTAATTCCTGGCTGGTGAATTGTAAATCAAATATGCGGGCGGCGGATTCGAGATCGCTACGGGTTTGTGCTTGACTATTTGTATAGAGGGCTAATAGAAGGATAAGTCCAAGGATGTATTTCATATGTTCGAATTTTTATAAATAACACAAAAAATACCTTATTGTTTTTTTAATTGAAAAACGGCGAAATCTTTTCTTTTCAATTTTAAATCATAATGTTTGGCAACAAATTCGGGCATAGCGGTTCCTTTAAATTTTGAAACTAAATCCCAGGTATCTACAATAAAATAGGGCATTTTTTTATTCAAATCTTCTAATAAAGCCTGCTCCTCTTTTTGAAACATGAAGGTATTTTTCTCTCGAAAAGCCCGTTCGTAATAGGAGCAATGAGATGAACGATACGTGAGATCGAAATCGTTTTGAAGCTGATAATATAATGATTGGGCTTGATCCCAGCCTAATATTAAAATTGAAGAATTTTCAACTTTATTTTTTACAACATAATTTTTTAATTCAGGATTTATCATGGATGGGAAGGGTTTCCCAAATGAAAAATCATCCTTAGAAATATGATTTACCTTATTCCAAATTAACATGCAGGAATATCCAAAAAATATAAAATTAAAATTGACTACTAAAATGATGTAAATGATCGGAGCATGGGATTTCAATGATTTATAAATATCCGCGACAAAAATACTCGCAGGCAAAAAAAGCAAAATATAATAATGCCCATAATCGTTTTTCGCTAAAATGATCGACAAGATGGATACCAATAAAGCCAATGAACTTTGTGTTAAAGGATGAATTACAATGTCTTTAAATTGTTTTAAACCCTGATCACGAAATTTGATAATTAATTGATAAAAAAACAGCCCTATGAAAATCCATAAAAATCCGTAAAATCGATTAAATCGATTTAAAAAATTAATGGGGTTAATCTGGGTGTGGCCAAAATCACTATTGGCCATATAATCAAAATTTTTAGTTAAATACACGTACAAAAAATCATCAAATAGGTTCGTGTTTAATAAAAACATAAACCAACAGATATTGAAAAATAAATAGGCCCCAATTAGCCAAAATACATACCTGATTGAATCTTTTAAATAAATTTTCGTTACAAAAATAAGCCCGAAAAACGCAGTTAACGGCAAAGCCTGCAGTTTTATAAAGGGGAGTAGAAATAAAATAAACGAATAAAGAATAATATATTTTAGGCCTTCTCCATTTCGGATGATCCAAAAGAGAATTGATGTTAATACGAGTATTTGATATTCCGAATTATAACTAAAAATTGCTTCATAAATGGGACCAGGATTTGGAATATTGATGATTGAAACCATGATGGCAAACACAGATATGGCTATCTGATTCGTACCTTTTTGAGCAATTTTATTAATTAAAAAAAGTGACGGTAAAATAAAAAAGATAAAACTGATGATTCTAAGTTGATATAATTTAGAAAACGAAGTTAACAACTTTAAAAGAGTCAATATGTAAATGGCAAAAGGCCCGGAGGTATGAGAATCAAAGCCAACAAAAGGACGAGGATCTACCAAGCATCTTCTAATATCATATAACCATTCCAATTCATCAGGCTCAAGCGAATTTTCACGAAAGGAAATAAGCCTGGTAATTAACAATAGTATAGAAATAAGGGCCAAAAATGCCCAATTCGATTCTTTTCCTGATCTAAAAAACTTTAAAAGCATTTAATAAAAAAATTTGTACCCCAATATTAAATAAAATGCCCTAATAAGTCTATTTATAAAGTGAGGATTTTAAATTCCATACTTACAAACTATGTCGCAAGGTAATCCCGTAGGTCCGCGGATCGCCTAAAACCGCGGCATATTGGCCAGCATTTCCGCCAGCCGCTAAGACCTGTTCGAAGTAATTTTGGTTCAACACATTTCTTCCCCAAATGGCTATACTGACACCTCTCGGGGCTCTAAAACCAATTCGTGCGTTTAAAAGCGAATATGCCTCGATGTTTAAATATCTAGATGGCGTAGCACTTGATGAGAATCCTGAACGGGCATAGTCATCAACAGCGACGTAAAATTCGCCCGTTTGGCCTATAAATTTAGCAACTGAGGTATATTCGCCACCAAAAGATGCAGCCCATTTTGAAACCCCTGGAAGATCTCCGCCTGAAATATCTTTAAAGAATACGGTTCCCCCTGTTTCTTCCAAAGGAACAGGGGCATTTTTGAAGGAAGTATAAATCGCTTCCGTGTAAGCTAAATTGCCATAAAACGAGAAGTGTTTTGTTAAACTCAACGTTCCATCTACTTCTATTCCGCGCACTTGCACGCCTTCCGCATTCGCTAAATAGCCCCGATTAACGGCTGGGTCAGGGGTTTGAACGAGCGTCTGGTAATTCGTAATATCGGTATTATAGGCCGTTAAATTGAGGGTCGAATTGACACTTGGCCTAGATTTAAATCCGATCTCTACGTGCTTCGTGCCTTCCGATTTAATTTGTGCTAAGTCAAGAATGGGCAGACCATTGAGCGTAGGTAATCCTCCTAGATTTAAACCTACTGGTTTATAGCCCGTTGAATACGTAACAAAAGAATTGAAATTTTTCGAGCTTTTGTAAGCTAAAGTCGCCTGGCCAGAGAAATTACGATCCGAAACATCCGCATTAAAAGCCTGATCCGAATACACTAATTTTTTCAAGGCGATTAAAGCGGCATCCGTGGTTTGCAATCCGCCATAAGTAGTCCGACGATAGGTCAAGTCTTTCCCATCGTAATTATAACGAATGCCCGGCATGAAGCTGATTTTTTTGCTTAAAGCGATATCTAGTTGGCCAAAAACCGCCGCTGAAAGCGTGTTCAAGTTTGACCGAGTTTTGATTCCATATCCTTCAAAAAGACCTGGGGTTTTCCAAAGTGCGCTCGTTGTGCTTTGGTTAAATCGCCAAGTGGCTGAACCACTTTCCTCCGTTTGTTCCGGATTAGATTTTAGGTTTTGGCCGAAAACAAAGGCGCCAAATACCGCACTTAATTTAGGCGAAAGCGTGCCCGCCCACCTGATTTCTTGGGACCATTGTTCATGATATGAGGTAGCTGCCGATGTTTTCAAGGCTTGCAATCCGGTGAAATCACGGTCATTCGATGGATCCCAGTTCCAATACCGCCAAGCCGATGTCGACGTTAAAGTTCCCGCACCTAAGGCGATATCCGCATGCAATGAAATGCCCCCTAAATCTTGATTCGAACGCCAAGGGGTGTCATGATCGATGATACGATCGAATGGATTCCGACTAGGCAACGTATAGTTTAGGTCTTTGATGATGTTGTCAAATTGACGATAAGCCGCCCGTAATGTCGGGGCTACTCCGGCAAAAACCTGCGCGTATCCATTCGGTCTTTGTTCAGTAAAATCGCCGATCAAAGTGAATTTCAAATGATCAGAAGGGACAAATAAAAGCTGCCCACGAACACCTAAGTTGTTTAGGTCATTCACTTTTTGTTGGGTTAACACATTGTACAATAATCCGTCGCGCTGCGTTCCCGAGAAGGAAATTCGGGCAGCGAATGTCTTAGAAAGAGGTCCGGTTATACTTGCTTTCGCTTGGATATAGCCGTAATTACCATAGCTTAATTCGAAGTTGGCCCCCGGCGTAAAACTCGCCTTTTTCGTTGTTACGTTAAAATTCCCTGCGGATGTATTTTTTCCAAAAAGTGTACCTTGAGGTCCACGCAAAACCTCCACCTGGTCGATGTCGATGAAATCCATGGTCGTCGCCGCGGGTCGGGCAAAATAAACGCCGTCGACATAAAAACCCACACCTGGGTCGATTCCGTCATTGGTCAAACCGAACGTAGTCCCTAATCCCCGAATACTTAAAGAGGTGTTACGAGGATTGGAGGAATATAATTGAACGGAAGGAATGAATTCCTTTAAACGGTTCACGTTAAATGAGCCCGTTTCTGCCACTTTGGCTCCGCCGATGACGGTGATCGGGATCGGTACATCTTGCACGGCTTCTTTTCTCCGACGAGAAGTCACCACGATTTCCTCTAATTCCTTCGTTTCCTCCTTCAAAAAGACCGTTACAGGCGTTCCTTCGGCTACGTATTCTTGTTTTTGATGGCCGATGAAACTAATAATCAGCGTATAGGGGAATTTTTGACCCGTCTGAAAATAGAAATTTCCCTCCGAATCTGACAGCACACCATGGGTGGTTCCTTTGATGAAAATGGAAACGCCAGGAATGGCTTGTTTAGTTTTTTCGTCGAGCACCTGGCCCTTCAGGGTCGAGTTGATGGTGGACTTACTTTGTTGGGCCTCCGAAAAAAATGGAGAAAAAATCAGGCCGAAGCCTACTAGGATAGCATAGAAAATTTTCATTACTTGTACTGTTTAATGTGAATAAGAATTCATTTTGCGATGAGCTTGTTTCGTAAACTTGCCAATCTGTTGCCGCAGATTGGCTTTTTCAAACCTTATAAAACTATAAACCCTACGGATTATATAGATTAATAAACAAAACTAGGCCTCTAGGTTTTATAAACCAAACTATTTTAAAAAAGATTTTAGAAAATAGGCGAAATAGCCCTGATAGGTGATATTAATTGCCATAAAAATGCAATTGATCAAAAAATCGCCTCTTGGGAATTGACTATTCCTGCATTTAGGATTTGGCTAATTGCTCCATCGCCGCTGCGGAATAGCGCGTTCCTTGAATCGGAATTTGTGCCGATGCCTCCGAAATCTGCTCGATTTCCTGTGGGCTTAGGCTTAATTTTTCGGCATCAAAATTCTCATGCATCCGATCCATTTTCGTCGTTCCAGGAATAGGGACGATCCAGGGTTTTTGGGCCAGCAACCACGCCAAGGCAATTTGTGCCGGACTCGCTTCTTTTTCCATGGCAAATTGCGCTAAAACTTGAACCAAGGCTTGGTTTTTTTCTCGCGCCTCCGGCGTAAAGCGCGGCGTCGTATTCCTAAAATCCGTCTCGTGAAATGAGGTAGACCCATCAATTTTCCCCGTCAAAAAGCCTTTCCCCAATGGACTAAAGGGCACGAATCCAATCCCCAATTCTTCCAATGTCGGAATGATCAAGGTCTCCGGCTCACGCGTCCACAAGGAATATTCACTCTGCAGCGCCGTCACCGGACACTCGGCATGTGCTTTTCGTATATTCGCCGCTCCCGCCTCCGAAAGACCAAAATGCTTCACCTTCCCTTCTTGAATTAAGTCCTTCACCGTTCCCGCCACTTCCTCGATGGGGATGGACAAATCCACCCGATGTTGATAAAACAAATCGATAACCTCGATCCCCAAGCGGCCTAAGGATTCTTCCGCCACCTTCCGAATGTTTTTTGGCGTACTATCCTGGCCCGCGATTTTATAGCCCTGCGCAGGATCTAAACGAAACCCGAATTTGGTCGCGATAATCACCTCTCCCTTAAACGGCGCTAAAGCCTCCCCGACCAATTCTTCATTAATAAATGGCCCATAAACCTCTGCTGTATCAAAAAACGTAATCCCCCTTTCTACCGCCGCGCGAAGCACCTGAATCATCTCTTTCTTATCCTTGGGCGGTCCATACCCAAAACTCATCCCCATGCAGCCTAATCCCATGGCTGAAACCTCTAATCCTTGATTGCCTAAAATTCTCTTTTCCATATTAGGTAGTTCTAAATGTTTTTGGCGTGGTGTTGGCCAATTTCTTGAAAAAATGATTGAAATAACTCACTTCATGAAAGCCTAAAGCCTCCGCGATTTCAGTGATGCTCCAGTCGCCGTATTTTAGCATCAATTTCGCCTCCTGCAAAATACGTTCCGCAATCACCTGAGAAGTGGTTTTTTGTGTTGTTTCCTTAATCGCTCGGTTCAAATGATTTACATGAATCGCTAATTGAGTCGCAAAATCGGAGGCCGATTTCAATTTTATTTGAGCATGTGAACCCTCTATGGGAAATTGGCGTTCCAATAATTCCAAAAACAACACCGAGATTTTTTGATTCGCATTCCCCGGCGCATATCGCGTGATATTCGCAGGCTCTAACTTCAAAGCCGTATGCATTAGCTCCAAGGCAATATTTCGCAACATGTCATATTTATGAATGTACTCCGAATCAATTTCAATCAGCATTTTCTCAAACAAGCCCACAAAGGTTTGATAAGAATCCTCTCCTAATTCAATCACCGGAATGCCCTGTGGCTGGTAAATGGAATAGCGGTTGAACTGCCCAAATTGACGAAAAAAATCATCATTGAAAATACAGAAATAGCCACTGCTAATGAAATCTGTATGTTCCCATTTGTAAGGAATTAAGGGATTTGAAAAAACAATCGCACGCTCTTTTACCTCGATCACCTTATCTGCAAAAAAGATTTTTCCCTGGCCACGAACGAGCGTTATTTTATAAAAATCACGCCGACGATACGGCACCGGTTTCGCCCCCGCCCCAATATAGGGATCCAATTTAAACACATTGAAATGCCCCCAATCCTGAGTCAAAGACTCCGGAATCCAAGTAAATTTGTTCCGATAAAAGGTCTCTAAAGTCTCTACTTGCGACATAATTAGCCCCTAAAAAAAACGTTTAAGCTTCTTATTAAACGAGTAGATTAAACTCACATTCCATAAAAAATCATCCCCAGCAATTTCTGAATTTAACTTTTTGTTGACCACCGAAGAAATCGAAAACGGACTATTCGTATTCGACAAAATCAGCGTTTCCGTGAAATAATAACCGCTTTTGTCATCCATTTTTAACATATAAACCTGCGGATTAAAGCGTAAATACGTGTCTTTTGCCACACGCACATTCGAAATCCCAGCGTTTAAGGTGAGGAAATGCGTGTTGTTCGTCGAGCCCTCCGTAAATCCATGCGAATACAAATAATAAATCCCCAAAGTCAGATGTTTATTCACGACGTAGGTAGGAATCCATTCGGTAGCAATGTATTGTTGGTTCCCTAACACCGACACCGATTTCCCCTGCGCATCAAACAAATTTACAGTTCGAAAGGCCACCGAAGGATGCGCCCCTACATTAAATCGAAAGCGTGATTTGTTCACAACTTTATATCGAAACCAAAAAAGAAAAGACCAAGGTTTGCCCTCCAAGGAAAAACGAAATTGAGGCTCAAAAGCCAGTCGCTCATTCCCCACCGAAAAATCAAATATCACCGCCGGTTTCCCCAACGTAAACATGGGCAACACAGAAATCCCATTGTTCGTCACACTCGTCACACCTGACATATGATAGGTCGTCTGGACGCTGTCTCCTACCGCTTCCTCTCCATGGGCTAGAAAGGCTAAACCTATTCCCAAACAAATACTCAATAAAAATTTATGCATAATTCAAACGGGCCATATTAAGAATCCCCAAATTTAAATGCTTTAAACAGATAAATTCATATATGTTCCAAACAATTAATTGTAAAAATCAAACAATACGCCTTCGGGTTTTCTGGAATCATAATGGAGGCCGCATGCCTCATTTCCCAAAAAGGGTCGTAATTTAGCTGCTTCAAAAAATGAAATCTGCCCTACGTATGTCTCCCCGTACCAAAATTATTTTAGTCTTAGGTGTGTTGTCGGCCATCGGTCCTTTATCCATCGACATGTACCTGCCTGCTTTTAAAAACATCGCGAAGGCCTTGCAATGCAGCCCTGAGCAAATGGGATATACGCTTTCAAGTTTCTTTTTTGGAATTTGCTTGGGCCAATTGGTCAATGGCCCCCTATTAGATCATTTTGGCCGAAAAAAGGTGCTTTACATCGGTTTAGGGATATATGTTATTAGTTCATTCGCCTGTGCAATGAGCGCGTCTGTGGAACCATTAATCATCTGGCGATTTTTTCAGGCAATCGGTTGCAGTGTGGGTTGGATCGCGCCAAATGCCGTGATTCGGGAGACTTTTGAGGAATCAGAGCGCCCCAAAATTCTCTCTCTCATGATTCTGATTTTAGGCGTTTCGCCTATTTTGGCGCCCTCGATTGGGAGTATGTTATTGACCTTCGGCAGCTGGAAATTCATTTTCATTTTGCTGGCTATTATCATTTTATTGATTTTGATATTGATCAAACAATGGTTGCCCGAGAAAGTCCAAGAAGAAGCCCGAGGTCCTTTTCATGTTAAAAAAATCGTGCACGCCTACGTGGCTTTATTCGCTAATCGCCGTTTTGTCCTTTTCGCCTTCGCTGGGGCCATCGGCGCCGGTAGTATTTTTACTTTTGTATCTGGGGCGCCACCTACATTTTTGTCTTATTATGGGGCGAGTGAATCGCAATTTGGTTGGATTTTCGGACTCGTCGCTTCTGGGATTATCAGTGCGAGCCAGGTGAATAATTTGGTGATTAAGAAATTTACGAGCATGCAGATTTTGCGCGTGGCTTTATTGGCTCAATTCCTTATTTGCTTATTCCTCAGCGTTGGCGCTAAATTCGGCTGGCTACAATTGGAAACGAATATCCTGCTCTTGTTTCTGATTTTGGCGTGTCAAGGATTTATATTCCCGAACCTGACCTCCCTCGCACTTCAGCCCTTCCATCAGGGCGCCGGTGCCGCTTCCGCCATGATGGGGGCGATTCAAATGGCCTGGGGAGCGATTTGTGCCGCTTTATTGGGCATACTTTTCGACGGAACTCCTTTCACGATGGCCATCATCATGTTATTATGTGCCTCGGTGGCCAATATCCTATTTTCACTGATCAAGAAACACCCAAGCCTGGCCACGTCAGCAGCCTAGACCGGGCGCAATTTTCTTAAACTCAGGAATTTTTCCATTCTTCCTTCTCGCTAATGGCGCCAGAAGTTTTATGTTTTAAAATTGTTTTCCTATCTCCGTTTGGAAGGATTTCTTCCTTAATGAGCCAGTGGTCTGCGTCGTAAGATTGATATACAGAGGGTTTTTGAAGCCCTCGCTGGCCTCGCCAAACAGGTAATTTTACAGGCTCCCAAATTTTCGTTTTGGCGGATGCATAAGCCGCATCCAAAATCGCATTCACCACATAGCCATCATAAAAGGTTTCACGTGGCGCCTGCCCTTGCTCATAGGCATCAAACATATCATTGAACATATTCGGGTAGCCTAATTCATGAGCCTCATCGCCCACGGGGAATTGCCAGCCCGACGTGCTCTCCGCCTTTTCCGCCACATAATTTTCCCCTGCACCACTCGTAAACATTTCAAAACCCGTCCGCAAAAAGGAATTCACCCAAATCGTCCCCTCCGTGCCCATGACCTCATCCCGCAAATCCATCCCGCCTCGGAAGGTCCATGAAACCTCAAACTGTCCAATCGCCCCATTTTCATATTTCACCAAACCAATCGCATGATCTTCCGCATCAATCGGCTTTACTTGCGTATCCGCCCAGCACATCACTTCCACCGGCAACACATCTTTCCCAATAAAATTACGTGCAATCTCCACACAGTGACAACCTAAATCCAACATCGCACCACCTCCCGCTTTCTCCAAATCCCAAAACCAATCCGCATGCGGACCCGGATGCGTTTCACGGGATTTAGCCCATAAAACTCGGCCAATCGCCCCATTTTCTACACTTTTCAGTGATTTCAAAAATTTAGGCGTGTAACATAAATCCTCCAAATAACCCGCGAAAATTCCAGCCTCCTCACAGGCCTTCGTCATGCGAAGCGCCTCTTCTGCCGTCCGACCCAAGGGTTTCGTACATAATACCGCCTTGCGATGTTTGACACATAACATGACCGCCTCCTCATGCAAGAAATTTGGCAAAGCGATGACCACAAATTCAGATTCCGAATGCGCGATCGCCTCTTCCATATCCGTACTAAAATTCGGAACCGAATAGTCCTTTGCAAAACGAATTGCCGTCTCTTCTTTCCTCGCATAAACCACAGTGACAGAATCTTTTCCGCGCCTGCCACAAAGGGATTCCGCATAAAAACGGCCAATAAATCCCCCACCTAAAATACATACCTTAGCCATAATTCTTTTTAATTAAATAATGCTTTGACTATTTTTAAATCGATGGCATGCGCCTGAGCCGCATCCATCGTTTGCACTGTCTTAGCTTCAAGACATTGCTCGATGACAAGATGCGGTTTTATTTTTTGTTTTTTTAATTCGTTGGCAAAGCGGACATAATCAATGTCGCCTTTCCCGGAAAATGTTTCCGTCCAAATTCCGTTCTGAGACTGACGAAGATGCAAGGCAACAATCCTATTTCCATACGTTTTCAATACATCAAAAACCGTTTGTTCTGAATTACCCGAGCCACGATACACCCAATGGACATCCATGCAAAAAGCTAGATTTTCAGGTTTTGTATGTTGCAAAACATAATGAAATTCACGCGCACTTTCACGAAACTCCACATCATGCGTATGATACGCTAAAGTAATCCCCTTTTCTTTTAGCAAATTACCCAAGATATTCAGTTTTTCAACTTGACATGCTAATTCAGCATCACTTTTGGGCACTCCATTTTTTAGCGGACTGGGGTTCGTCACGATTATTTTAGTTCCTTCTAATTTCAAACGATCTGCAACCGCCAAGATTCGTTGGATCGATAAATCAGCTTCCTTGGGTTCATGTAAAATACTGCCAACATAAATAGAGGGCAGCGATATATCGTATTTTTTTAATGCGGGAATTAGCTTATTTACATCGTCTACATTTCCGATAGAAGGCTCCAAAGCCTTCAAACCTGAGCGAGCATAATCTTGTATACATACGTCCCAATCTTGGCCCCAGACTTGACCAGCACGTTGGTAAAAAGTAATCCAATTATACCCGTTGCTCGAAATGACTTTGTGCGCTTGGTTTCGATAAAAAAGAGACGCTCCTAGCGGCAGCATCAACAAAAATTTGCGTCTAGAAAATGGGGCCATCATCATTTAACCTGAAGCGTAATTTCTTTCTCTTTTAACAGAAAATCCACCTGCTCCACCATGCGTTTTCCAGAAGTCAAAATCGCTTCATCCGGCACCACTGAAACGGGTGTAATGCAGGAATCATTTTTTTCACGAAAGGGCTTATTGAACGCTAAATTATACGCTGATATCACTGACCAGCGTGCTGTATCTGATAAATTTGCCTCCGAACGATGCAAAATATTGGGATGAAAAAACAGCGCATCGCCCGCCTTCAATTCACAATAAACCAGTTCAGATACTTTTTCAGCCTCTTGAACAAAATCCATGTCCGCTCCTTGTTGTTCCCCGGCAAACGCATGTTCAAATCGCTGCATTTTATGCGTTCCTTTTAGCACTTGCAAACAACCATTTTCAATTGTCGCATCCGTCAAAGCGACCATCACTGAAATCATCGCTTCTGGATATAAAAATCCGTTTTTGTACCAATAGCCATAATCCTGATGCCATTCCCAAGCACCCCCTATACGTGGAGCCTTTTGCATGACTTTGGAATGAAAATGACAAACCTCGCCAGGCCCGAGCAAATCCTGAACCGACCCTACCATTCGTGCACAGCGCGACATCAATCCGAAGGAATCATCCCCCGCATGAAACCACAGGGTTAATTTGGTCTTCTTTCCGTCTTGATCATTTAGGTCAAAGGAGTTTTTTCCCACCGACTCATCGGTAGCCACTTGATATAAAATTTGGATTTCCTCCGCCGAAAAAAATTGGGGAACTTGAACATAGCCATCGCGGTGATAGGCCTGCGTTTGTAATTCGCTCAGCATGATGATAGATTTAGAAAATTATGGCTAAATTTATTTAATAAATTCGCTAAATCACAAAATTCAGTCTAATATCTCCGTCCTTAAACGCTTCTATCATGAAATATCTTTTCGGTGCCCTGCTATTCTTTTGTTGCCTTAACCTACATGCGCAGACAACAAAGCTGGTTTACAACCCCAAAAAGGCCGTCGACACGCTCGATGCTTCCTGCGGTTCATGTCAGTTCGATATGCCCAAAAAAGAATGTTTCCTCGCCATCCGAAAAGATGGAAAAGCCTACGAAGTAAAGGGCACCGGCCTAGATGACCACGGCGATGCGCATGCCCTCGATGGATTTTGCATGGCGATTCGCAAGGCTGCGGTTCAGGGCAAGATCATCAAAGGGAAATATGTGGTCACCTATTTCAAGCTTCTTTAAAGATATTTCCGACAGAAATCCATGCTACGTTTCCAGGCTAATTTAGCGGTTGCTTCTTGATAACGGGCGGGGGAAGAATCATTGTTAAAGGCATGCTGCGCGCCTTCATATACATATAATTCATAATCGATATGCTGGGCTTTGAGCGCCGCTTCATAGGCTGGAATTCCAGCATTTATGCGCTCATCGAGGCCCGCATAATGTAACATCATATGGGCTTTGATTTTACTAACGGACTCAGCGACTGGCTGGCGTCCATAATAAGGAATCCCCACCGTTAATTCCGGATCCACGATCGCGAGGTCATTGACGAGGCCGCCGCCCCAACAAAACCCAATCGCTCCCGTTTTTTTATTCGAATTTTTCAAGGTCCGCAAAAAGGCCAAACCACTTTGTAGATTTTCTACATTTTGCTTCGGATCTAATTTCCCGATGAGCGTGCGGCCTTCGTCTTCGTTGGTCGGCGTACCACCCAACAGCGTAAGCGCGTCGATGCCCAAAGCGATAAACCCTTCTTTGGCAATGCGGCGAGTGACGTCCTGAATATGCGGCGTCAACCCTCTGTTTTCATGTATGACTAATACGGCCCCCAGAAGTCCTTTGGATTTAGTGGGTTGAACTAAATAGCCTTTCATCGTTCCATTGGGCGAGGGAAATTCCGCCGTGGAAATCTGGATAGAAGGATCATCTTCGGTGACTTGGGCGCTCGCGGCATAACTACCTTCGAGTGCCGGCAGGATGGTCATAGCGGCGGCGGTACCTCCGGCTAAACGGGCTAATTGATTTAAAAATTCGTCCCGGCGAAGAGGTTTGTGGGTGTATTCGTCGAAAAGACGAATCATTTCTTGTGTGATTTTCATAGCTAAGCAGGTTTAAAATGTTAATTCCATGCGGATATATTGCTTTTGATTTTTCTCATAAGGGCCCCCTATTTTTTGCATGCCAAAACGCGCGTAAAATTCTGTTTTTTCTGCGCGAGCACTGCAATAAACAGTGTGGATCCCTTTGGATTTTAAAGACTCAAACATAAAGGAAAGCAATTGAGAACCAAAACCTTGCCCTTGAAATGCGACCAAAGTCCCAAATTTTCGGAATTGTGCCTGTCTCCCTCCCTCGAAAAAAACCGATAAGCAGGAAATCCATTGGCCTTCGTGCTGGATTCCGATATGCCAAGCCCCTGGGTCCTCATCTATTTTCACAAAGTCGAGGGGACCGGTCCGGCCATAGGCTATTTTGGCGTATTTGCCACACATGTTCCAACGGAATTTCCCCGATTTCCCCCATCCCTTAATGCAAAGAATTGACAATTCCATCCCAAAGCACCTTCCGCATTTCGAGAGATTTCAGCGATGCATCCGTAGCTTCTTGCCATTTCTGTGGGTCGTTTCCACAGAGGGAGGCGACCATTTGTTGGGCTAAATGCGTATGATGACCTCCGTCAACCTCGATGTGCCTTTCAATATAATACCTAAAAATGGCCAATTGTTCCGGCGTTTCCGCATGCAATTGATCCAAAATCCGCATGAACATATCAGGTATTAAATCTTCCCGACCAAAGGTAAATACCGCCGCTTGCACATGCACGGGGGCACGTTGGACTACCTCAAATGTATAAGCCAAAAATGCTTTCACGGAGTCTGGTAAATCGCTTTCCGAAATCGCGATATCTATTTGCTTACCTCCTCGAAGTGCAGTAAGCAAGGACTGAATTTTCTGGGTCGAAGCGCCCATTTGTTCCATCGCCTGCAAGTATAATTCGAAATGGCTGGTTCGGTTGCCAGCTTGATCCACATCGGATTCTTCTCCGGTAACAATTTCGTTAATCAAATAGCGGGTGTCTGCGGTGCCAACCGGCATCCAAGGCAGAGTTACGCTCGTTAATTGGATTTGCAGGGACTTCAACAAACTCATAAAATCCCATACCGCGAAGACATGGGATTCTGCAAAGCGCTGTAAATCCTTTAGGTTTTTAATCCGCGCATATACCGGATGGCCTAATAATTCCTCCCGGGTGGCCCCGATTTTTTCGTTAACTAATGTAATTTGTGTATTCATGTAAGGCTATTTGTCCCTAAGAAACTCCTAGGGACAAAATTTGTTTTTAGCCTACAAAATTAATTAAAACCAAAGACTTTTAATTGCTTCATGATCCAAGGAACATTTTCTACAGGAGTCGATGGTTCATCCAGTTTTAAGCGCAGGTATTTCGTTTTGGTAGTTGCAAATGGGATTTGGTTATTGCCATCGCTTCCTTGTACTTTAGATTTTAGGCTACTCCACGATTTCCCATCTAAAGATGCCTCTATCTCAAAAAGTCTTGGACCCGCGGAAACCATGGGATTCGGGACATTGGGAACACGTTTGTAGCCCATTGGTGTTACGGTTTGACTGAGGAATTGAAGCTCGGAAATACTCACTTCGCTCGGGAATTTAATCTGATACCACATATCCTTTTCTTGCCGATTACCGGTGGACCAGCCTTCAAAACTCAATGCTGTCCGGGCCGAACCCTTACTTCCGACCCGATTATTCACCGAATGACTAGCCGTAATTTCCCAGGCATCATTGGCTCCTAATTCCTTAGGAATCGAACTCATGAGTGGGTCAAATTTATAAAGCCCCGTCTGTTTTTTGGTCGCTGCACGGATTTCAGCCACCTGTTTCGGGGAGATTAAACTCGCCTCGTTCGATAATTCTGTGCGGATGTAGGAGAGGACGTCGGAAATCCATTCGTCAGACTGTTCTTTCATCGAAGCCATCATACCGCCGGTGTAGGATTTCTTGTCGATCGGACCTTCGAGGCCGTGCAACAATACCTGAATCGGATACGATGAGTGACCCTGCATCCGGAACGAACCGGCTAGCGCTGGGGCGAAAAATTTACCATTAGCTTCAGGTTTTCCTTGGCCGATATTCCCGTGACATTGGGAACATAATTCACTAAAAATCGTTTCTCCTCGAGCCAAAATCGCCTTTTGCTCCTTGTTGTATTCCGACACCACCGGTGGATTTCGAAGTTTCGGCGGATCCACAATTTGCGTACCCACTAATTTCACTCCTTCAGATTTGTTCGTACTAAGAACTGTTTTGATATCGGATTCAAAATCTTTGATTTTCAAAACTTTGGCACTTAACATGGCTTGAATACTAATGTCGGAATTCGGATTTTGCATCAGAGAGCGGTACATCGCCTCCGCCTTTTTATCGCCCGTTTTATAGGCAGTTTCGCCCGCGCGCATTCCGTGAATTTTAATACGTGGATTGGGATCGTTCATGAGCTGCATACTTAATTCTGCATTCAAAGCGCCTAAGCCCTCTAAGGTCCAAATCGCATGAACCCTTGCGTTTTCATTTGGAGAGGAAAGCGCTAATTTCTTTAAGGCAGGAATGACAACTGGGTCGCGACGAAGAACCATGGTTTGTTGGGCCATATCACGCCACCAGCCATTCGGGTGAGAAAGATGCTTCACCAAGGCGATGCTCGGTTCATTGAGCATATTTGGTTTTGTTTTATCGCGCTCCATCCCTACATAGCTCAAGCGCCAAATCCGGCCATAACCTACGATTTTATCCATTTGGAATTGATCGATTTTGGTACGTAAATACGAGCCTTTGGTCGTCCAGTTTCCTTCTTGAATAATGCCATGGTACATATCCACAATGTACATCGTGCCATCTGGCGCAGTGGCCATATCGATGGGACGGAAAAGAGGATCTTTGGAACGAATAAATTCAGATTGTTGGTTTTGATATACATTGCTCAATACGGTCAAACCTTCTTTATTTGCCGGATTTATTTGGCGCACAATCCGAGCGACAGGTTCGCCGTACACCAATTGCCCTTGCAGGGATTTCGGAAGTCGATCCCCTCTAAAAATATCATTTCCGGCAGAACCGGTAACGCTACTCAGGGAGCCTTCGGGCTGTTTCACTTGGACCATGCCACCTTGTACATCGGCTAAGTGCATCGCTTCGCCGTAAGGTATTTGAAATCCTTTTTCGAATTGTTTGGAGTAATCAAAATTCCCATAGTGAATCGGGAATTGGAAGTACGAAGGAACGCCGGAGGCGCCACCTTGGAAGAATAATTTACCGTCATTATCCTGCGTAACGCCCCATTGGGCACGGTTATAACCCGTTTTTTCACGAAGCATCCCACCAGGTGTTTCGCGGATACGGAAGGCGTTCACGGTGCTGTAAAGCCAGTTGTCCATGCCGTAAAAAAGAAAGGCTTGTTGGTGTTCTACATTCCCTGACCGGCCGTATTTTGTTGAGAATAATTCTTTTTTATCGGCCTTCCCGTCGCCGTTGGTATCTGTGAATTTATAGATATTATCTGCATCAGATTCCATGGTCAAAATACTGTTTTTGCCGTATGGAAGGACGAAGCGAGGGAAAATCAGGTTGTCGACAAAAGTCGTTCCAGACTCATAAATACCATCATTATTTTTATCTTCCCAGCGGGAAATGCGGTTGATCGGTTCTAATTCGTTTTTGGAATCGGCGTCCAACATATAGGATCTTAATTCCAGCACATACATAGCCCCATTTCCATCAAAAGTAATTTCCGCTGGATTAATCACAGCCGGTTCGGTCAAGATGGGCGTTAGTATATATCCGGGCGGAAGGAGGATTTGTTTGGCTTCATCGGCGGCCGATAAGGCTTTTAGGGGTTCTTTCGGACTCAGGTCGATGCCTTTCCAAGATTCATCATTCGGGTCTACGCCTGGGGGTAATTTTAGGGTATCCGCGAGGCGGCTTGGTATGGATAATTCGTTTGTTTGACGAACTTGGAAAGAAGTTAATGCGCTACAAAGGAATAGGCTGGCCAGACTAAGGCCGACAAATGATGATATTTTCATGGGTAAATAGGTTCAAAATTTCACAAATGAACGAATTTTTTACCAAGAATATAGCGCTATTACTGATTTTTTATACGCAGTTTAGGCTTTTGCGTAGCCTAATTTACCGAGGCGTTTTGTTTCGTAATAGGCGGAGGTTCCCAGGGAGCAGAGGCTGCCGGCTTTTTCGAGGGCGAGGAAACCGTCTTCTTCTTGGATTTCTTCTGGATAAAAAATTTCTTGAATGGCACCGATGACGAAAAAAGTCCCGTTCAGCTCGATGGGGATGATTTGTTTTAATTCCAAGCTATACTGCACTGGCGATTCTGCGACAAAGGGGGCGATGATGCCTTGGCGAAACATGGGCGTCAGACCGGTAGCATCAAATTCGCTACTATCCACGGGATATTTGGCGCTGCTTTGGTGGGCTTGCGGGAAAATATCGGCTGTAATGTGGTTGATCGTGTAGGAACCTGTTTCTTGGATATTGCTTAGGGTGTGTGGGGCGGCATTGAGGGGGCGGTTGAGGAACCCGACCAGCGCCGGATCGGCACCGATGTGGACGATATTGCTGAAAATGGCGAGGTTAGATTGCCCATTTTTATTGACCGTTCCGATGAGCGAGGCGCTTTTGAAGCCGCTGAGGGAATTGATGATGTTGGCACGTGTAAAGCGATCGAACGAGGCAAGGTCTTCTAGGCGCAGGTGTTTTTGCATGGTTAAAAAACGATTTTCTTTTCGGGGTTAATGCGAAGCCATAGAAAGCCGCCTAAAATAACGACCAAACCGATGATGCGAACGGGCATATCCCAACTTCCCGTCGCTGCTAAAATATAACCAAAGGCGATGGACATGATGGTGGAACCGAGTTGGCCCGCCATTCCCATCGCTCCGGCGACGACGCCAGAATGCTGACCTCCGATATCTGCCGAAGTAGCCCAAGAAACTGGCAGGGTGAAATCTTTAAAGGCAAGGCCGAAGGCAAGCACGACGATGGATGTGTTCAAATCCGCGACAAAAGTAGAAGTGATCATGCAGATGCCGGACATGACGAGTCCGAACATACCGACGGCCCGACGGCCCCATTTCAAACTCGTTTTTTTGGCCAAAAAATCCGATAAAAATCCGCCACTGAAACAACCGATGGTCCCTAAAATAAAGGGCAAAGAAGCTAAAAAAGCTAGATCAAGGTCGGCGACGCCCTTGCCGTTTTTGAGGTATTTGGGCATCCAAGATAAGTAGAAATAGGCGCCATAGAGGAGGCAATGG
>CAIVPF010000010.1 GCA_903907745.1 uncultured Cytophagaceae bacterium | reverse complement strand
GGAACGATGCATGAGGCATATGATCGACTGGAGGGCTCCTTTGCCGATTTTGGTTTTTTCCTTTCTGGCCCATCCAAGACCGCGGATATTGAACAATCGCTGGTGATTGGGGCGCATGGCGCGCGGAGTTTGACCGTTATTGTACTGGATAAATAGCTCTTTTTCACAAATTAGCTTAAAAAGTTCTGAATTTTTTCTAATTTAGGACATCAACCTATTTAAACTATGCGTGTATCAAGAAGAAAATTTCTAGGACAATCTGTCCTCGGTCTTGCAGCCTTTAGTATCGTTCCAAGACATGTATTAGGTAAGGGCTATTTAGCCCCTAGCGATCAACTCACCAAAGCCATTGTGGGTACCGGCGGCATGGGCCGCGGACATATTCCTTACGCGGGTACGCGGGTGGTTGCGATGTGTGACGTCGATAAACGAAATCTACAATTAGGCCTGGATAAGGTCGAAAAAGGAGTGAAAGCTTTTTCGGATTATCGGGAATTAATTCAATTACCTGAAGTCGACATCGTTCACGTCGCTACGCCGCCACATTGGCATGGGATTATCGCTGCGGATGCAGCCCGTGCGGGTAAGGATGTATGGTGTGAAAAACCGATGACTCGGACGATTGGCGAAGGAAAACGATTAGTGGAGGCAGTCCAACAGCATGGTCGGATCTTCCGTTTAAACACATGGTTCCGCTTTGAAAGTAATTTTTATGGAATGAACACGACGGTGAAACCGATAAAGAAATTGGTTGATTCGGGAATGTTAGGTTGGCCTTTAAAAGTGACGATTAGCAAGCACACGGGATTTGATTGGAAATTTTTCTGGATTGGTAAGACGGATTTAACACCACAGCCCGTGCCATTGGAATTAGATTATGAAATGTGGTTAGGACCTGCGCCTTATAAGCCATATCATGAGCATCGTTCGCATGGGACATTTAGAGGCTATTGGGATTATGATGGAGGCGCTTTAGGCGATATGGGTCAGCATTATTTGGATCCGATACAGTATTTCTTAGGCAAAGATGATACGAGTCCTATTTATATTGAAGTGGATGCACCTGTGCAAGACAAAGAGGCGGTAGGTATTTTTAATCGGATTACGTATACCTATGCGGATGGTTGTCAAATCGTCCTAGATGGGGAAGCCAAAGATGAAAAAGTAGCTTATATCGAGGGGCCCAAGGGTAAATTATATAAGAATTTTGCGTCGGATATTCCGGATTTGCAGAGGAAGTTGGCCGAGTTTCCAGAGCCAGCGGCCCAACAAACTGATTTCGTTGATTCAGTCAAAAACCGTAAAACATTTGCTTTGAATGAAGCAAATGGCTACCGGTCTTGTACCTTGGTTAATTTAGGTTTGATTGCGATGCGAGTACATCGGAATTTGAAATTTGATCCGATCAAACAAGAGATTCTTGACGATCCAGAGGCAAGCGCCTACATGGACCAACCGATGCGTGCTCCTTATATCCTTTAATTTTTAGACGAATGAAACGAACAAATATATACCTGATTTTTGCCCTTTTGCTCTCCTGCACCGCATGGGCGCAGCAGCCAAAGGATCCGCAATTAGCCTCTCGCTACACGCAAGTAGAACTTCGTAAATTGGCCGCTCAAGGGGGGGCTGATGCGGGGGCTTCCTTAAAAAAATTAGCTCTTCAAGTGAATGGGAGTTATGAGCCGACGCAAGCCGTCGAAGCTTATTTGGATTACTTAGGAAAACAAAAGAATCCTGTGGCTGATTTGAAGGCATTTTTAAATGAAAGCCCTTCTGAAAATAGCAAGATTAAGACGATGGATTTATTGATCAAAAAAGATCCTCAAGGAATTTCTTTTGCGATTTCACAATTTCCAAAAGCCTCCCGTGATGTGGCTGGATTTATTGCTAAAAAACTATTTTCAACGGCCAGACCACTTTTATTACCTGCTTTGACCGCCACGGCGAAAGCCAGTGATGAAGCACATCAGCGGATGTTGATTGATGCCATTGTGACAAAGAAAGCGACATGGGCTCAGGCAATTTTATCGGCCGATTTGCCCAAAGTCAAAACGGATCAAATCCTAGGTTTAATTAAATTTCAAGGCGTTCAGGGTATCGCGGGCATTTGGGCAGCCTCGGCAAAATCAGGCGTGGATGCATTGGTAATCGGAGAAGCGATTTCTACTTTATCGGCCAATGAGTTTATGAAAAAACAAGTGGCGGGTATGGATCGATTGTCGGTAAACCAACAAATCATCTTAATGGTTTATGGTTCCTATCGCCAATGGTCGGATGTTAAAACAGCTGTTTGGCGTGCGGTTCAATCCAATGCACCAACCCGCGAGGCAGGCTATTATTGCCTTCCGAAATGGGTAGCTTCCAATGATTTCGATATCATCGCCAGTAAATTATCAAGCACCGATGTAGCCAATGAAATCAAAGCTTTACAAGCAGCAATGACTCAAATCCTGAAACTCGATGCGAATGCTTCCAAAGGAGTCACAAAATATGCCAAAGCTGCTTCGAAAAAAGCGAATTGGGTTCCATTTGTTCAGGAGGTGGAAAACTTAGGTTGGTTATATGAATTAGCCAAAAGCACGAAATCAGACGAGGCGATTAGTGCCCTGGTGAAGATTAATGCGAAGGCTGGTTCGAATGAGACCCAGCAAGTATTGCGTTACCGAAATGCGCTTGAACTTACTCAAAACAAAGAAATTCGGGAGCTTATCTATCGGGGTTTAGGTAGATGCGCAAGTATACAAGCCATGTGGGCGCTTTATCAAGGATTAAAAGAACCTAACTCGAAGTCGACTGCGGCGGATGGATTAGCTGCGATTTATGTGGCTAATCCGGAAATTCAGGGTCAAATGACGCGGGAATGGGTACAAGAAGGGGTGTCTGCGATGTCAGATTCACAAAAGAAAGACGCGATTCGCGCCTTGTTTTCGAAGGGTGGGACACCAACGGGTTTTTATTCTATGTTTAATGGGCAGGATTTAAGAGGTTGGAAAGGTCTAGTCGATAATCCGGTGAAGCGCAGGGCGATGTCGGCGGATACGCTTGCCAAAAAACAGATCAAGGCGGATAATATCATGCGGACGGGATGGTACGCGAAGGACGATGAATTACATTTCACGGGACATGGCGAAAACTTATGTTCGGTAAAAGATTATCAGGATTTTGATATGTGGGTGGATTGGAAAATCGAACCGGATGGCGATGCTGGGATTTATCTTCGTGGTTCTCCGCAGGTGCAAATTTGGGATATCCGAAGAACAAATGTAGGGGCCCAAGTCGGTTCTGGGGGTTTGTATAATAATATCAAAAATCCGAAGAATCCATTTAAGGTGGCGGATAACCCGATCAATGATTGGAATACCTTCCACATTATCATGAAAGGCGAACGCGTGACGGTGTATTTGAATGGGGAATTGGTCGTGGATAATACGGTTTTGGAAAATTATTGGGATCGTAAATTACCTATTTTCGTTCGCGATGCGATCGAATTACAGGCGCATGGAAATCACATCACCTACCGAAACATTTATGTAAAAGAATTAACACCTCAGCCAAGCTACGAGGTGTCGGCCGAGGAAAAGGCGGATGGATTTGAAACAATGTTTGATGGTTCGAGTTTATTTCAGTGGACTGGAAATACGGTGGATTATGTGCCCGAAAAAGGTGAATTAGCCATATATCCAAAGCGTGGAGGAAGCGGAAATTTGTATACGAAGAAAGAATATGGGGATTTTCATATGAAATTTGAGTTTCAATTAACGCCTGGGGCAAACAATGGTTTAGGAATTCGGGCGCCTTTGGAAGGAGATGCCGCCTATGTGGGAATGGAATTACAGATTTTAGATAATACTGCTCCTGTGTATGCCAAATTACAACCCTATCAATATCATGGTTCGGTATATGGGATTATTCCGGCGAAAATGGGTTTCTTGAAGCCGGTTGGCGAGTGGAATCAGGAGGAAGTTATCGCCGTGGGGAATCAGATCAAAGTGATCGTAAACGGTGAAGTGATTTTGGATGGGGATATCGCGGAGGCGACGAAGAATGGGACGCCGGATCATAAAGAACATCCTGGATTATTTAACAAAACAGGTCATATTGGGTTTTTAGGTCATGGAAGTGAGCTAAAATTCAGGAATTTGCGAATCAAAGAAATTACAGCGCCTATCATTACAAAAAAGAAAAAGAAATAATTATGAGCATTCAATTAACAATTAACAAGAAAAAAGTGTCTTTGGATATCGATCCGAATACACCTTTGTTATGGACCTTGCGGGATCATTTGTCCTTAAAGGGTACCAAATACGGTTGCGGTATCGCGCAATGTGGTGCATGCACGGTTTGGGTAAATGGGGAAGCGATGCGTTCCTGTGTGTTGCCACTTTCTGCGGTGGCGAATGCGGACATTACGACCATTGAAGGATTAAGTGAGAAAGGGGATCATCCGGTCCAAGTGGCATGGGATCAATTGGACGTTCCACAATGTGGGTATTGTCAAGCGGGTCAAATCATGACGGCAGCTTCATTATTGAAGAAAAAACCGAATCCCACCTCGACGGAGATTGTGGATGGGATGTCGGGCAATATTTGCCGTTGCGGTACCTACCATCGGATTCAAGAAGCTGTTAAATTGGCTTCTGACATTGCGTCTAAGAAAAAAACGAGTACTACTAAAAAACCAGCCTAATCATGAAAAATACGAGAAGATCATTTTTGCAAAAAACGGCTTTCGCAACGGGCGCCTTTTGTTTGGGTTTTGATTGGTTTCAAGCGCAGGGAAAGGCTGGGGCGATGGTTTCAACCGCCGTGGAAGCGGGCCGATTTAATGCCTTTTTAGAGATTTCATCGCTTGGAAAAGTTATTTTATATTCACCTAATCCGGAAATCGGTCAGGGAATTAAAACCGCATTTCCAGTCGTGG
>CAIVPF010000009.1 GCA_903907745.1 uncultured Cytophagaceae bacterium | reverse complement strand
CCTACGGAAACCTGTACAATTCCTATCGGTTTGATTTTGCCCTGGCCTAAAGCAGCAAAGGAAAGACCTAAAAAGATCCAAATCTTATTTTTCATAATTAAATTTTAATTAGTCCAAATCGGGCAAAATAGCCTTTTTACGTGTCGATTAGTAGTCATAAATGTGTTGCCCTAAAGCTTTGAAAAATGGGAAAGCGATGGTATCGTAGTCGTATATTTCATCGTTAAACACCTCATCTTCATTACATAAAATCACGGCGGTCACCAAAAATTCAATTCCTTTGTCGAAATCAACCACATAGGCATTGTCCAACAAAAATCCATAGGCATCCCCCACTTTGTTAAAAATCCTCACATGAGGATTTAGCTTTGCCTGCTTTTCTGAGCCATAATACAGGAATTTACAATAGGTCGGGAAATTCATATCCGTACCTGAATAGGTCGGATCTTTCGATTCCGTCGGGTATTTAGACATGTATTTATATAAGAAGGAATAATCGTCTTTTTTAAGATTAAATCGTTTGTTTTTCGAAAAGGAATTCGGAAAATAAAGGCGTTTTAAAAATTCATGCTGGGCCGCTAATGGATAGGCGTTTTTCAATGAAAAATCAAGTGGTTTTGCCTCGATGATTCCCGCATCATTCATGACACCTTTTCCTAATAAAATAGGATTTTCTGCCGCATATGGATTTGGATTAAAGGCTTCTTTTTGCGCATAAACGACTTGATTTTTTGCATCTAAAAATTCCACGGGATTGGTGTATTGATTTTCCAAACGAGCTAGGGGAACTTGAAGTCGGTGCGTCAACCGAACCCCCTCAAAGCCCTTTTTTTTCATCGTTTCATTGAAATCTTGCTGCCCCAAAAATTCATATAAGCGGTTATAGGCCTCATTATCTGATACCAATAAGATTTTTTTAATGTAATGTTCGACACGAGCTCTCCCATCGGCCGCACTAGTATCCTGATTCACCTCGATTTGAGAATCTCGATTTTTTAAGGTCCTCATCGTAAGGGATTTATCTAGGCCTTTGGCATTTAATTTTTCTAATGCGAGTACGCTGGCGGCTAGTTTGACGGTACTGGCCGGATAGAAATATTCCTTGGAATCTGCCCGATAACTATATGTTTTAAAATGCGCTTGGTTCTTCGCGTCCCTGTCGATCTGCGTGTACAGGATTTGCAAGCGATAATGGTTAGAATGGTCTATCAGTTTTTGAAAAGATTCCGGATGCGCTTTTAGGATGGATTCCAATACATTTTCTTGCGCCATGGCTTGAGACATTATCAAAAATATAAGGCAGGTGAATACTATATTTTTCATTTTCAAAAGGAATAAATTGCTTCGATGATACGGTCCACATCCTCGATCTCTAATTGGGCATGTAGGCTTCCCCGACAAATCGGTGGGGCTGTCACATCTGGATATGAAAAATGATTGACTAATAGGCCCTTGGATTTCAGGTGTTCAAAGAGCCGAGTTTCTCTGCTGCAAAATGATGGGAATCCTGAAACTTTTTCAACCGCTAGTTGACGCCCTTGTGCACTAAAATCAAAATGCGTGATTAATGCTCTCAAATGGTTTTCTCGTTCTTCATAGGCCGCTTCGGCATGTAAACAGGCATAGCTAAATGCCGGATTTGGAGGTGAGCTTCCCACCCAAAAAGGATCAGATTTGATTTCGTCTATGATCCATTTTTTACCCAAAATAATTCCCGCCGGAATTCCGTAGGCCTTCGAGAGTGAGGCGGTTTGTATTAAATTTGCCTTTGTTTTGAGGTTGATGTCTTGGATTCCCAGTCGGTGCGATTCATCCACTACCAATCCATTTTTTTCACTAAGATTTGTCGCAAAGGATAAATCAATCGCCTTAATCCATGGTGAACCTGTTCCATCAATGGCGATGATTTCGTCATGCGATATCGTTTTTTCCCAATCGGAAAATGAGCCATTGAATGGCTCATTTGGGTATCGCCAAAGAGCGGGATGCGTCTTAGGCGCTACATTCACCTGATTACTTTGAAGTCTTTTTTGCGCCCATTGAAGTGCGATTTGGCCAGCGGCCAAGCCAGAGGAACAGAGTGCGGCTGATTCGGTTCCGAAGCGTTTGGCGAGTTGAATTTCAAGTTCCTCCCACACGGAAATTTGAAGATTGTTTTTTCTTGAACTTCCCCAATTTTGAGTAAAATGGGTGATACCTTCTTTTAATTTTTCTTGAAAAAGGGGATGGCTACCAATCCCAAAATAATTCGTTCCTCCTAACCATATATAGGATTTCCCGTCTAAAGAGACGGTTTTTGTAGGTATGGAATTATTGTGAAATTGATAGGTATTCAACAGATTATTTAAGTTTTGCACCTGTGCCAAATTCTTTGGCATAGATAATTTTTCCGTAGTCGATCGTGATTCCGGTGGAGATTTGGTCATCGACCAGCAAGCATCCGTCCATGTCCACATAATCCAACAAAGGCAATAATTGCGCAATCGCCGAACAACCAATCGTCGATTCTGTCATGCATCCCACCATCACTTTTAAGCCCAATGTCCGAGCTTTTTTAATCATCCGCATGGCCGGCGTAAGTCCACCGCATTTCATTAATTTGATATTAATTCCATGAAAATAGCCATGGCAGCGTTCGACATCCGATTCTAAAATACAACTTTCGTCTGCCATAATCGGTAATGCACTTGCCTCAAAGACCTTTTTCATGCCTTCCCAATTATCCGCCTTTAATGGTTGCTCAATAAACTCCACCCCTAAATCTTTCAAAGCCATGGAAAAATAAATACTTTGTTCGGGTGTCCAGGCCGTATTCGCATCCACTCGAAAAACCGCATCTGTTTCCTTGCGCAAAGCTTCCACAATGTCTAAATCCTGATCGGTTCCTAATTTGATTTTATACAGAGGAAAGGGCATTTCCCGCATTTTTTCTAGCATTTTTTCGATGGAATCAATGCCTATCGTATAGTCCGTAATCGGATTATTTGCCGTATTCAAGCCCCATAATTTATAGAGCGGTTGTTCATGCGTTTTCCCCCAAAGATCCCAATAGGCCACGTCCAAGGCACAAAGCGCAAAGGGGTGATCATCTAATAATTCCGCGGACATCAATTTCCAAAAATCATGCGGATGGGGTAAAATATCATGTGGCAACAGATGCTTGATACTCGCTAATTGCCCCTTCATTTTCTCCATACTCACCCCATAATAAGGGGTTTCCGTAGCCTCGCCAAACCCGCTTTTGCCATGCCAGGTTAATTCTACGATCAAGGTCGGTTGCACATCCCGCGATTCATGAGTGATCGTGAAGGTGTGCTTTAAAGGAAGGTCGAATGTGTGCACTTTAATTTCCATGGCTATCAATTTAATGAAAAATAGCTTAGCTCTGTTCCCTCGTGTCCCGCTGGTAAACAGGCGATTGCATCAGCCGCCGCCCAGTTGATCAAATCCCCCGAACCATTATTTCGCAATGCCCGCGCCCCACGCACTTCGAATGTAATCGGAAGCCATTGGACTAAATTGGGATTCGATTTTGGTAATTGGTCTACCTGAATCCGATCCATTGGCCGTTCTTCTTGCTGAATCCAAGGTAAAAAATATACCCAAAAACAAGTCAAGGTGGATATCGGATTTCCAGGAAGCGCAAAGGCAATCTTTCCGTCATCTCGCTTTCCCACCCAAAGTGGTTTGCCTGGTTTTTGAGCAATTTTATGAAATATTTTTTCAAATCCTAGCCGAGCTAAAACCTCCGGAATGAAGTCTTTTTTTCCTGCTGAAACACCGCCAGTCAGGATCAATATATCTTGCTTTTCTACTAGCTCAGCGAGCTCTTTTTCCATCGCGGAAGGCTCGTCCAATACATGTTTTTTCATCGTTGAAAAGCCCTTGTTGACAAGTACCGCTTCGATCATCATGGCGTTTGACGACCTGATTTGATGCGCTAAGGGTTGCTGATCAATGGGAACGATTTCATCGCCTGTGGAGATAATACCAATCGAAGGAAATGCTTCTACTTGTATTTCGGATTGGCCCACCGAAGCCGCAATCGCCACTTCCACCGGTCCTATCTTTTTACCTTTGGCTAGGATGATTTGACCTATTTTGGCATCAATTCCCTGTGCATGAATGAATTGCCCTTTTTCCAAAGCCGTTGAACCTAGGTACCGAACCCAAGGAAGGTCTTCTTTTTGGAAAAATTCCAAGTCTTCAATTTTCAAGATGGCCTGCGCTTTTTCAGGCAACATGGCCCCCGTCATGATTTCCACGGCCTCGGTAGATTGCGAAAAAGTAAAAGCCTGTTCTCCCGCATACGCGATGCCGCCCAAAGGCCATTCAAGTACTTGAATATCTTGCACGGCTATGCCGTCCATCATGACGCGATCAAAGGGAGGAAAATCCCGATCCGCTGCGATATCCTCGGCCAAAATACGACCGATGGAATCCTCCAAGGCTATTTTTTGGACACGGGAAGGGACAGGTAAGTTTTGAAGCAGTCGAAATGCGTCCGTTGGCGTTATCATCTATTTTTTGAGCAATGATATAAATTTCTAAAAAATTCGCTAAAATGAATCATAGTCATGTATTTTTGTTTCCTAAAAATTAGTAATTGATGGCGCAGGACTTTTCTCATTTGGATTCTAAAAACCAACCTGGCATGGTGGATGTAGGCGATAAAATCGTTACGAGCCGTGAAGCGCGTGCGCAATCCATCGTTTTTTTAGGTCCTGAAATTGTCGCCCAATTCGTGAAGGCAGGCTGGGAAACGAAAAAAGGCAGCATCCTTCAAACGGCCACCATCGCCGGAACGATGGCCGCTAAAAAAACATCTGATTTAATTCCTTTATGTCATCCATTAGGTTTGGATTCTTGTAAATTCGAATATGAGGTACAGGAGGATCAGGTTTTGATAACATGTATTTGTCGGCTCGAAGCCAAAACCGGCGTCGAAATGGAGGCGCTCGTCGGAGCGAGCGTGGCGGCCTTAACCATATACGACATGTGCAAAGCTGTCTCCAAAGCCATCGTCATAAAGGAAACGAAATTGATTCAAAAAACCGGTGGTAAATCGGATTTTAAAGCGTAATGTCATCACACCACATCATTCGAGAAAAGCAGGAGCCGGCGCTGATTATAGCGAACGGCGAAGCTTGTTCCATGGATTTGTTGGAACAATTGCTCGAGTGGTCGCCTACCGTCATCGTCTTGGATGGGGCATTGGATCGGGTTATTTCTTTAGGGATTAAGGTGGATGTGTGGCTGGGTGATTTTGATCATTCCCAGGAAATGGTCGAAGATTTAGATGCTTATCCTTTGAAAAAAGTGTTTGCTCCGGATCAAAATAAAACGGATTTAGAAAAGGCATTTGAGTATTTATTGGACGAGGCTTATCCGGCTGTAAATGTCGTTTGGGCCTCTGGCTTGCGGATGGATCATACCTTAAATAATTTTCATTCCTTGGTTCGTTATGGCCGTCAAATCAAAATTGTCTTTTTTGATAATTTCTCTACGACCTATTTATTGCCTCAGCACTTCGAAAAATGGTATCCGGCCGCAACGCCTTTGTCGCTGATTCCCTACGGCGAGGCGCACGAGGTAAAAAGTGAAGGCTTGGCCTATGAATTAAATCATCCTGTTTTGAAATTAGGAACACAGACGAGTTCGAGTAACGCTACCTTGAAAGACGGCATCGTGAAAATTACGTATGAATCCGGTGATTTATTATTGATGGAATGTCACGATTAGCGTTTTAATTTCGCCTCGTTTGGATTAGTCCCTGGCTCGTAAAATTTTGGTTTTTCATGGCCTTCGGGAAAGTAATTTTGTTCAACAAAATTCCCTGGAAAATCATGCGGATATTTGTAATCTGCGCCATAATTTAGGTCCTTCATTAATCGGGTAGGCGCATTTCTCAAATGCAAAGGAATAGGCAAATCCCCTGTTTTTTGAACATAATCCATGGCTTTATTGATCGCCATGTAGGCGGAATTGCTTTTGGGCGAGCAGGCCAAATAAATCACGGTTTGCGATAAAATAATCCGGGATTCAGGATTTCCAATCACCCGAATGGATTCAAAACAGGTTTGAGCCATTAGGAGCGCATTGGGGTTTGCGAGTCCGATGTCTTCGGAGGCTAAAATAAGGAGACGGCGCCCGATGAATTCCAAAGATTCGCCACCAGCCAGCATGCGGGCTAGCCAATACACCGCCGCATCTGGATCCGATCCGCGAATCGATTTGATAAATGCGGAAATGATATCGTAATGTTGCTCGCCATCCTTGTCGTATTGGGCTAAATTTTTCTGTAAACGCTCGGTGACAAGGGCATTGGTGATATTGACTTTTTGGGAATTCTCGGAGGAAACTAATAGTTCGACCAAATTGTATAATTTCCGTCCATCGCCACCTGAAAAATGAAATAGCGCATCGGTTTCCGTGAGCGTAATTTTTTTGGAGAGAAAGAGTGGGTCCGTAGCGATGGCTTTTTCTAACATTTTATGCAAATGTTCTGGCCCCAAAGATTCGAGCACATATACCTGACAGCGCGATAAAAGTGCGGAAATAACTTCAAAAGAAGGATTTTCGGTAGTCGCGCCGACTAAGGTCACAATGCCCTTTTCGACGGCATTTAACAAGGAATCTTGTTGGGATTTCGAAAAGCGATGAATTTCATCGATAAATAAAATCGGGGATTGTGCTTCGAACATCCGATTCTTTTTCGCCATTTCCAGCGCTTCGCGCACTTCTTTGACACCTGATTGTACGGCGGAAAGCGTGTACATGGTTCGTTTGAGTTCGCCGGCTAATAAACTGGCCAGCGTCGTTTTACCTACGCCCGGCGGTCCCCACAGGATACAAGATGGCAGATGGCCGGCATCAATCGCTTTTCGAAGGGGCGCCTGAGGGCCAATGACTTTTTCTTGTCCGATATAATCCTCCAAAGAGGTGGGGCGCATTCGTTCCGCGAGAGGTTGCATGTTCGAAGTTACGGTATTTTTGTAAAATTGAAATTTATGATTAAGTTTAAACTTACAAAAAAAACCTATCTTATATGAACACATCTAGACGTTCCTTTTTACGCAAAAGTGCTTTAGGCTTAGGGGCCATGGCTTTTGCATCTCCGGCGATGGAGGCTTTGGCTGCCAAGGCCAAATATTCCAAATTAGTGGGTATTCAATTATATTCCATCCGCGAGGATTTGAAGGTGGACCCTATGGGTTCCCTGACTAAATTGGCCGAAATGGGCTATAAATATGTAGAGCATGCGAATTATGTTAACCATAAATTTTATGGTTGGCCTGCTACTGAATTCAAAAAGCGCTTGGACGATTTAGGCTTAAAAATGCCTAGCGGTCACACGGTGATGGGTAAATTGCATTGGGATGATTCCAAAAAAGAATTCACGGATTTGTGGAAAAAAACGGTGGAAGATGCAGCTATTTGCGGACAGGAATTCGTGATTAGTCCATCGATTGATGGCTCGATTCGGAAGGATAAAAGCATGTTGCTCAAGTACATGGATATCTTTAACCAGTCGGGTGAATTGTGTCAAAAATTTGGGATGAAGTTCGGGTATCATAACCATGATTTTGAATTCTCTGAAAAATTGGATGGCGAATTATTATATGATTTGATGCTAAATAACACGGATCCTAAATTAGTGACGCAACAATTAGACATAGGTAATATGATCAATGGTGGGGGTGTACCAGGTGAAATTTTGAAAAAATTCCCAGGTCGTTTTGTGTCCATGCACGTGAAGGATGAGATTTTAGCGGCGACTGGTCGTGAGAAATATGAAAGTACTGTTTTGGGCAAAGGGGTGATTGATGTCTTGGCCATGGTGAAATTGGGTGATAGCTTAGGTGGAACGAAACATTTCATCATCGAGCAGGAATCTTACCAAGGAAAAGCGGCCATCGATTGCGTGAAAGAAGACTTACAAATCATGAAAAAGTGGGGATACAAATAAGTATTCCCTTTTAAAAATTAAATAAATAATGAAAAAAATATTTTCTATTCTATTTTTTTACGGCCTTTCCTTGGCCGCTTTTGCGCAAGCTAATTTAAAACCTGTACTCGCTCAAAAGGCAGATGCCATCAAACAAAAAGTAATAGCTTGGCGTCGGGACTTTCATGAGCATCCGGAATTAGGAAATCAGGAAGTGCGCACGGCGGGGATTATTGCGGCACATTTAAGATCCTTGGGAATTGAGGTGAAGGAAAAGGTGGCCATCACGGGGGTCGTTGGGATTTTACGCGGAGGAAAACCGGGTCCGGTGGTTGCCTTACGTGCAGACATGGATGGATTGCCGGTGACGGAACGAGGAGATTTGCCCTTTAAATCCAAGGTAATTACGGAGTTTAATGGCCAAAAAACGGGTGTGATGCATGCCTGTGGTCATGATGCGCATGTGGCGATATTGATGGCGGTGGCGGAGATTTTAGCCTCTGAAAAAGCGAATTTGGCCGGTACGGTGAAATTTATTTTTCAACCTTCGGAGGAAGGTGTATATGATTCCAATGGAGAAAAGGTGTTAGCGGGTGCGGAATTAATGGTCAAAGAAGGCGTTCTGGAAAACCCGAAAGTGGATGCCATTTTTGGATTACACATGACGGCGGAATCGGATAATGGTGTTTTAGAATACAAACCGGAAGCTACGATGGCGGGGGTGGATCAATTGGACATCAAGGTCTTAGGCAAGCAAGCCCATGGCGCGAGTCCTTGGACCGGCATTGACCCGATTGTCATATCCTCTCAAATAGTCCTAGGCTTGCAGACCATCGTATCCCGCAGCGTGAATATTGTGGATAACCCGGCGATTGTCACCGTAGGAGCGATTCATAGCGGGATTCGTCAAAATATTATTCCAGAATCATCGCACATGATTGGTACGATTCGGACCTTTTCGCCGGCACAAAGGGAATTGGTTCACCGTCGGATTAAAGAAGTGGCGACCAACATTGCGCTTAGCGGTGGAGGCAAAGCCGAGGTGACGATTGGGACTGGATATCCAGTGACCTATAATAATCCACAATTGACCGAAAAAATGTTACCAACGCTCCAAGCCGTGAATGGCAAAGAGGGGGTGCAATTAATTCATGCGCATACGGGAGCCGAAGATTTCAGTTATTTTCAAGAAAAGGTGCCTGGAATTTTCTTCTTTTTGGGTGCCCGACCTGAAAATAAAAAGAAAAATGAGGTGGCTGGTCACCATACGCCTGACTTTTATTTGGATGAATCTAAATTCCAAGTAGGGGTGAAGGCCTTGAGCGCATTAGTTGTTGATTATTTTGGTCAAAAAAAATAAACTATCCTTAGTAATAATGAGGATTGTTGGCCTTTATAGGTTGTATACCTTTACAAAAAAACTAGTCAAATGTCAAAAAATTATAAGCATGTTTCCTATTTGTGGGACGAAGCAAAAGCGCAAGCCATGGCCGGTAATGAGGTCGATTTATTTATTTATCGGTCTAACCTCTTAGGGGCAGATTTGCGTTTAACAAATTATGGGGGAGGAAACACGTCTGTAAAAATTCAGGATATAGATCCTTTGACAGGAAATTCGACCGATGTGATGTGGATTAAAGGTTCTGGAGGAGATATCGGGACCTTAAAAAAATCAGGTTGCGCGGCGCTTTATATGGATCGTTTTTTGTCTTTGGAACGCGTATATCGAGGTATTGAGCATGAGGATGAGATGGTGGAATTGTTCAACCATTGTATTTTTGATTTAGCTTCCAAGGCTCCTTCGATTGACACGCCTTTGCACGGTTTTTTGCCATTTACGCATATTGACCATTTGCATCCTGATGCGGCCATTTCGATTGCAGCGGCGAAGGATGGGGAGAAAATTACGAAGGAATTATTTGGTGGGGAGATTGGTTGGGTCGGCTGGCAACGTCCAGGCTATGATTTAGGCTTACAATTACGTACTTGCTTGCAAGAGGCTGCCTCTCGTGGCGTGGCATTGCGTGGCATTATTTTAGGTTCACACGGTTTATTTACCTGGGGTGACACATCGTATTCCTGTTATGTAAACACCTTAGAGGTGATTGAAAAATGTGCAGAATACATTGCTTCGAAAGAAGGGGTGAGTCGGCCAGTATTTGGAGGTTCTAAAATCTCCAGTTTACCAGCGGAGGCTCGGGCTGCCCAGGCTTCGGCTTTAGCGCCGATTTTACGAGGATTTTGTTCCTCACATGTACAAATGATCGGTCATTTTTCTGATGATGAGCGAATTTTGCAATTTATTAATTCGAATGATTTGGATACTTTGGCGCCTTTGGGAACCTCATGTCCGGATCATTTTTTACGTACCAAGATTTCACCTTTGGTATTAAATTTAAAACCAGATCAAGATTTAAGTGATTTGGCGGCGATCAAAGAGCAATTGGCTCCTTTGTTTTCCGATTACCGGGCGATGTATACGGCCTATTATGAGACGTGTAAGCATGCGAATAGTCCGGCGGTTCGTGACCCAAATCCGGTTGTGATTTTATATCCAGGTGTCGGGATGTTTACCTTTGCCAAGGATAAGCAAACCTCTCGTGTCGCCAATGAATTTTATTTAAATGCCATCAATGTGATGCGGGGTGCGGAGGCGATTTCATCGTATACGTCCTTGCCACGTCAGGAGGCATTTGATATTGAATATTGGTTGTTGGAAGAAGCGAAATTACAACGCATGCCAAAACCAAAGGCATTATCCGGTCGTGTCGCATTTGTGACGGGTTCTGGGGGTGGAATCGGGAAAGCGATCGCCAAAAAAATGGCGCAGGAAGGCGCTTGTGTGGTGTTGAATGACGTGAATACGGATCGTTTGGCGGAGGCCAAAGCGGAATTTGCGGCCTTATTTGGTCGGGATTCAGTTTCGACTGTGGTAGCGGATGTGACGGATCAAGCTTCGATTGAAGCGGCAATCGCACAATCTTGTTTAGCCTTTGGTGGCGTGGATTTGATAGTGAATAATGCGGGAATCAGTATCTCGAAAGGGATTTTGGAACATACGCAAGCGGATTGGGCCAAGTTATTTGACATACTCGTGAAGGGACAATATTTAGTGTCTCAAGCGTCCATCGCCGTCATGCGTAAGCAAGGTTTGGGAGGAGATATCATTAATATTGTGTCTAAAAACGCCTTTGTGGCAGGTCCAAATAATGTGGGCTATGGTTCGGCCAAAGCGGCTCAAGCACATATGACGCGCCTATTGGCCGCGGAATTAGGCGAAGACCAAATTCGCGTAAATACCGTGAATCCAGATGCAGTCATTGCCGACTCAAATATCTGGGCTGGCGGCTGGGCGGAAGGTCGGGCGAAAGCTTATGGTGTCACAGTGGAAGAATTACCTGCTTTTTACGCCAAGCGAACGCTATTAAATAAGTCAGTTTTGCCTGAGGATATCGCCAATGCATGTTTTGCTTTTGTGGGCGGATTATTGAGCAAGTCGACGGGAAATGCCTTAAACGTAGACGGGGGAGTAGCTGCAGGATTTTTAAGATAAGAAAATGAATATTTCAGATCATAATGGGGATTTGTTGGGCAAGCACCAACGACACCTTCAATTTCTTTTATCAGAGATTTCGGTACCTGGTGATTTAATTCAAAAATTAAAAGACTTTCAAATTGCAATTCCTTCCTGGGCCTTAGGCACCGGTGGAACGCGTTTTGGTCGTTTTTCGGGCGGAGGCGAACCCCGTAATTTAGAGGAAAAAATTGCGGATGTAGGTTTGCTACATCAGCTAAATCAATCTTCTGGAGCGATTTCATTACATATTCCTTGGGATATTCCCACCGATCCTTCCGCCACCAAAGCCCTTGCGGCTCAGCACGGATTGGCCTTTGATGCCGTGAACTCCAATACCTTTCAGGATCAACCGAATCAGACGCATTCCTATAAATTTGGTTCTTTGCAACATGTCTCTAAGGCCACTCGTAAACAGGCCATTGATCATAATATCGAAGTGATCAAACATGGCATTAGTTTAGGATCGAAATCCTTAACGGTTTGGTTGTCAGATGGTTCATGCTTTCCGGGCCAATTGAATTTTCGGAAGGCCTATCAAAGAACGGTGGAAAGTTTAGAGGAAATTTACGCGGCTTTACCGGCCGACTGGCAGTTGTACCTCGAATACAAAGCCTATGAACCTAATTTTTATTCGACAACCGTCGGCGATTGGGGTGCTTCGTATTCCATGGTGAATAAATTAGGTCCGAAAGCGAAAACTTTAGTGGATTTAGGGCATCATTTGCCGAATGCCAATATCGAACAAATTGTCTCTATTCTGTTAATGGAAGGAAAATTAGGTGGATTCCACTTCAATGATTCCAAATATGGCGATGATGACTTGACAGCAGGTTCCATCAAACCCTACCAATTGTTCTTGATTTTCAATGAATTAGTCGATGGGATGGATGCCAAAGGCATGAATCATGCGAAAGATGTCGGTTGGATGATCGATGCTTCTCACAATGTGAAAGATCCTTTGGAAGATTTAATGCAATCCGTGGAGGCGATCCAAATGGCCTATGCGCAAGCTTTGTTGGTCGACAAGCATGCCTTAGACCAGGCCCGCGAGGAAAATGATGTGGTCAAATGCCAAGAAATTCTGCAAGCTGCTTTCCGTACAGATGTACGTCCTTTGGTGGCGCAGGCTCGATTGGAATTGGGAGGCGCTTTAGATCCTTTGGGCTATTTTAGAGCTTCAGGAAAACGAGCAGAATTAATTAAGAACCGAGGAGAAAAAACAGTTGCAACTGGCTTATAGGCATGGTGGAACGCAAAAAGGTCATCGCGATTTTTGATATAGGAAAAACGAATAAAAAGATTTTTCTATGGAATGAGGATTATCAAATTGTGTTTGAGCGACAAGAAAATTTCGACGAAATACTGGATGACGAAGGTTTTTTAGGCGAAGATATTCAAGCGGTTCAGGCTTGGGTCAAAAAAACCTTTACCGAGGTGTGTGCCTTGCCTGAATTTGAGGTGAAGGCTCTGAATTTTTCAGCCTATGGGGCCACGGTCGTGTTTGTGGATGCACATGGCGATGCCGTAGGGCCATTATATAATTATTTAAAACCTTTTCCGGCTGACTTGTTTTCCTACCCGACCTACGGGGGGCAAGCGGAATTTGCGCGGGCTACGGCCTCGCCCATTCTCGGAAATTTAAATTCAGGTTTGCAGGCCTTTCGGGTGATGAAAATGCAGCCTGAAAAATGGAAAAAAATAGCCTGGGTGCTGCATTGGCCTAATTTTTTGGCGTCTTTGTTTACTCATGAATTGGGGACAGAAATCACGTCGATTGGTTGCCATACCGCACTTTGGGATTTCGATAAACAAGATTATCATCAATGGGTATATGATGCTGGCATGCGTGCCAAATTGCCCGAAATTCTACCTGTTCAAACGCGTTTTTATTCCCAAGATGAAGCCAATTCCATTCCGGTGGGTTTAGGATTACATGATTCTTCTTCGGCTTTAGTGCCTTATTTAAAGGCAATTGACTCAGATTTTGTGCTCGTATCTACGGGAACTTGGTGTATTTCGATGCATCCGTTTAGCCAGGAAGCCTTAACAGCTGTGGAATTGGAAAACGATGCCTTGTGTTTTATGCAGTTTAACGGGAATCCGGTGAAGGCCGCTCGTTTATTTGCGGGGAATACGCATGAGACTCAATTGAAACGAATCAACGCACATTTTATAACCGATGCGAAAGCTTATCAGTCCATTGGATTTTCTGAAAAATACCTGCTTCTTTTAGATGAAGCACTGACCCATAATCCGCCTATTTTGGAGGCTCATACAGATTTTATTAATGTGTGTGCGTTTGATGCGAGGGATTTAGATGAATTTGGGAGTTTGGAAGAATCTTATGTGCAATTGATGGTAGATATTATGTGCCAACAAATCTTTTCCTTAGAATTACTCATAAAATCGGCTCCCGTGTCCAAGATTTTAGTGGATGGGGGCTTCAGTAAGAATCCATTATACATGAATTTTTTAGTACATGCATTTCCGGGAGTGGCCATTTATGGGGCGGAAGTCGCGCAGGCAAGTTCTTTAGGCGCAGCTTTGGTGATGCATGAGGCTTGGAATTCGAAACAAATACCCTCAGATTTAGTTAAAATTAAAAAGTTTTAGGATGCGTGTAGCCCTTTTTGTGCCTTGTTATGTAGACCAATTTTATCCCCAAGTGGCGATTGCCAGCCTGGAATTATTGGAGAAATTAGGCTGTGAGGTGGTGGTTCCAAAGGATCAAACCTGTTGTGGTCAACCCATGGCTAATTCCGGCTTTGCGAATTTAACGGGCGGTTGCGATACGAATTTCTCCCAAAATTTTGACGGATTTGATTACATCGTCGGACCTTCAGGTTCCTGCATTTTACATATTAAGGAACACCATCCTTCAAAGAAAATTCGGGAATCTGTTTATGAGATTTGTGAATTTTTGGTAGATGTTTTGCAGGTGAAAAAATTAGATGCCCATTTTCCACATCGGGTGGGATTGCATCAGAGTTGCCATGGCCAACGTGGCCTACGCCTAAGTTCCATGACCGAACGAAATGAGGTGCCTTTCTCTAAAATTGCCCAATTATTGGATATGGTCAAAGGCTTAGATTATGTACTTCCTGCACGTGCTGATGAATGCTGTGGTTTTGGTGGAACCTTTTGTGTAACGGAGGAAGCGGTTTCGGTTCGGATGGGGCAGGATCGGATTCAGGAACATGTGGTGAATCAGATCGATTATTTAATCGGAGCGGATACGTCTTGTTTAATGCATATGGAGGGGATTTTGCGCCGACAAAATTCAAACGTTCAAATCAAACACGTCATCGAAATTTTAAATCACCATGCTTAATCACGCAGAAGCTTCCGAGCAGTTTATTCAAGATGCTGAGCGCACGACTTGGCATGATGAGACCTTGTGGTTTGTTCGTTCGAAACGCGATAAAGCGTCCAAAGTGATCCCAGAGTGGGAAGACCTTCGGGAGCATGCTTCGCGAATCAAAGACCATGTTTTAGTAAATTTGGGTCAATATTTAGTTGAATTTGAGGCCAAAGCGAAAGCGAATGGCATTCATGTACATTGGGCCAAAGATGCAGAGGAACATAATCAGATTGTCTATGAATTAGTAGCCAAGCATGGTTCGAAGGCTTTGGTGAAAAGTAAATCCATGCTGACTGAGGAATGTCACTTAAACAGCTTTTTGACAAAAAAAGGGGTGGAAGTGGTCGATACAGATCTAGGGGAGCGAATCGTTCAGTTTCGCGATGAGGTTCCGAGTCATATTGTTTTGCCGGCGATTCACTTGAAAAAGGAGGATGTGGGCGAGACTTTCCATCAGCATTTAGGAACGCCAAAGGGTAATAAAGATCCGCAGTTTTTGACGGAGGCGGCGCGTCAACATTTACGGGGCTATTTTTTAGCCGCCGATGTGGCCATTACGGGTGTGAACTTTGCTGTGGCAGAAACAGGGGAATTTGTCGTGTGTACGAATGAAGGAAATGCTGATATGGGGGCGCATTTGGCTAAAGTCCATATTGCCTGCATGGGTATCGAGAAACTCATTCCCAAACGGAAAGATTTAGGTGTTTTCTTGCGCTTATTAGCGCGCAGTGCGACGGGTCAATTGATTACCACCTATTCAAGTCATTTTGCGAAACCGCGCGAAGGACAGGAAATGCATATAGTCCTGGTGGATAATGGACGCACGCGCCAATTAGCGCGTCCAGAATTCCGAAATTCCTTGAAATGTATTCGTTGCGCCGCATGTTTTAATACCTGCCCGGTGTATCGTCGGAGCGGAGGCCATAGTTATCATCAGCCGGTGGCGGGGCCGATTGGTTCTATTTTAGCGCCTAATTTTGATAAAAAATCGAATGTCGATTTACCTTTTGCGAGTACTTTGTGTGGTTCATGTACGAATGTCTGTCCGGTGAAAATTAATATCCATGAGCAATTGTGGTTTTGGCGCCAGGATTTGATGAAAGATGGCTTGGCGCCGGCGGGCAAAAGCCTTTCGATGCAAGGAATGGCTTGGGTACTTTCGCATCCGAAAATCTATCGTTTGGCCGGAGCGATGGGTCGATTCGTGGTGAAAAATTTACCATTTTTGGTTAACAATAGCTTAAATCCATGGGCGAAACAACGAGAAATGCCCGAGGCGCCCAAGGAAAGTTTTCAGTCTTGGTATCAATCTAGAAAATCATGAGCACACGCGAAGAAATTTTAAAAGCCATTCAGGAAAATCCCTTACCGCTTAAATCTCATCCGGGAGATTTCAAGTCCTTTGTGCCTTCGAAAGATACCTTAGTAGATTTTCAGGCTTCTTTAAAAATAGTGGGTGCCCAATTCATCCATGTGGAAAATGCTGATCTTGCCCAGGACCGACTGAATGCGCTTTATCCAGGGCTTGCTCGCTATACGAGTCAGGATGTGGTGAATTCGGGTTTGGAATTGGAGGAAGTACAAGTATTAGAAATTCATGGGGAATTCGGAGTGGCGGAAAATGGAGCGATATGGTTGAGAGATGACCATTTACCGCATCGAGTGGCGCCATTTATTTGCCAACATCTAGTCATTTATATCCATAAAAGCACCCTCGTAGGAACGATGCATGAGGCATATGATCGACTGGAGGGCTCCTTTGCCGATTTTGGTTTTTTCCTTTCTGGCCCATCCAAGACCGCGGATATTGAACAATCGCTGGTGATTGGGGCGCATGGCGCGCGGAGTTTGACCGTTATT
>CAIVPF010000008.1 GCA_903907745.1 uncultured Cytophagaceae bacterium | reverse complement strand
TGAATATTTAAATATAAAATATTCATATTTGATAAACCAAACAACATTACCAATGAACCAAATTATTCAACAAGTTTTGGATTTTCCTCAGATGGTGAACCAAAAGTACCTGAAATTCGGAGTGAATGAATCTATTGATTCTTTTGACAGCGAGCAGGGTGTAAGACGTTATGTCTCTAAACTTTATCAGTTTGTTGCATTAGCTTTATTAATAAGCATGGAATACCATGTGATTATTTCTGCACTCGACTATTTTCAAGGTGAAGCGGGTGTATTACAAAAATTGTTGAGTGTAGTAACTGTTTTAGTTGCCCTTGCGACAGGCTTTCCAATTGCGAAGGCGATTCGCACGCGTGGTGATTCGTTAAATTGGAAGCATAGTAGTATGATTGAATTTGTATTTAATGATTTTGTTAAAACGAATATTCAATTATTGGGAGAGGTAATGGCCATCGCTGGATTATTTAGTGCGGTCAATCTTACTTTTTCATTCCTAGTGGACCATGATTTATTTGCCAGCAACAATATGGGTATGGACTTATTGGGCGTGTTTGCTCCGATTTCGGCATTTCCATTGGTATTACTCGCTAAATTAGTAGGTATAGTGGGGGTAAATGGAATCAGCGAAACGCTTAGTTCGATTACCGCATACCGTATGGAAGCCGCGTCCACATCCTTTGGGGGTGACTTCCAATGGAATATCAATGACATTTTAAATGTGTTAAGTGCCTATTTGAATGTCATGATTGGTCTAGCGATGATGTACATTAGCCTAACTGTTTACAAGTACACGTATGGATTAATTGCTTCAGTGATTAAATGGGTCGCAAATCCATTTATTCCGCTATTAATCAAAAATAAATAGAAATACATTTCATCTAAAAAGCCTCAATTCGTTGGGGCTTTTTTTTTGTCAAATCGTTCTTATTTTATTCAAAAAAAGAAATACCTTACAAAAAAATACGTCAATACATGGCCTATTTAGCTGATAGCCATTTTTTATGTTTGATTTACCAACAAGCGTAAATCACCAAAAAACCTTTTATTCTATGAATTCCCTCAAAAAAATAATCCACTTATCCTTCTTTCTCCTTTCATTTAGTGGCCTAAGTCAAATCCAAGATCAAGCAAAAATCAATATAGATTTGTCCAAAACAAAGGAAAAAATGAAGCCCATCTATGCCTGGTTTGGCTATGATGAGCCCAATTATACCTACATGAAGGATGGTAAAAAACTGCTTTCCGAAATAGCCGCCCTTAGCCCTGTTCCCGTATATGTGCGCGCGCACAGCCTATTAGTCACCGGGGACGGTATCCCAAATCTAAAATGGGGCTCGACCAATGCCTACACCGAAGACGCGCAAGGAAATCCCATCTACGACTGGACCATCATCGATCAGATTTTCGACACCTATGTCCAACGAGGCATGAAACCCCTAGCCCAAATCGGCTTTATGCCTGAAGCACTTTCCACCCACCCCGTGCCCTATAAACACAATTGGAAACCAGGTGATAAGTACAATGACATCTATACCGGCTGGGCCTATCCGCCTAAAGATTATAAAAAATGGGCGGAATTGGTATACCAATGGGTCCAGCATAGCGTGGCTCGATATGGTAAAAAAGAAGTGGAAAGCTGGTATTGGGAGGTATGGAATGAACCTAATTCGGCTTATTGGAAAGGAACCCAAGCCGAGTTTTTTAAACTCTACGACTACTCTGCCGATGCGGTTAAAAGAGCCCTGCCTACCGCGAGGATTGGCGGCACAGATGTCACAGGCGATGGGATGAAATTCCAAGAGGCTTTCTTAAAACACTGCTTGTTCGACACAAATTATGTCACAAAAAAAATAGGCTCCCCCCTCGATTTAATTTTATTTCATGCCAAAGGATCCCCCAAAATCGAGCAAGGAAAAGTGGTGATGAGCGCACGTGCCCAACTCAAAAACATCGAAAATCATTTAAAGGTCATTCAAGCCTATCCGCAATACAAAAACCTACCCATTGTCATTGGGGAATCAGATCCAGAAGGTTGCGCAGCTTGCGGCATGGCCACCAGTCCCCAAAATGCCTATCGGAACGGAACCATGTATTCCAGCTATACCGCCGCCACTTTTGCTCGTAAATATGAATTAGCCCAAAAATACGATGCCAATTTATTAGGCGCCGTGACCTGGGCCTTTGAATTTGAAAACCAACCCTGGTTCTATGGGTTCCGAGATCTAGCCACCAATGGCGTAGATAAACCCGTCTTAAATGTATTTTGGATGTTTGGGAAGATGCAAGGCGATTTCGTGGAGGCCAAATCGGATCATTCCTATCCATTACAAATGGCCTTAGACTCAAGTTTTCGAGGACCCAAAACGGATATCGGAACAATGGCCACCAAACATAAAAACTCGGCCTCCATCATGCTTTGGAATTACCACGATGTGGATAAAAAAGGAGAATTTTCAAAAGTGTCAATCGATATAACCGGGATTACATCTAGCTCAGCGAAACTAATCCATTACCGAATCGATGATGACCACAGCAACAGCTATGAACTTTGGAAAAAAATGGGCTCACCTCAAAATCCTACCCCAGCCCAAATCGCAGCACTCGAAAAAGCAGGCCAATTAGCCATGGTGAATCCTCCTAAAAAAGTTTCGATTTCCAATGGTGTATTGAAGATAGAAACAGATTTACCCCGACAAGCCGTCGACCTATTTCAATTAACCTGGCAATAATTCCACCGAAAAAAACCTAGGAGCATCATTTACTTCCTAGGTTTTTTTTCCGACCTACGCCAAATTGGTCCCCAGCTCTAACCGCCTTTCCCTTTTCAAATTGAATTTCTACCACTTTCTCACTCGAAACGGCATTGTGAAACTCATCCTCTAAGTTCAATAAAACTTTTCGCGTCCGCACGTCCACCACCTCGCCACTACTTGGATAGGCAAATTTTCCATCTAAACTAAAGGTAATCCAACCCGGCATGTCTTTCATCGGGATCGTGGTTAGTTGTTGGTACGGCGCGACCGCCGAAAACACATGCAATCGCATATTAAAGCCATCGCACAACCAAATTTCTTTTTCATCTGGTGTCAAGCCAATGCCATGGCTCGGGTTTCCATGCCTACGAACCGGGCCCTTTGTCCATCCCTCCACGACCAAACTAGCTAATTTCTTGCCGGTTTTTAAATCACCCACCTCAAAACCCAATAAACTATCCACCGTCACGAAACCCAACGATTCATCATGATTTACCGTGAATGGTCTAACATAGCCTAAAAATGGACCCACTTTCAAACGTATTTGATGCGTTTTTGTATCGGAGACATATAACCACGGATTTCCTATGTCCCCCATGTACACGGAATTTCCAGAAGAACCATAGACCGTATTATGCGCCCGCTTAAATCCGTTTATTTTTTTAACAATATCCCCCGTTTCGCAATCGACCACATTCCAGAAATCTTTTTCTAATGAAGGCAAATACATCGTTTTTCCATCCGGTGAAATCGACATGCGGTCACAGCCACCCACAAACGAACGCTCCCAAATCACTTTTTCAGTCGTCAAATCAATGCGCTGCAAGGATTCCAAGGTACTGACGAAAATACTATTCAAGGGAATACTGACCGCGACTCCTTTCACATTAGACGGCTTTCCATTGGGATGTAAACCTTGGGTCTTGATGCGTTTGACAAATCGATGGCCATGATCCATATCGAATACTAAAATTCCATGTCCGCCATATCCTAAATAATCTCGAATTCCAGGCGTCGCCACATATAAATAGCGGTTTGTCTGGGTCTTTTGGGCCATAGCCTGAAGGCCAATCGTCGCACTCAGCAGAATTAAATAAATGAATTTCATAGCTTGTTTGGTTTTCGTAATCAATTAAATGTAATCATTTATGGGGTCATAAATACCCACTTCACTTCTTTCTCATAGCCCATCGCTGCCTGGCCGGATTGTTTGCCCATGAGTTTTCCCTGTGCATCTTTTTCCACAGAAAAACGACTTAAGGTAAATGCCCCTTTTTCATAATCAAAACTTTTCCCATCATCGTCGTATAACGTAAATGCCCCAGTCGCTTGGCCATAATGGCGTAATTCAAGCGGCCATTTTTGACCTGATTTCGGCGCTTGTCGGTGCACCGGAACCATCGGAATGATCCCGCCATCCCGGACGAACAAAGGAATTTTTTCCAAAGGGGGTTCGATCTTGATCAATTGGTTTTCCCCCACAAATGCCCCCGTATAAAAGTCATACCATTTTCCCTTGGGTAAAATCACTAGTCTGGTTTTTTCCCCAGCGAACATCGGTGCGACCAATAGTTCATCGCCCATCATGTATTGATCTTTGATGTCTTTCCGAATGGCCATTTGGTAGGGATTCGTCGTGGCGTCAAATTGCCCTTTCTCTTGGGTTGCTTGGGCCACAAATCCATCCACTAATTGCATGGCACGAAAGGGTGGTTTTCCTTCTCGTCGGTAGGCCGCAAAAGTCGTGTATAAATAGGGCAACAATTGCATCCTCAAATTCGCCACTTCCTTCACCGCATCGGCAACCTCCGGAAAGGTCCAAGGCTTCGTCCCATCTGCCCAGGCGTTAATCATCGCCATCGGCGAAAAACAGGCCGATTGCATGCGTCGGATCCATTCTTCCGCCGTTTTAGACGCGCGCACTTCCGGGGTCCAGAGGACACCGATAAAACTGCTGTTGACCAATGCCGTGATGAAATCTTTGTGGTTATAATAATCGTTGTAAATCACATAGGGCAAATGAGCTCCCCCCGCATTCGAAGCCCGCACTAATCCGTAGGTACGTTTATTGATTTCTTTGTACCAATCGGCGGTCATTTTTTGAACCATCGACCCATACATCTGCCGCATCTGTTCGGCGCTCGTTCCCGAAGGAAAGGTCGCCACATCCGGCCAAACCCAGTTGTCATAGCCATCCACTTCGTCGATTTTATAGCCACCAACCCCGATGTCCAAATGATTTTTCTTAAAATGATCTTTGTATAATTGACGGGTTTTGGCCAGCGTAAAATCAGGAACTAAGCCATTCCAAACGGTATGGGAACCCGTCAGGTTTTTGACCAAGGGATAGAGCGAGGACTTCGGAGATACGTAGGGGTTTAACCATAAATTGGCCGAAACGCCTTTGGCGGTCAATTGGTCCAAAAATAATGTAGGGTTAGGAAATCGAGTCGGATCCCACTCAAAAGTACAGGGATAGGACATGCTGTGCCAGCCCGGTTCCACGCCGATGAAATCCAATGGAAAATCATGCGCCTCGAAACTCGCCACTTCCTTTAAAATATCATCTTGGGAATATAAAGTAGGAACCCGCTGCGTAAAACCTAGGCCCCATTTGGGGGGTAAATAACCTCCGCCGCTGAGTAAATTATAGCGCTGGACAACTTGCATCGGTGTGGGCCCCGCAAACACATAGAGGCTGGTGCCATTAGCCGGAACTAAAATTTCGACCGCATCCGAGTAGGGTTGGGCGCTCCATTTTTTATTGGTATTTCGATCTTGTACTTCAGGTGGATTTTTTGAATCGACCGGCACACCGGTTCCGGCATAGACGGTGATGTATTGCGCCGCGTCGATTAATACGCCATAGCCTTTGGAAGACACGTAAAAAGGGACAGGCGCATGTGTCCGGCCATTATCCTTTCCGCCAAAATGATCCATGTGAAGGTTTAAAATCCGACCCCTTTGGTTCACCGTTTGAAAATTCAAGCCGAGGCCAAATACCTGCTCATCTTGCTGAAGCGGGAATTTTAAATAGGTTTGGCCTTGAATGATTTTAACTTCGATCGCCCCTTTGTCCAAGGGGAATGTCGTTTTAGGCAGCCCTTGGAGCGCGGCCAAATTCACTTGGCCACCCGCCGCTTGAAGGAGACTGTGTTTTTGGGCTTGCCCGACCACCGCTTTCCAAATCCCCGGATAGCTCTCTTTCCAAACGACAGGCACCTGCGCAAAAAGGATCGTTTGGGAGAAAAAAAGAAGGAAAAATAAGCTAGAGCGAGTTTTCATATAGGCTTGAATTAACAGGTAAAAATGATTTGACTGGAGGGATTACCAACGCACAGCTTTGAACGTCCAATCCGGATTAACTTTTTGCATTTCTATTTCATCATTTCGCTTGCTTAAGCCGCAGGCTAGGTAGTTTTGATGCAAGGCCGCCAAGGCCACGCGATCTAATTCGACCCCTAAACCGGGTTCGCTCGGTACTTGGACTGATCCATCCTCGAATTTCATCCGCCCCCCGATAATAATTTCGTCCGATTGCCATGGATAATGCGTATCCAAAGCATAGGTCATCTTAGGCAATGCGGCACCCAAATGTACCATAGCAGCTAAGGATATGCCCAAATGGCTATTGGAATGCATCGATAAATCTCTTCCGAAAGTTTCACAAATACCCGTCAAGGTCATCGACGCCCGTAATCCACCCCAAAAATGATGATCACTTAAAATGATATCCTCCGCACCGATGGCGATGCTATTCGGGATTTCGGCGAAGGACGTGGTGCACATATTCGTCGCCAAGGGCGTCTTTAATGCCTTTCGGACCAGGGCCATGTTGTCTTGCCCGCGGACAGGATCCTCCAAATATTCCAAATAAGGCTCCATTTCTTTCCCATATTGAATGGCTGTTTCGACGGTCCAAAGGGCATTGGGGTCTATCCGTAATGGATAATTTTCCCCAAAGGCTGCTCGCAAGGCAATCACCGCATCGACTTCCTGGCGCGGTTCAAAAACACCGCCTTTCAACTTAATCGATTGAAAGCCAAATTCCTTGCACATTGCCTTCGCCTGTGCCACAATCTCTGCTGGGTTTAAGGCACTTTTTTGTCGGGCTGCATCCCATCCTGTGGCATTTGGATTCATGCCAAAGCCCAATTCACCACCCGCTCCTTCGTATTTATAAAACAAATAAGCCGAAAAAGGAACCCGATCTCTGCGCTTTCCGCCTAATAAATCGACGATCGGTTTTCCAGTCACCTTGCCCATAATATCCATACAAGCGACCTCCACGGCACTGAAAATGTGGACTAATTTTCGTTGGTCCCAAGGAGCTAATCCTCGGTCCGCCACGGAATCCGTGCCGAAATTTTGTTCTAAAAGGTCGCGAATTTGGTTTAATTGGAATACATCTTGACCGATCAACAGCTTTTTGGATTCCTCTAAAGCCGCATCGATGTCTTTCGTTCCCGGAATTTCACTAATCCCTGAAATGTTATCCTCCGTCACAATTTCTAAAACCGTTCGCAGGGCATAGGGGGCATGCAGACCGGCTGCATTCAATAAAGGGGGGTCAATAATCGCTATCGGGGTAATGTGAATTTCCTTAATGCGAGGTCCAGCAATATATGTCATATTATTTTTTTTCTTTTTCGATTACTACTACCAAAGAACTATGATCTAATTCTCCATTTCCCATGGCAATAGCTTTATTCATTTGATCAGCTACCTGAGCGGTTCCTGATAAATCCACTTGGAATGCCTTTCCCGTCGCCAAAGCGATATTCAAATCTTTCTGATGCAATTTTATTTTAAAGCCAGGTTTAAAATTTCGGTCGATGATCCGCTGGCCATGTAGGTCTAAAATCCGGCTTTGGGCAAATCCCCCAAGCAAAACTTCGCGCATTTTGACCAAATCCACCCCGGCTTCATGGGCTAACGTAAATGCTTCCGAAACGGCTTGGATGGTCATGCCGACGATCATTTGATTACAGGCCTTGGTTATTTGACCCGCACCGGCTTCTCCGATGTGAACGATGTTTTTACCCATGGCCTGAAAGATGGGCAAAGCCTGGGCGAATGCGTTGGCAGAACCGCCCACCATGATGGAAAGAGTGGCGGCTTCTGCCCCGACTTGCCCACCTGACACCGGAGCATCGAGGGCCTCTACGTTTAATTTGGCTAATTCCGCATGAATTTTTTGGGCAACCAAGGGAGATATCGTGGACATGTCAATAAATACCTGACCTGCCTTCAAATCTTGCATAATCCCTTCAGAACCGAATAAGACTGCCTCGACTTCAGGCGAATCTGGCAACATGCTTATGACAATCTCAACCGATTCTACGAGTTGTTTGACTGAGCTACAGACATGCGCTCCTGCTTCATGTACCTCCTGGGAACGCCCACTTTTTTCAAGCACAAAAACGGAAAATCCTGCTTTCAATAAATTCAAAACCATGGGTTTCCCCATGATACCAATTCCAATAAATCCAATGTTTTTCATATACGAATTAAATCAAGGGGAATAATTTAGCCCCAATTAAAATGACGACTAGTCCGGTTAATCCCATGACGACCAAGAGGGGAGAAATGGTTTTAAGCGCTTCCTTTTCGGTCAGGTCGCTCAATTTACAAAATATCCAAAATCCCGCATCGTTCATCCATGGGACTAGTTTGGATCCGCAACCAATCGCCAAGCCAATGTAAACCGGATTAAAGGCCAAATTAGCCTGGCCAGCCATTCCTGATAAAATACCGGAAGCCGTAATCAGGGCCACCGTCGCGGAACCTTGTGCGGTGCGCACAATCGCAGCGATAAAAAATGCCATGGGAATTAAGGCCATTTGGTATCCTGCAGTGAGTTCGGCAATTTTAGCGCTGATTCCGGTTTGTTGGAGCGTCCCCCCAAAAGCCCCTCCCGCAGCCGTAATTAAGATAATGCCGCCACCGCTCATGAGGGCCGACTGCACAAATGGGCTTAAATTTTGTCCTTTGTCCTTTTTGTTTTTGGCCATGACCCACAGCGCAGCCACGCCGCCTAAAATGATGGCGATGTTCTTATCTCCGAAAAATTTAATGAAGGCCGCAAATTGCGTAAATAGACTTCCGGCTTGAGCTCCTTTTAGGAAATTTGAGATAGCGGTATCTAAACAAATGAGGACCAAAGGAATCAAAACAGGTAATAAAGAGATGCCTAATCCGGGTAATTGCTGGTCTTCCTTCGCTGATATTTCTTTTAGATCGGCTAATTTTGCGTCTAAGGAATCGCGCAATTCGATGGGCCATTTTTTATTCGCCCATACGGAAAATAGGTATCCGGCGGATACCGTGAAAAATCCAACCACGATTCCACATCCCATCATTAAGCCGATCGGGATGTGCATTTCACCGATTAAAAAAAGTGGGCCTGGCGCGGGTGGGACTAATGAATTTGCCATGGCGGCGCCTGACATAATGCATAGGATTAATAGTAGGTAATTTTTGCCGATGCGTAAGGTCATCGCTTTCGCTAATGGAATCATTAGAAAAATGACGGTGTCAAAAAACACAGGGATTCCAAGAAAAAAACTTCCAAAAAGAAAGGCGAAGGGCGCTTTATCCACTCCTGTAAATTTCAAAAGGGAACGGATGATGCGTTCGGCTGCGCCGGATTCCAACATGCATTTTCCAATGATCGCCGCCATGGCGATTAATATGCCTATTTTGGCACAGGTATTTCCGAATTCAGTCGCGATTCGTTCGCCTACACTTTTTTTCGAAAATGAAAGAGCGGCCGCCGCATCCATGCCCTTGGAGAGGCCAAATTGCTCGATCATGGCCATTGGAGTCAAAAATGCGACCACAAAAGCACCGAATAAAAGGGCTAAAAAAGGATGTAATTTTAAACCAATAATACCACCTACGACCAAGACGATTCCGATGGCCAATAAAAAAATAGGGTCCATAATTATGATTGTTGAGTTCTAAGTTGTGCTAATTTTTCAGCCATAGCTTTCGCGCCATTTGCCACAAAAGTTCCATCTGCGCCACAGGCAATAAATCGAATGCCCATTTGATGATATGTCGAATATTCCTCTGGATTGAAAAATAAAATCCCGGCAGATTTCCCGGCTTGATTGGCCGCTTTAATCGTTTTTTCTACGGCGGCGAGATATTCGGGGTGGTTAAATTGGCCAAAAATACCTAGCTCCATCGTCAGGTCAGCGGGGCCAATAAATAAGACATCGACTCCCTCGATTTGGGCGATTTCTTCGACATGATTCAAGGATTCTTTTGTTTCAATCTGGACGATACCTAAAATGGTTTCTGGAGCGTTTTCGTAATAGCTTTGGAAATTCAGAGCAAATTGGGTGGCCCGAACCATTTTGGCTACGCCTCGCTGGCCCATGGGTGGATACTGTAGGCCATTGACCACTTTTTTGGCTTCGGATGCATTATTTATTTTGGGACACATCACGCCTTCGGCGCCCATGTCTAAGATACGTTGGATGCGCTGGGGTTCAGCACTCTCGACCCGGACGAGGATGCCCGCTGAGGTGTGCCCTAAGGCCTGGATCTGCGCTAGGGCTTCCTTTTCTGTGCCTGCACCATGTTCGAGATCGATCAAAACCCAGTCGAAACCTGATAAACCCACAATCTCAGCGGTTAAAGGACTGCCTAGATTAAGCCAACAACCATGCAGGGTTTCCCCATTTTTTAATCGTTTTTTGAGTTTTTTCATATAGGTTTTATGGGTTTATAGAGCTACGCTTTATTTCATTCTCCTTTCCGCAGCTATTCATTCGCAGCTTGCTTGCGCTTTCCTTAGGAAGGACGATGAATTAAATTTAGTAAAGCTAAAAATATCGGTGAATAAATTTTATTAGCATTTGAAATTAAATTATTCCTACAGTTTGGTAAATAGGATCTCTAAATTAAAATAGATGAATTAGTTTTAGGAGGAAGGAAAAATTAAAATTTAGCTTTATTGAATTTGGCAAATGCTTAAATTGAACCTTGTAATCGTAACACGAAAAATTAAATTAAGAATGAAAATTTGTTATTTGATATGTATAATTGGGTTACAATTTATATCGTTACATGGTTTTAGCCAAGGAAATTTTCCTTGGAATAATCCTTTGAAAATAGCTTGGTCCACGGATGGAATTACATTTGGTACGCCAGCCATATTTCAAGATTCTTCGGGTGTTCCTTCCGTCATTAAATGGAAGGGAGACACGTTAATTTCGGCTTTTCAATGGTTTAGGCAGCCGAATCCTTCACCAACCTGGGATAAAGTGGCTGTAAAATTTTCATTTGACAATGGTCGAACCTGGTCTAAACCGAAGCCAATCGTCATCAATGGTTTGCCTGCAAACTATCAAAGGCCCTTTGATCCAACACTAACTGTTTTTCGCAATGATAGCATACGAATTTACTTTTCTTCAAGCATTGGAATGCCTAAAAATGGATTAGACGCTACCGTCAATACGTATTCTGCGAAAAGTTCCGACGGGCTTACTTATTACTTTGAACCTGGGCCGCGAGTAGATGAACAAACGAATCAAGTGATTGACCCAGCCATTATATTTTTTAATTCGAGTTGGCACTATTTGTCACCCATAGGCTCACCCCAACAAGGCGCCTATCACTATGTCTCGCCAGATGGACTTAATTTCACCCCTCTTGCTAGTATTCCATCAGATAATTTTCATAATTGGACAGGAAATTTCATGATCGAAAATTCAAATGAATTGCGTTTTTATGGAAGTGGGGCCACTATTTGGTACAATTACTCTGCAAATGGTAGCATGTGGTCTGCCTATGTTTCTACGAACATTCAAGGTGGGGATCCCAGTGTTTTAAAAATTAAAAATAATAACTATTTAATGGTTTATGTAGGGCAACCTTATCCTTTAAATATTTTAGAAATCGCTTCTGAATGGCAGCCAATTCATATTTCTCCAAATCCTACGCATGGATTAATTCAGGTGAAAGTTGATTCAACAAATGTAGGTTCAAACTATGAGGTTTATGATTTCAGTGGTAAAACTGTTTTAAAAGGAAAAATCACTTCAGAAAACACCGCTATTGAATTTGCCAATTTGCCCAGTGGTAATTATTTATTTCATCTTCTAGGAAGTTCAAACCTACTATTTAAAGTACTAAAACTTGATGCCAATGAATGAAAAAAACGAAGCACAATTTAAATGGCAAACGTGAACATTAGATTTGCTCGATGAATTTGAAAACCTATTTTAAAGGTCAGCTTAGCCAAAATACAGGGTACAATTTTCCCGAAGAAAAAATTTATTTTAAGTTTCAAAAAGATATTCATATTTTTGGTGAAATAAATTCTAAACTAATTATTAAATCATGAAAAAATTAATCGTATGTCTCCTCGTTTCAGCCTCTTTTCTTTCGTGTAAGGAAGCTACAGATGCTAAAAAAACAGCAAGCCAAGATCCTTTAAGTGGAACGTTCACTGAGCGGGATGAAAAAGGAAAAAAGATGTTTGAAAATTTAGTGCGTTTTACCAAAGAAGATTTCTCTTATGCCAATGATTACCTTTCTCCTAATTTTCAATTCAAAACGGCAGCAGATACAGCTGTAGTTTTCAAGGGCATCGACCAAGCAGTTGCCTATTGGAAGCAAGTACACGTTTTGTTTAAAGACCTGTCATTTTCAGAAGGTCGCGTACATACATTTTATTTGAATAATGGAGAGGTTCGTTCGGCTTATTTTGGTCAAATAACTGCCACTGGAAAATTCACGAATATAACCGCAACCCGGCCAATGCAAATCTGGGTTAAATGGGAAGGAGATAAAGTGGTAAGCCAAATGGATATGATCGATTCCAAATTGATTTTGGAGGAAGCCGCGGCAGCCGCCGCAGCCGCGAAAGCAGCTCCAGCAACTAAATAATTCTAGTTCAAATTTGTTTAAAATGATACGAAAGAGTTCTCTTGCATAAGAGACCTCTTTTTATTTGTAGTGTATTCTCAGATACCGATTCTATCCGTTTGTGTGACCGAATCTTTTGGTTTATTTTTGTAAGCAGGCTTAACAGAGGAATGAAATTCAGCCGATAGAACTAAAATCTCTTGATAAAAAGCCTGCTAATAAACCTAGCTATGAAATCTTTTTTACCCATCAAATCCAGGACATTTGGATTGTTATTTCTGTTCTCCTTAGGGGCTCAAATGGCCTTTGGTCAAAAACCCAAAACTGCGCCTGTCGACATGGTCTATCCGCTTTTGGATGCGGCGAATTCGCGTTGGTTCTTTTTCAATTCCGCCACGCGGCCTTTTGGGATGGTGAATTTGAGTCCGGATAATGCCTATGCGGGCGATTGGGGATCAGGTTATCGATATAATAGTGATTCGATTAAATTTTTTAGCCACATTCATTGTTGGCAATTATCCGGCCTCCCCGTTTTACCCTTCACCGGAAATACGAATCCGGCCCTCGGTCCTGAAATATATGGCTCGGTTTACAAACATGCGAAAGAGATTATTCGGCCAGGTTATCACAAAGTACATTTGGAGAAATATAATATCGATGCGGAACTGACCAGCACCCAGCGCGTCGGATTTCACCGCTATACCTTTCCTGAATCAGGATCAAGCCATATTTTGCTTGACCTATCCGTGGAGTTAGGGCCATCAGATACCCAACGTGGGTACATCAAAAAAACAAATAACCAAGAACTCGTGGGCTTTGCGGTCATGGCACCTACCCGTCGCCGACCAAAGTCCGTCGAGGTGTTTTATGTCATTCAATTTGATAAGCCTTTTGATTCATTTAATGGTTGGAAAAAGGGCGTCATCCAAAATAAAATCGATTCCATCGCCGGCGAACGGGTGGGAGGATTCGTGTCTTTTGCTACGCGGAATAAAGAAGTGCGAAAAATGAAAGTCGCGATTTCTTATGTGAGCATCGAACAAGCGAGGCTCAATTTAAACGCCGAACTAAGGCATTGGGATTTCGACCAAGTGGCGCTGGATTCCAAAAATGAGTGGAATCGGGCCTTGAAAAAAATCGAAATAAAAGGAGGGACGCCAACAGAACAAAGGCGATTTTACACCGACTTATTTCATAGCCTTCAAGGTCGCAGAATCGTCAGCGACGTAAATGGAAAATATTGTGATCGGACGGGGCCGGTGAAAAGAATTCAGCAGATCCCTTTGGCGGCCAATGGTAAGCCAGCCTTTCATCATTATAATTCAGATTCCTATTGGGGTGCGCAATGGACCCTAAACACCCTGTGGGATTTGGTATATCCAGAGATCAAAGAAGAATTTATTCAATCGATGTTGATGATGTACAAAGACGGAGGCCTCATTCCTCGCGGGCCATCGGGCGGAAATTATACTTATGTCATGACGGGTGCGACGACCACCCCATTTATCATTAGTGCCTATATGAAAGGCATTCGAAATTTCGATTTGGCTACGGCTTATGAGGGGATGCGCAAGGATCATTTTCCGGGGGGGATGATGGGTCGGTCGGGCTATGAGCACACGACCTCGATCGGCGGAGGCATCGAATTTTACATCGATCGCGGCTATATTCCATATCCCATTGGGCCTAAAAAATACGGTTCGCATCAGGATGGGGCGGGTCAAACCTTGGAATATGCGTATCAAGATTGGGCTTTGGCGCAAATGGCCAAAACCTTGGGTAAGGAAGAAGATTATCGCTTATTTTTGAAGAGAGCGGAGAATTATAAAAACCTCTATGATGCCTCGACAGGTTGGATGCGGGTTCGGCATTTAGATGGTTCATGGGAAATTCCATTTGATTCGATGCGCTATGATAACGGTTGGGTCGAAGCGAATGCCGTTCAATCCACCTGGTTCGTTCCCCATGATGTGGCGGGCTTAATTAAGCTCATGGGGGGCAACGAAAAATTCACCCAAAAACTGAATTATTCCTTTACGGCTTCCGAAAAAAGCCAGTTTAAATCCACCGTTCACGGGATTCGCTCAGGTGTGACGGGCAACAACATCGCTGCCGGCGGAAATGATGCATCACCACTTTCGTATATCAATTATGGCAATCAGCCATGTATGCAAATGGCCTATTTGTTTAATTATTCAGGGGCTCCTTGGCTCAGTCAGAAATGGTCTCGCGCCGTGATCGACTCGGTATATAGTGGTTTATCGCCGCAATATGGGTATAGTGGCGATGAAGATCAGGGCTTGATGGGTTCTTTGGCGGTTTTGATGAAAATGGGGATATTTTCCATGCGTGGGGGTGCGGAAGAGAAACCGATTTATGAGTTAGGAAGCCCTATTTTTGATGAGATAAGTATCCATTTGAATCCGAAATATTATCCAGGTAAAAAAATCACGATTCTAACCAAAAACAACTCGGCGAAGAATCAATACATTCAATCGGCGACTTTTAATGGGCAGGCATTAACTAAGCCTTGGTTTTACCATTCAGATTTTGTGAAAGGGGCGGTGCTTCGTTTGACGATGGGACCTTCACCTAATAAATCGTGGGGAAGCAAGGCAACGGATGCGCCTCCATCGATGTCGAATGAAACAGGACGCTGATTTGCCTAAATTGTGAATAGTTTATAAAAATACCATGACCCACTGGAAAGAAGAAAATCAAGCTTTAACGAAGACATTCGAATTTACCACGTTCGAAAACGCAATGCGTTTCATGCATGAGGCCGTCCCTTTTATCAGCGAAACGGATCATCATCCGACTTGGACGAATACCTATAACCAAGTTCATGTTACGCTCTGCACCCACGATGCAGGAAATTCGGTGACAGAAAAAGATTGGGAATTAGCAAGGTATTTGGATGAGCTGTATCTCACGTTTAATTCGATTTCCTAGGGGGCGGTTTTCAATCGCCTATATAGGTGCATATTCTGCAAATAAGCTCTTTTGAATGTAGACTTGCTAAGTTTTTAATAAACCGCTAATTTGTGAAAAAATCAGAATTTTTACTGAAACCTATTTTTAATTAATTGTCTTCCATGAAAGTATGTGTCATAGGTGCTGGGCCATCGGGTATTACTGCCCTCAAAAATTTAATCGATCAGGGCCTTGATGTCGTTTGTTATGATTTCAATACCGAGGTAGGGGGCAATTGGATTTACAATGAAAACGTCAGTCATTCGAGCGTTTTTGAAACGACCCACATCATTAGCTCCAAAACTCTTTCGCAATATGAGGATTTTACCTTTGATGAATTCGAAGCCGGACTACCTGATTATCCATCTCATGATCAATTAAGACGTTATTTTCAGGCCTATGCCGCCAAATTTAATTTATATCCTCATATTCAATTTAATACCTTAGTTCAATCTTGCGAGTTAGATAAATCGGCACATTGGCTCATCAAAACGATCCAAGATGGCAAGGAAACAACGGAGACATTTTCACACCTGGTGGTTTGTAATGGGCATCATTGGAAGCCGAGACTCCCAAATTATCCTGGAAATTTTACAGGCAAATTCATGCATTCCCATGAATTTAAGCAGGCAAAACCCTTCGAAGACCAACGCATTTTAGTCATCGGTGGCGGAAATTCCGCTTGCGATGTGGCGGTAGAAACGAGCCGGGTTAGTCGAAAAACATCGATTAGTTGGCGCCGAGGTTACCGCATCGTTCCTAAATTTTTATTTGGAAAACCAAGCGATGTCGTGGCTTCCCGCTTTGCTTTTTTACCCACGGGTTTAAAGTTTTTTCTATCCGAATTATCAGTCAAAATTTTTTCTGGGTCCAATAATAATTATGGATTGCCTGAACCTGAGCATGCGATTACAGGTACTCATCCGACCATCAATGAAGAGCTATTATACAAAATAAGACACGGAAAAGTATTCCCTAAAGTTGACATTGAACGCTTTGATGGCCAAAATGTGCACTTTAGCGATGGATCCGTGGAAGAATTTGATACCATTATCGCATGCACCGGCTATATTTTGGAGCATCCTTTTTTTCGCAAAGACTTTTTAAATTACAGCGAAGGCGAGGTCCCTTTGTATTTAAAAATGCTGCATGAAACGTATGAAAATCTGTTTTTTGTAGGGATGTTTCAGCCCTTGGGATGCATTTGGCCCGCCGCGGAATTACAGAGTAAAATCGCAGCAAGAGCCATCAAAGGTCTATGGAAACGCCCTCACAATATCGCGGAGCTTTGCCAAAGAGAAGTCACTCATCCGCATTTAAATCAAATTAAAACCCCAAGACATACGATTACCGTCGACTTTCATATATTCATCAAGCAACTCAAAAAACACTTGCCCAAAAATTATGTGAGTAAATCGCCCGTTTGATGAAAGAAACCATCGTTTTTGTTCACGGAATGTCCCACGGCGCCTGGTGCTGGGAAGAGAATTTTATTCCATATTTTGAGCCATTAGGCTACCGTTGCATCGCTTTTGACCTTCCTGGACATGCAAAACAAGGAAGCACAAAAGCCATTCATTTTTCTATCGATGATTACGTACATGCACTTGCGGATATTGTGGATGCATTGGAGGAAGCTCCTATCCTCGTCGGCCATTCGATGGGCGGGATGATCGTTCAGCGCTACATCGCAAAAGGAAAATGTAAAAAGGTGATATTGATGTCATCAGTCCCGCCCTCAGGTGTCCTTTTGCCAAGTCTTCGCGTATTAATCCGTCATCCCGGCGCATTAAAATTCCTGTTCCAAGCGAATCTTTTAGGTGTTTTTAAAAAATACCCAAATTTGATGTTTGGTTCAAATGTCAACAAAACCTCCTATGCAAATCGAATGTGCGCAGAATCCTTTTGGGCATATTTGCAATTAATGATTCCCATTCGCAACTTAAAGAAAGGATTACCTATGCTCGTGATGGGAGGGCAGGAAGACCAGCTCATTTCTGTTCTTGAATGTAAACAAACTGCGAAAGCCTATGGTGCCGAATTAGCCCTGATGGAAGGAGGATCGCATGATTTAATGTTGGATTCAAATGGCAAAATTTATCTCGACCTAATTCATGCATGGCTTAAAAATCCCGCTTGATAATTTACCTTCATGTAGCGATATCGACTCACTCGGACATGGTATCCGATGCGTTAAAATCTAATTCAAAATGCTAAGCTTTGGCCATTAATTAAATTTAGTATACCTATTTTGATAATTATGAAGAATATCTCATTGAAAATTGATAAAATTTAGTCAAATAGGAATTTGATAAGGGTTTAAATTTAATTAGTAAATTACGTGATATAAACCTATCAAAACTGATGAGAAGAAAGCAGTTTTTACAAACAAGTGGCTTAGGGATTTTTGCTGCCTTGGCCCAAACAAATGCCCTAGACAGCGAAGTCCATTCGACATGGAAACGCAAACGCTTTTCGATCGGTGCGTGTGACTGGTCGATCTCGAACACATCCAATTTAGGCGCCATGGAAATGGCCAAAGAAATAGGCTTGGATGGTGTCCAATTAAGCCTTGGCTTAAAAGCGAATAACATGCATTTGCGGCGAAAGGACGTCCAAGAAGCCTATAAATCCTTAGCTAAAATCTTTCAAGTGGGCTTTACCGGCCTGGGCATTGGGGAGCTCAATAATTACCCTTTTAAGTCCGACCCTCAGACGGACTCATGGGTCGCCGATAGCATTCAAGTAGCCAAAGAATTTAACGTCAAAGCGGTTTTGATCGCCTTTTTTAATCAAGGTGATTTGAAAAACGATCCCAAGGGACAAGATGCGGTGATCCAAAAATTCAAGGACATCGTGCCCATCGCAGAAAAAGCGGGCGTGACCTTGGGTATCGAATCTTGGTTGAGCGCCGAGGAACACATGCGCATCATCGACGCCGTAGGTTCTCCGAATGTAAAGGTCTATTATGACGTGGCTAACTCGGAGAAAATGGGCTACAACATCTACGAAGAAATCAAATGGCTAGGTAAAAAAAATCAAATCTGTGAATTTCATTTCAAAGAAAACGACGCGCTTTTAGGACAGGGAAAGGTGGATTTCCAACGGGTCATGAAATGCATCGATGAAATCGCATATTCCGGTGCTATTCAAATCGAAGGGGCCGTTCCTCCAGGAAAAACGATGCTGGAAAGCTATGT
>CAIVPF010000007.1 GCA_903907745.1 uncultured Cytophagaceae bacterium | reverse complement strand
AATAAGGTACACCAAGCATGCGCACGTGCGGCAGGCCAATTGGCCACATAGATAGCCAAATCATACCGCAAATTCACATTACGTGACCATACAGGAAAACGCAAATCGTAACAAATGAACGGGGAAATATTCCATCCCAGATAGGAAAAAACCAAGGGCGATTTCCCCTCCGAATAAAATTCATGTTCGGAACCCATGCGAAACAAATGCCTTTTGTCATATCGGTGGATTTTACCACCAGGTTCTATGGCTAAAAGTCGATTAAAAAACTGATTTCCTTCCTTGAATTTGATACTACCTACGAGAAGAACTTGCAGGCGCTTGGCCATTAATTGCATCCACGCTGTCGTAGGACCAAGGCCAATTTCCGCGCCTTTTTCATGCATGCTGAAACCGGTGCTAAACATTTCAGGCAAAACGATGAGATCCGTTTGACCTGCTAAGGATTGTAATTTTTCTTCCAAAACAGCCAAATTCGCTGATGGATTTTCCCAAACGATATCCGTTTGAACCAAACTTACCCGCAAGAATTCCTGGGGACTTTCCATGGATTGAAAAGATTATTTGGCAATATATGAATAATAGATTTTCAATTTAGCTTTTAAGGCATTCAAGGCAATATACCGACCGCTCTCATTCAGAATTTTGGCATTACCCGCCGCATCCGCAGAGATTGCAGGTGTTAATAAATAGCCCAAATTTTCCTTTTTGCCAGATAACATACTTTGCATCAAAGTTGTCACATTAAACGTAAATGAATTAGTAGAAATATCATAAGTAGCTGTGGCCACACCCCCGCCTCCTTCTGCATAGATGTACTTTAATCCGTTGGTCGTATTTCGCAAAGGCCTATTTGACCCATCTGATTCGATCAAGGACAATTGACCTATCGTTTGCATAAAATCCAATTTGTCGGTTCCGGAAAAAACCAATTCGGCTTTATTGACAGCTATATTCCGATTTCCTTTAAGCTTTAACAAATAGGGCAATTCAATTTTAGTCACCACACCTGTTCCAGACTGAACATAGGTTGTATTATTTGTTTTCAAAGAAGATACTTTATCCCCTGACTTAACGAGGGCCGCTAATGTACCTATCCGTTTCGCCGAAAACTCATTAAATCGTGCATTAATTTCAGGTACATAGGAATTGGACAAACTGAAGTAATAGTTGATCGAATATTTAATCGTATCCCCGGGATTATGCCAGTGCAAGGTCATCCGTGAATAGGTTGGAGCAAAAGCGAGTAGGGCCGCCTTTTTCCCAGATTCTGATTTTATAAACAAGCCTCTAAAATAATCCCGAAAAGCAGATCCGCCGCCAGCGATATTCTTGTCCGTATATTTGGACATCAATTCCTTTCCAAGCGCAATTGGCATATGGAATTTCAACGTATCAAATTGAACCGAATCCCCATTTGCTGACTCCGCCTTAATTGGTTTAGGCGTAAACGTATACCGTTTCAATAATTCAGGCTTAATGGCTACGGTTGAATTAGTAAAATAAGTCGCTGTTCTACTTAAACTGTCGGACAAACGATATAATTCAATCGTCTGAGCCTGGCTTAAATCCCCTTGCGTATTTTTATAAATCAAATGCATTTTCAAGGAATCCATGATCGAAGTTGCCTTCGAATTCAAGGTATCCGCATTCGCAATTTGAGTATACACATTCGACGAAAGATAGCCTAATTCAGGATGGTAATAGGATCCTAACAAAAAAGTACTGTTTCCACCCGTCTGAATCGAATCCATCAACACGGTGGCTGATTTAATCGTAAGCGTATCCGTGTAATTTAAACCCACTTCCACACTGAATAAATCAGCACCAATTTCTTTAGGGGCATCACAGGATGTAAGAAAAAGGGAAATGATCCCAAGCCATTTAATTGCCAGCCAATTCCATGTAGGTTTTTTCGAAGAAATCGAGGTCATTTTCGGCAATATTTTGGTAGGTTTTATCTTGAAATTCATCAATAATGGATTGGATGCGGCTATTATCCGCATTAACTAATGATACTACTTTATCGGCATATTCTGCACCAATCTTAATAAATGCTTCATAATTTGAAGCAGATAAACTGCCCAAATTAGCCTCATCTAAATCGCCAATTTTAACTTTTTCAATCAAATCGTCACTTGAAAACGTAAAATCGAACTCCGAATTGTGTGGAGAAAATAATGTTTTTGAATCTTTGTAAATCGGATGATTTCTGTAATGGGTTGAAATATACAAAGGCACCAAACTCGACATCCAATCATTGCAATGAATCACATCCGGCGCCCATCCTAATTTCACAACCGTCTCCAATGCTCCCTTACAGAAGAAAATAGCACGCTCGTGATTATCTGAATAAAAAGCACCATCCTTGTCCGTTAAGACATATTTCCGTTGATAATAATCTTCATTATCAATAAAATAAACTTGCAATTTAGCTGCTGGAATACTCGCCACTTTGATGGTCAAAGGCTTTTCGTCCTCCCCCATGGGAATCGTTATGCCCGATAAGCGAACCACCTCATGCAATCGATTTTTACGTTCATTGATGGAACCGAATCTCGGCACCAAAATCCGAATTTCCATTCCTCGCTCCTGCATGGCTGTAGGAAGATTGCGGACGAAATTGGCAATTTTTGATGTGTTTAGAAAGGGATCAACCTCGCTCGAAACGTAAAGAATACGTAATTTGGCCATTCTAAATTTATTTACAGGAAAAAATTATCCCAAAAAAACAATGCAAAAGTACAAAAAATAATCAGATTTCCTCACGAATATTCCAACAAAGGTCTTTATTTTGCCTATTGATATCGTTTTAGCCCATTCTTCATGGTAAAATCCATACTTACTTATCTTTTTTCTACAATTTTAGCCTTGGGCTTGCTATATTGGGCATTTTCTAGCAGCCACCTGCAATGGGAAGATATCTACCAAACACTCTTACAAGCCGATTACCGCTGGGTTAGTCTCGCTATTTTCATCTCCTTGTTTTCCCACCTCTTGCGAGCCCTGCGCTGGCAACAATTACTAGGTGCCCTGCATTATCAACCTGGCATCACCCGAACCCTTTCAGCTGTCATGATTGGCTATTTTGCCAATTTCATCGTGCCCCGCATGGGCGAAGTCTCGCGCTGTGGCTCTTTAACAAAAACGGCTGGGATCCCCTTTGAGAAGTCTTTTGGCACCGTGATTACCGAACGGGTTGTGGATCTTTTATGCCTGCTCATCCTCGTAGGACTCGTTTTTTTTGTGGGCTGGGAGCCGATCCAACAAAATTTATTCCCTACCATCAAACTCCCTTCCCTTCCTATTTGGATTACTTTCGCATGTTTGGTCACAGGAATCCTGATTGTACTTTGGCGGAAAAGAGCGCAAGTCCTGGAATTTTGGGAAAGATTTGCAAGCTCTTCGAAAATCGGAAAAATCCTCGATGGATGGATTAGCGGAATCATTAGTATCAAGGAAGTGAACAGCCCGGTTTTATTTGTTATGTATACAATGGGCATTTGGATTGCCTATTTTGCGAATACATACATCCTTTTGTTGGCCTTCCCCGCCAGTATGAGTTTAGGTTTGGGTGCTGGACTAATCGTCTTAGTTATGGGTACTTTTGGGATGGCCACACCGACCCAGGGAGGCATAGGTGCTTATCATAAATTAGTGGCCGCGGCCCTCGTTTTTTACAACATCCCGCTGAAGGAGGCTACCGTATTAGCCACTTTTTTCCATGGAACTCAAATGGCCGCGATTTTGTTTTTCGGGGGATTAAGTTTTATTTTAACCCTTTTTCTACCCAAAATCGAAGAAAAGCATGGCAAGTGAGCAGAAAATAGTGAGCCTTCGCGAGGCCCTGGAAATTCGAAATCAATGGTCCGAACAAAAGGAAAAAGTGGTTTTCACGAACGGATGTTTTGATATCTTACATTTAGGCCATATCGATTATTTAGAAAAAGCTAGCCAAACCGGAAGCCAATTAATCGTGGGCATGAACACCGACCGCTCTGTCAAAGCCCTCAAAGGCCCCGAAAGGCCGGTTAATTCAGAATATGCACGTGCTCGCCTCATCGCAGCACTTGGATTTGTTTCCATGGTGATTATTTTTGATGAGGATACGCCTTTGGAACTCATCAAAAGCCTTGCCCCCGATGTGCTCATCAAAGGCAAAGACTATTCCATCGCAACGATTGTCGGAGCCAAGGAAGTCATCGAAATGGGTGGCGAAGTTTGTACCATCGATTTAGTGCCTAATTACTCAACAACTGGAATTATTCAAAAATTAAAAAACTAAAACCATGTCAGGATTGTATTTATTAATGATTGTTTTTGGCCTTGGAGGCATGCTAATCTCTTGGAGATTAAAGTCGAAATTTCAAAAATATGCGCAGGAACCTTTGCGAAGTAATTTTTCTGGAGAAGAAATCGCGATCAAAATGTTAGCCGACCACGGCATTCAGGATGTCCGCGTCATTTCAGTGGAAGGACAATTAACCGACCACTATAATCCAGCCGATAAAACCGTGAATTTAAGTAATGACGTCTTCCATGGTCGAAATGCCGCCGCCGCCGCTGTGGCCGCCCACGAATGTGGACATGCGGTTCAACATGCCCGTGCCTATGCCTTCTTGCAATTTAGAAGTGCCATGGTTCCTATGCTCAACGTGGCCAATGGATTCATGCCCATGCTATTAATGATCGGAATGATGATTTTATATTCTACAGGTAATGCAATGTTATTAAGCATCGGGGTGGCACTATTCGCCTTAGCCACCTTATTTAGTTTTGTCACCTTACCGGTGGAATTTGATGCCTCAAATCGGGCGCTCGCCTGGATTAAATCGGAAGGAATTGTCACCCCATCTGAATATGAAATGTCAAAAGATGCGCTTTGGTGGGCAGCCATGACCTATGTGGTGGCGGCATTGGGCATGTTGGCCCAATTGCTTTATTATTTGAATTTATTGGGAGGTCGTCGGAGTAATGATTAATTCCTTTTTCATCAAATAGCCAATATTCAAATGGCGATGCGAAACACGCGTCGCCATTTTTTTATATATGTAATTTACTTTTTCGGTAGCTATACCCAAAATAAATCAAGATACCTGCCAAACACCAATACAAAAAGCGCTCCCAATTCATTGCCCCCATTTGAGTCATCAAATAGAGATTAACCAATAAACCGAGCACAGGAATCAGCGATAATTTATTTCGAACACTAAACACAGAAAGTGTTGCCCAGATGAGAAAAAATCCACCCATAATGACATGATCAGCCTTACTTTCCCCAGTAAAAATCCCTGAAAACCAGGAAAATGCTGCATCAAGATTTGGGAAACTCAAGTATAAAGCGATCAATAGGCAAATCCCCACCCAATAACCCGCATTCAAATAAGGAATCTTAAACTTTGATTTTTTCTGATTCTCAGGGTCCAAATCCAAAATTAATACCCCCCCACACACCAGCACAAAGGCAAATAAAGTTCCGATACTACTCAAATTAATCACCTCTTCTAAATTCGCAAATAGTGCAGGAACCCCCACCAAAACACCCGTCATGATAGTAGAAAATGAAGGCGTCCGGTATTTGGGATGAATGCGAGAAAAGGCTTTGGGCAATAATCCATCACGAGACATGGTCATCCAGATACGCGGTTGGCCTAATTGATAAACTAATAAAGCACTGGTCAAAGCAATCACCGCACTGGCAGCCACTACTCCTGCGACCCCTGGCAAATTAACTTTCATAAACATAAAGGCTAATGGGTCTTCAATGCCCGCCAGTTGGTCCGAGGGAACAATTCCCGTTAAGACCAAAGTCACCAACACATATAACACGGTACAAATAATCAATGCCCACATCATGGCTTTGGGAATATCTCGTTGGGGATTTTTACATTCCTCCGCCGTAGTAGAAATCGAATCAAAACCGATATACGCAAAACAAACAGCTGCCACGCTTTTTAACACCCCAGAGATGCCATTGGGCGCAAAGGGTGTCCAATTTTCCACCTGAACATAAAATGCTCCAACCCCAATCACAATCGCAATAACAGCTAATTTCAATACAACCAAAACATTATTCATGTTCTTCGTTTCACGTATACCGATGTATACTAAATAGGTTATCGCGATCGTAATCAATAATGCTGGCATATTTGCCACGAAATGCCAACCCAAAATTACCGGAGCACTCGTATAAGCCAAAAATCCTTCTCGAACATTGATCGTTAAATCACTGAGCGTGAGTCCTTGTTGGAATGCCTCCTGGGCCGCCACAAAAGCACGTTTGGCTGATAAATAATCCATGGTCAAAAACTCAGGCACATGAATGCCAAGGCCCTCCAGGAGATCAACGAAGTATTTTGACCAAGAAATGGCTACCGCAACATTTGAAATCGCATATTCTAAAAGTAAATTCCAGCCCAAAATCCAAGCTACGATCTCCCCTAAACTCGTATAGGCATAGGTATAAGCGCTCCCAGAAATAGGCACCGTGGCCGCAAAACGCGCATAACAAAAAGCGGTAAACATGCAGGCTAAAGCTGTAAAAACAAATAACATGGAAACCGCAGGACCGCCATTCGCAGAGGCCTGTCCGATCGCCGAAAAAATACTTGCTCCAATAATCGCAGCGACTCCCATAAAAGTCAAATCCCGCACGCCCAAATTACGAACCATGGAATAGCCTTCTAATTTTTCGAGGTCTAATTGGTCTGAAATGATTTTGTCAATCGATTTTTTACGAAAAAAAGAAGCCCACATAAAGAAATGTTTGAGATGAAATATGGAAACAAAAATACATCTTTCTGAAAGAAATTCTAATTAAATGGATTTCTCTTACCTTTGTGGCATGTCGGTCGCCATTGTCATTTTAAATTTCAACGGAAAGGATTTTTTAGCCAAATTCCTTCCTAAAGTCATCGAAAATTCCCCCGAAGGACGGATTTATGTGGCTGATAATGGTTCTACGGACGATTCCTTAGCTTATCTGGAAACACATTTCCCGAACATAGCCCGCATATCATGGAATAAAAACCTAGGTTATGCTGGTGGATACAACTATGCATTAAAACAAATTGAAGCAAATTATTATGTTTTAATGAACTCGGACATCGAACCGAGGGCTCATTGGCTAGGTGAATTAATTGCCTATTTTAGCCATCATCCTGAAGTAGCGGCAGCGCAACCATTTTTGTTGGATTATCAAAAACCTGATTATTTTGAATACGCTGGAGCAGCGGGAGGCTATTGGGATGTCTTAGGATATCCTTTTTGTCGAGGTCGAATTTTTGATCATATCGAAATCAACGAAGGGCAATATCAAACTTCGAAAGTTGATTGGGCCACAGGAGCTTGTTTGATGGTTAGATCTCAGGCATATTGGGAGGTCGGAGGCTTGGATGAAGATTTTTTTGCGCATATGGAGGAGATCGATCTTTGTTGGCGCCTCCGAAGAGCTGGTCATGAAATCGCCGCAGTTGCAGAAAGTCAAGTACTACACGTAGGCGGAGGAACCTTAGCTCAGGGAAACCCCTTCAAAACCTATTTAAATTTCAGGAATAATTTAATCCTTTTGTACAAAAACCTGGCCCCAGGAAAAAAATTCAGTCATTTGATTCTTCGGATGATTTTAGATGGAGTGGCTGGTCTAAAATTTATGGCCAAGGGGCAATTCCGATCATTCATCGCCATTTTAAAAGCACATCGCGATTTTTATGCTTATGTTCTTTTCAAAAAAAATAAACAAAATTTACCTGCTGGATTCCAGAAAAAATATGTTGAAAGTTACCCAAACAGCATTTTGTTGGATTATTTCCTAACGAATAAAAAGGTATTTGGAGAATTGAAATTTAAAAATCCCAAATCGTAGGATTATTACGCTGCCGTAAATAACGACGAATGTTCATCCAAAAAGCTAGAATCAAATAAATGATAACTGGCGAACCCATCGTCAAAAACGAAATGTAGATAAAATAGAGTCGAATGCTGCTGGTGGAAATTTTAAACTTTTCTCCCAAGCGAGTACAAACTCCAAATGCCTGATTTTCAACGAAGTATTTAATTTTTTCCATTATTATTAAAATTGCACCCACAAAATTAAATAATTCTACAAATATTCCACACAATTTAAAATTGTATAAAAAAAGAACAATAAATTATAATAATAATGCAAAATTATTGAAAATTACTTTAAAAAAAATTTCATTTAACTTGCATGTAATGTAATTTTTTATACATTTGAGTACTTAAAAGATTTTATACGACACGAATTACTCTACATCTTCTAGTTTCTCTCTCAGATTTTCCTGCTTTTTGATTCTAAATTTTGTTGGCCTAATTCCCGTTAATTTCTCTAGAGTATTAAATTTTTAACATTTTTTTTATGCAAACTGGTAAAGTAAAATTTTTCAACGAGACGAAAGGTTTCGGATTCATCGTTGACGATCAAACAGGTGAAGACATTTTCGTACACGTAACTGGCCTTACAGGTGTTACTATCCGCGAAAATGATTCAGTATCTTATGAAGTTACTGACGGAAAGCGTGGTGCAAACGCTATCAACGTAAAGAAAATCTAATTTTCTTACGTTTTTTTGATTAGAGCAAATCAGTAGTTAACAATATATTAGGTTTCCCTATTTAATTGCCCCATTGATCTCTAGTTAAAGAGAAGGAAAAAGCCCTCAGGAATGAGGGCTTTTTTTAGTTTATACCTAAATAGCTACGTTATAAGAGATCGAAAACTAGGCCTTGGAATTTTTATCCCTCGAAAGGAATGAATTTCGAGCATTGGAAAATGGTTTCATTAGGCAATCCAAGCCGCCACTTCCTCCTTGCTCGGTAAATTCGCGTCAATTTTCATTTTCTTCCGCATTCCCCCTAAATCATTAAAGACCTTATTGGGATTTGCCTCTTTCAAGACCTCCAAAGTCAAAATACCCATTTTTTGTAAGGCAGGAATCCACATCTCAGGAACACCCGCTTGGATAAAATCCTGATCTGAAGAAACTTCTTTGATCACCTCCGGACGCATTTGAGGAAAAAACAATACCTCCTGAATCGACGATTGATTCGTCATTAACATCGTCAAACGATCAATGCCAATCCCAATCCCCGAAGTCGGTGGCATCGCATATTCCAAAGACCGAATAAAATCATGGTCCATCGCCATGGCCTCATCATCCCCACGTTCCGCTAGCCGCAATTGATCCTCAAAACGCTCCTTTTGATCAATCGGGTCATTTAATTCGGAATAGGCGTTCGCGATCTCTTTTCCATTCACAAATAATTCAAAGCGCTCCACCAAGCCTGGTTTCGACCGATGCTTCTTTGTCAAAGGCGACATTTCAACCGGATAATCAATAATAAAAGTAGGCTGAATCAAATTTGCCTCTACTTTTTCACCAAATAATTCGTCGATCAATTTCCCTTTGCCCATTTGTGCATCCACTTCCATCCCGAAAGCCAAACATTTCATGCGCAACTCATCCTCCGACAAAGCATCCACATCCACCCCCGAATATTTTAAAATCGCTTCCGAAATAGTCAACCGCGGATAAGGACCAGCAAACTCCACCTGATTTTCACCCACCGGCACCTGCGTTTGCCCATGTAATTTTTGAGCCACCGTCTCAAAAATAGTTTCCGTCAAATCCATCATCCAATGGTAATCTTTGTAAGCCACATAAAATTCCAAAGAGGTAAATTCCGGATTATGCGTCCGGTCCATGCCCTCATTGCGGAACATTTTTCCAAACTCATACACCCCATCAAAACCACCCACAATCAAACGCTTTAAATACAATTCATTCGCAATTCGCATAAACAAAGGCATATCCAGCGTATTGTGATGCGTATGAAACGGACGCGCCGAAGCACCTCCATGAACCGCTTGCAATACCGGGGTTTCCACTTCTAACCAGCCCCGCTCATCAAACATCGCACGCATGGTCGAAATGATCTTCGCCCGTTTGATGAAAATATCTTTCACAGAAGGATTAACAATTAAATCCACATAACGCTGGCGATAACGCATTTCAGGATCTGAAAAAGCATCATAGGTTTGACCATCCGCTTCCTTCACCACCGGAAGTGGCTTTAGGGCTTTGGACAATAAGGTAAATTCCCGAACATGCACAGAGATTTCACCCATTTGGGTCGTAAAGACATAGCCTTTTACACCGATGATATCCCCGATGTCCAACAATTTCTTAAACACCGTATTATACAGCGTTTTATCCTCTTCCGGACATAAATCGTCCCGACGAAAATACAATTGAATCCTTCCCGATGCATCTTGTAATTCCGCAAAAGACGCATTTCCCATGATTCGAAAACCCATCAAACGACCTGCTAAGGTCACATCTTGGAAATTTTCCACCTCCGGTTTATATTCAGCATGTATTTGAGAGGCCATCACAGTCACTGGATAGGCAGCCGCCGGATATGGATCTATGCCCATCGCGATTAATTCCTGCCTTTTTTGTCGTCTCAATAATTCTTGCTCACTTAATACCATCGAATTTCTTTTTATAATCAAAGCGCAAAATTAGCCAATTCATTTGGCAAATAAAACTTTAGCGCTCGGATGAAAAAAAATCTTAAAACTTGTTAATAATCGTTCCAAGCGAATGCAAATCTTCAATTTTAGATTAAATTCGCAAATCAATTTTCAACAAAAATCAAATTCAAATTGATCTTATGGACATGAAAAACCAAGTTAAATCCTACGTAGTTATCGCGCTCCTTTCAAGTGGAATCACCTTAGGGGCCTATGAATTATTGAATTTAGGTTCAAAATCAACCCTCGGGGACGTACCTTCCGCCTTCACCACCTCTGTTTCAAACATCAATGCCCCAGGAAATCCAGGTGAATTTACCTTTGCGGCCGAAAAAACTACACCTGCCGTCGTGCATATCAAAACTAAAATGGAGTCGCGTGGACGCCAACAATACTCAAGCCCATTCGATGATTTCTTCGGATTCGGAGATCCATTTGGAGGAGGCGGCGGCGGTCGTCGGCAAGCACCTCAACAACAAGAAGCCTCCGGATCAGGTGTCATCATCAGCGCAGATGGCTATATCGTAACAAATAACCACGTCGTAGCCGAAGCCAGCGAAATCTCTGTCATCCTGAATGACAAACGCGAATTTAAAGCCAAGGTCATTTCTACGGATCCCTCTTCCGACCTAGCCGTGATTCAAATCAAAGAAACAGGCTTACCATTTTTGACTTTTGGGGATTCAGATGCACTTCGAGTAGGCGAATGGGTCCTTGCCGTAGGAAATCCTTTTAATCTAGAATCTACCGTAACCGCCGGAATCGTTTCCGCGAAAGGAAGACAAAACATCATCGACCGAGAAGGCGATATCAATCCATTAGAATCCTTCATCCAAACGGATGCCGCCGTGAATCCAGGTAATTCAGGTGGGGCATTGGTGAATTTAAAAGGTGAATTAATCGGAATCAATACCGCGATCTATTCAAAAACAGGCCAATTTGCTGGTTATTCTTTCGCTGTTCCTGTCAGCATCGTGAAAAAAGTTTCGGGTGATTTAATCAAATATGGCAACGTACAACGCGGTTTCTTAGGTGTCAGCATCTCCGAAGTGAACGCAAAATTAGCCGACGAAAAAGATCTTAAAACCAAAGATGGAGTATATGTAGGTGGATTCTCTGAAAACTCAGCTGCCAAAGATGCCGGTATTAAAATCAACGACGTAATCGTTAAAATCGACGGCGCCGATACCAAAGCAACCGCCAAATTAATGGAAATCGTAGGACGTAAACGTCCAGGTGAATCTTTACAAGTTACCGTCAACCGCGATGGCCAATTAAAAGACTTCACTGTCACACTGAAAAATAAGGATGGAAATACCTCCATCACAAAAGGTGATACGGGAGAAACCTATAAGTCTGAATTCTTAGGCGCTAAATTCGGTACATTAAGCAGTTCCGACAAAGAAAAATTCCATGTAAGTTCCGGCGTAAAAGTTGTCGATGTCATCCCGGATGGCCGTTTAGAAATGTATGGCCTTTCAAAAGGTTCCATCATCACGAAAATCAACGACAAAGCCGTGAACAGCCCTAAAGAAGCAACTGAATTATTAGAAGCTCGCAAAGGCCGTATTAAATTAGAAGGAATCGATGTAGATGGATCTCGTTTCATCTATGTCCTATAAGACTAATTTGAGGCCAATTACCTTGCCTCAAAAATGCTACATGTGCCACGTGAAGGCCAACAAAAAATCCCGAAGGCGACTTCGGGATTTTTTTTATTTTAACTAACTAGAATTATTTTCTCTGCTGAGCCAGCTTGAATTAGGATTAAGCCATTTGATTCAAAAATGTAAACATCCCAAACGAGTCAATAGCCTTAAAATACTTAGGCCTTATATAAGACTTGCTTCACTGCTTGAACCGTACGTTCTACGCTCGGCAAAATCTCATCGATCAAGGTAGGCGCATATGGCAATGGCAAATCACGTGAATTCACCCGAATCACCGGTGCATCTAAATAATCAAAAGCCCAGCGCTGTAAATGATAGGCAATTTCAGAGGATATAGCAGCCAATGGATTCGCTTCTTCCACCACCACACAACGGTTCGTCTTCTTCACCGATTCCACCACGGTAATGTAATCGATCGGACGCACACTGCGTAAATCTATGACCTCAACCGAAATTCCTTGTTTCTCCAATTCCTCTACCGCAGGCATCACCACACGGGAAAGCATTTTACCAAAAGTCACCAATGTCACATCCTTACCCGCTTTAACAATGTTTGCCTTACCAATTGGAATTAAATATTCTCCATCAGGCACCAAACCCTTATCTCCATACATCACTTCAGATTCCATGAAAATCACAGGATCATTATCACGAATGGAAGACTTTAATAAGCCTTTGGCATCAGCTGGATTCGAAGGAACCACCACTTTCAAACCTGGCGTATTGGCATACCAATTTTCAAAATTGGAGGAGTGCTGCGAAGATAATTGACCCGCATTACCCGTAGGTCCACGGAAAACAATTGGGCAGGAATACTGACCGCCAGACATGGACATCAACTTAGACGCGGAATTAATCACTTGGTCAATGGCTACTAAGGAGAAATTGAAAGTCATAAACTCAACAATCGGACGAAGGCCATTCGCCGCCGCTCCCACTGCGATTCCTCCAAAACCCAATTCAGCAATCGGCGTATCGATAACACGGTCTGGACCGAATTCATCCAACATCCCTTGAGATACCTTATACGCACCATTATACTCCGCCACTTCTTCCCCTAATAAGAAAACAGTTGAATCTGTTCTCATTTCCTCCTGCATGGCTTCACGCAAGGCTTCTCTAAATTGAATTTCTCTCATATTGATTCATATTGGGGACTAAACCCAATCGCACGCAAAATTAGGCAAGAATTTGCACATCGCAAAACCAAAATTAGCAATCTAATACCCCCAAATTCATAAATTCTAGGTATTTTTGAGAATACATTCCATAATTGTTATTTATGTCTGTTCAAATCGCCCCCATTACAGAATCCCTGAGCCAATTTTTGGCACAACACGATTATTCTAAAATCGCTGTTTTGGTCGATGAATATACCAATAAATATTGTTTCCCTCTGATCGAATCCCTCCTACCTAAGGGAAGCATCAAGATTCAAATTAAATCAGGCGAGCAACATAAAACCATCGCCTCCTGTGAAAAAGTATGGGAGGGCTTAACGCGGGCCAATATGGATCGGCATGCGCTCATGATCAATCTTGGCGGCGGGGTCATCGGCGACCTAGGTGGCTTTTGTGCCTCCACCTACAAACGAGGCATTGATTTTATTCAAATTCCAACCACGCTTTTGGCCCAAGTAGACGCCAGCGTCGGCGGAAAATTAGGCATTGATTTTCATGGCTTAAAGAATCATATCGGTGTGTTCCAATTGCCGAAAACCGTATTAATTGACCCTTCCTTCATTCAAAGCCTTCCGCAGCGCCAACAAATATCTGGCTTTGCCGAAATCATCAAACATTGCCTCATTCGGGATGGACACATGTGGGATCGCATTCGCCAGACAAGCTTTGAAGACCTTAATTTAGCCGAATTAATCACCCATTCGGTGGCCATTAAACAAGCTGTCGTAGCGGAAGATCCGAAGGAAAAGGGTTTACGAAAAATATTAAATTTTGGCCATACCTTAGGTCATGCCATCGAAACCTATTTGATGGAGCAAGGAAAACGTAAAATTCTACATGGCGAAGCTATCGCATGTGGGATGATTATGGAAGCCTTTTTGAGTTATGAACGAGGATTAATCGAACTAACTGATTTAGAGTCGATCGAATCGTACGTGTTTGAAACCTATGGTCGGGTTATCTTGAAAGAAGACGAAATTCCGGCGATTTTGAAATTAACGGCCCAGGATAAAAAGAACAAAGGAACGGAAATTCGCTTTTCCTTATTAACCGGCTTGGGGGATTGTGGCTATGACATTCCGGTGAGTACATCCGAAATGAAAAAGGCGATTCTGTACTATTTGAATTGATTATTCGATGACTTGAGGAACTTTGAAAAAAGCCTCATTAACATCCGGCCCTAAAGCCAAGGCCTTATCCTTGGACAATTCTTGTTTGGCGACATCCTCCCGAAAATGATTCATCGCAGAGGTCATGTGAACCAAAGGTTCCACTCCGCTGGTATCGATGGCATTGAGGGCTTCCATCCAATCCAAGACTTTGTTGATCGATGCTTGCATATCCTCCACCTTTTCAGGATTCAATTCCAAACGAGCTAAATGTGCAATGCGCGCAACATCTTCCTTACTTACTTTCATCGTCCTTTGCTTTTAATTTTTTATCATCCGGCATTTCTTTGTCGAGAAAGGCATTGATTTTATCTCGATCTAACGAAGACACAATTTGACCAAAAGAATCTATCCGCATGTCGAATCCTTCCAAATCTGGATGAACCTTTGGTTTTTTTTCCACGAAAGGTGCTTTTTTCTTGGTCATTCGGAGAGCTTAGGAAATTGTGCTAAGGCGGTAGAAAGTCGTTGGCCCACTTGCTCTTTACCCCATAATTCGATGGAAATCATCAGGTCAGGACCAGCCCCATTGCCACTCAAGGCCACGCGAAGCATTTGCATCACCTTTCCCATTTTAATTCCAGCCAATTCCAAGGTTTCGTGGATGGCTTGTTTGATGCTTTCTGCATGCCAATCCTGAATAGCATCCAAGCAGTTTTGGATGGCCAATAAGCCATTTTGAGCCTCTGGATTCCATTTATTGGCTAAGACCGTTTCGTCATATTCGCTTGGTAATTCCAAAAATTCTGCCACCTTTTGACCTAATTCTTGCGGAAAGGTAATCCGATCCAAAAATAAATGCACATAGGCCTCTGCCTGTTCTTGTCCGATATTTGGCAAATAGTCTTTGGCCAATTCCGCGACAGGATGCTGTTTTAAATATTGTTCATTAAACCATTTGGCCTTATTCACATCGAATTTAGCCCCAGCCTTGTTAATTCGCTCTAATGAAAAGGCTTGCACCAATTCATCCAAGCTGAAAAGTTCCTGTTCAGTCCCCGGATTCCAGCCCAAAAAGGCCAAGAAATTCAAGGTCGCCTCTGGCAAATATCCCTCTTGCTTAAATCCTTTCGAAACCGTCCCCGTTTGTGGATCCGTCCATGCCAAAGGAAAGACCGGAAAACCGCCTAAATCCGCATCGCGCTTGGATAGTTTTCCATTTCCCTCCGGCTTTAACAACAGAGGTAAATGGGCGAATTGGGGGGCCTGCCAACCAAAAGCCTGGTACAACAAAATATGCAAAGGCGCCGAAGGAAGCCATTCTTCTCCTCGAATCACATGGGTTATTTCCATAATATGATCATCGACGACATTCGCCAAATGATAGGTCGGCATTCCATCCGATTTCATCAAAACCTTATCATCCATACTGGACGTATGCACGTGCACCCAATCCCGAATGCTATCTTGAAAACGAATTTCTGCCTTTGCGGGCACTTTAAGCCGAATCACATAGGGCTGACCCGAAGCCAAAGCCTCTTCGATCGCCTCCGGACTCATGGATAGGGAATTTTTCAACTTCACTCGAGTGAGTGCATTGTACTGAAAAGCGGTTCCTTTGCTTTCATATACAGCCCGAATGGCATCTAATTCCTCTGAGCTATCAAAGGCAAAATAGGCTTTTCCGTTGGCAATTAATTCATCCGCATAGGCTTTGTACAAATCCTTCCGCTCACTTTGGCGATAAGGCGCATGGGGTCCACCGATGCCGACCCCTTCGTCGGGCATGATGCCTAACCAAGCTAAGCTCTCTAAAATATAGTCTTCTGCTCCAGGCACAAAGCGGGTTTGGTCCGTATCCTCGATCCGTAATAGAAAGGTTCCCCCTAATTTTCGGGCGAGTAAATAATTATATAAAGCCGTTCGAACTCCCCCGATATGCAGGGGACCTGTAGGACTAGGTGCGAATCGAACTCGTATTTTTGATGACATCATGTTTATTTATAGGCAATACAAGAAATTTCTACCCGAACATCCTTGGGCAAGCGGGCTACTTCCACCGTTTCTCGGGCCGGCGCCTCTTCCGTAAAATACTGACCGTAAACTCCATTTATTTGCGCAAAATGGTTCATGTCTTTGACAAAAATGGAACATTTTACCACATCTGAAAAATGATATCCAGCCGCTTGTAATATGGCACCTAGGTTTTTCATGACCTGTTCCGTCTCTTCCTCGATACTCCCACCCGCTTCGAAAACGGATAAGGCGATTTGACCAGATACGTATAGGGTTCCTTGAACTTCGACTGCTTGGGAATAGGGACCAATCGGAGCAGGTGCTTCGTTAGATAAAATTATTTTTTTTGTCATACCTTTGAAAAGAAATGCAAGTTACCAAAAATTGAGTTAACCTCTAAATCATGTTCAAGCTTCCTCCTACATTTTTTACTTCCAAAAAGGGGATCCTGTATATGCTATTATCGTCCTTTTGTTTTGCCATCATGTCCGCCATGGCCAAGGAAATGAGCGTTCGATTTCCATCAGTCCAATTAGTGTTTTTCCGCAGTGCCGTTGGGCTTCCTTTCCTTTTCGCGAGTCTATGGCTAAAACCTGCCAGACAAGTTGGCGGTAAATTATACTTTATTATTCTGCGGGGCTTGTTGGGTGCGTTTACCCTATATTGTTTGTTTTATACGCTTGAGCACCTGAGCTTATCTCTCACGAATACCTATGGACAAGCCTTTCCTTTGTTCATCGCTATTTTTAGCTTTTTTTTGATTCCGAATGAGACCTTGAATGGCCGACAAGTCTTATTTCTGCTCATCGGTTTTTTTGGCATTTTACTGATTTTCCGACCGGAAACCGGGGGGTCGCTATGGAATCATAGCACGGGAATCATTTATGCCATCGGAACGGCATTGGGCTATATGGCCATCAAAGAATCTCAAAAATATTACGATTCCCGCTGGGTAGTGATTTCATTTATGGGTGCGGGTTTAATTGCTTCCATCCTATCCTTGGTATCAGGCACTTGGTTTGAATTGCCCAATAGTTTTTTAACGGGGACCTGGATAGATCCTAGCCCCTGGGAATGGGCCAAAGCTTTGGTCATGGGGCTTTTAGCCTTAGGGGTTCAATATTTTACCACGCAGGCCTTATTGAATGAAAAGACGAGTATTGTAGGCGCAGTAGGAAATAGTAGTGTGTTGTTCTCGATCGGTATCGACATCATGGTGGGGCAGGGATTTCCGAATTGGATTACTTGCCTCGGAATGTCCCTTGTGATTTTCGGCTCGTATCAAATTACCAAAAGGGCATAAAAAAAGGGACCAAATCAGATTTAGTCCCTTTCATTTATTTGTGTTTCCTTAAGCCGTAGCAGAATTCATCACTTCGGTTTGTTTGCGAATCGATTCTAAGTGAACCAATTTGAACAATTCCTCAACGAATTCTGGATAAAGCGCAAGGCCTTTCGCTTGATTGGCACGGTCGTTGTGTAATTGCTTCCAACGATCTAATTGCAATACCGCCACATTATTGTCCCGCTTGTATTCGCCTAATTTCTCAACGACAGCCATACGAGCAGCCAATACTTCTAATAATTCACGATCGATGTTATCGATTTTCTCGCGTAAACCTGCTAATTCATCAGAGAAATCAGCGCCATAATTGGCTTGACGTACATCTAATTCGCGAAGCATTTCGCCTAATTTCTCGGGAGTAACTTGTTGAGACGCATCTGACCAAGCCGCATCTGGATCGCGGTGTGTCTCGATGATCATCCCATCGTAGTTTAAATCAAGGATGCGTTGGGATAATTCCATCAACAACGCACGCTTACCCGCCATGTGCGAAGGATCACCGATCAATGGCATCTGAGGGAATAAACGCTTTAATTCTACAGCCATCGCCCACATAGGTGAGTTCCGGTATTTCGTTTCTTGTGCATTAGAGAATCCACGGTGGATCGCTCCTAATTTTTTAATCCCTGCACCTTGAAGACGCTCGAAAGCACCTACCCATAAAGCCAAATCTGGATTTACCGGATTCTTTACTAAGACAGGCACATCTACCCCTTTCAGGGCATCTGCTAAATCTTGTACGTTAAATGGATTTACTGTGGTTCTTGCACCGATCCACAAGACATCAACCCCATATTTCAAGGCCAATTCGATATGCTCAGGTGTCGCCACTTCGATTGCCAAAGGCAAACCTGTTTCTTTTTTCGCTTCCACCAACCACTTTAAAGCGGGCTCACCCATCCCTTCAAAACTGCCAGGACGCGTACGAGGTTTCCACACGCCAGCACGCATAATGTGCGCGTAGCCTTCCGCCTTAATTCGGCGGGCGGTTTCTAATACTTGCTCCTCTGTTTCAGCAGAACACGGACCCGCGATGATCAAGGGTTTTCCGTCTGTCTGAATCCATTCTTGCATAGGGACAATGTCTAAATTGGCATTCATAATAATTCAAAAGGTTAACAAGCTGTAAAGCCTGAGATGTATGTTTATTTGTTTTAATTAAATATATTTGCAAGCAATTTTAATAAAATGAGCCTAAATACGTCATCAAAAAATTTGAAAAATCTATCCTTCGAAGACACCCAAATTGCTTTCGCTTCCAAAACCGATTTCAAACTGATGAAGTCCTATTGGATTTTCGCCATAATGAATCAAAATTGGCTTGTAAAGTTAGGGACTTTTTTCATCAAATTTTTCCTTTTTCTACATTTTCCTATCAAAAAACTGATAAAAATTACCGTTTTCGAGCAATTTTGCGGGGGCGAGTCCATTGAAGATTGTGATTTGACCATACAATCTTTAGGAAAAGTACATATTGGGACGATACTTGATTATTCGGTAGAAGGTGAAGAAAATGAAAAATCCTTTCTTAAAACGAAGGCTGAAATCTTAAAAACAATTGAAAAAGCGAAGCAAGATCCACAGATTCCTTTTGCTGTCTTTAAATTAACGGGGCTATTTCAGAGTGAGTTATTAGAGAAATATCAATCGGGCCAAACCCTGAATGAGGAGGAAATTGAATCTTTTGCATCAAGCAAGACTTATTTAATCGAAGTGTGCCAAAGAGCCCATGATTTACAGATTAAACTTTTCATGGATGCGGAAGAGAGTTGGATTCAAAATTCCATCGATTCGCTGACCTATGAAATGATGGTCAGGTTTAATCAAGAGGAGGCGATTATCTTTAATACCTTCCAAATGTACCGAGTAGAAATGTTGGAAAATCTACGAAAAGCAATAGAAACCGCTGAAAAATCTGGCTATTATTTCGGTGCAAAATTAGTACGTGGGGCTTATTTGGAGAAGGAGCGCCAACGAGCCCATGAAGATGAATATTCCGAACCTTTGCATAAACATAAGGAAGATACCGATCGGGATTTCAACAAAGCGATTGACGTATGTTTAGCGCATTTAGGTCAGGTTAGTTTTTGTGTAGGCTCTCATAATGAATTCAGTTGCATGCAATTATGCGAAAAAATGGATGATCAAAATATCCCGAAGGACCATCCGCATATTTATTTTGCCCAGTTATTAGGCATGTCGGACAATATCAGTTATAATTTAGCGGCTATGGGATATAATGTCGCCAAATATGTACCTTATGGGCCCGTAGCTTCTGTGATGCCCTATTTATTCAGACGCGCTGAAGAAAATAGTTCCATCGCCGGACAAACCTCACGGGAATTTGGCCTCCTTCAAAAAGAAGTAAATCGAAGAAAACAAGCATGAACAGTATTCGTTATTTCCTCATCAGTATTGCCATTATTTTAATGGATCAAGGCATCAAAATGGCTGTTCATTTTTGGATGGAACCTGGCTATTTTGGCCAAATTGAATTGATCGGATCCATATTCAAATTGCATTATACGCTAAATCCGGGCATGGCTTTTGGGATACAATTGGGTTCCGTCTACGGGAAATTAATCCTGACTACTTTCCGAATTATCGCGATGTTTGGGATCGGCTATTATTTGCATTATTTAAGTCAAAGGCATAGTCCGAAAGGCTTGTTAATCTGCATCGCCTTGATTTTAGGCGGGGCGATCGGAAATCTCATCGACTCCGTATTTTATGGTGTTTTATTAGGCAATGCACCTTATGGGGCGCCGATGACTTGGTTTCATGGCCAAGTCATCGACATGTTCTTTTTCGATGTTTGGGAAGGAATTTTACCGCTTTGGGTACCGATGTGGGGAGGAACTTATTATTCGACGCCGATCTTCAATTTCGCTGATGCAGCCATTTTTTGCGGAGTGGTATCCATCATCATTTTCCAAAATCGCTTTTTTGAGGCTACTAAACCGATTGAATAAATGCTAAGCACATGCAGGAGAACTATTATTTATTTTTCTTTTTAGCTCTCCTTGCAGAAATTTTAGGAACGGTGTCGGGCTTTGGTTCATCCATTTTGTTTGTCCCCTTGGCATCCATGTTTTTAGATTTCAAATTGGTCCTAGGCATCACGGCGGTATTTCACGTGTTTAGTAATTTATCCAAAATCTATTTGTTTCAGTCGGGCATCGACAAAGAAATTGCCCTCAAACTAGGTATTCCAGCCGTTATAGCTGTGATCATCGGCGCCATATTGACCCACTATATTCCCCAGAAACAGACGGAATTAGGGATGAATGTGTTGGTGTTTTGTTTGGCGATTTACCTGCTCGGCGGTGGGCATAAAAAAATCAAACAAAGCGATTCCAATTTATATATTGGGGGTGGGATTTCCGGTTTTTTAGCGGGATTAATTGGCACAGGAGGTGCGATTCGAGGCTTGACCTTGTCGGCCTTTCAATTGCCCAAGGACATTTTCATCGCCACCTCGGCCCTCATCGATATGGGGGTGGATACGTCCAGAGCTATTATTTATGTGGCCAATAGCTACTTTACGAAGGAATACATCGTGTTTATTCCTTTCCTCATTGGAATTAGTATGACAGGATCTTTTCTGGGGAAAAAAATTCTCCATTACATGCCTGAAAAGGTCTTTCATTATGTGGTACTGGGCATTATCTTACTGATGTCAGCGATACAAACGGGCAAATACCTAATTCAATAGCAAAAAAAAAGACGCACTATATGCGTCTTTTCTCTTAAAAAAATTGTGCTTATTTCTTTGGAGCAGCAGGCTTCGTTGCAGCTGGTGCAGCAGGAGCAGCGGCTGGTTTAGCAGCAGGCGCAGCAGCTGGTGCAGCTGAAACTGGCTTAGGCGTGATACCCATTTTCTTTAATACAAGGTCAGAAATCGCAGCTTCTGCAGGGTAATGCAATAAGATAGGAGCAGTTCCCATACCGGCATCATAATTGAAAACGTGTGTGTAGGCATTCTCATTTGCGACTGCATGCATGTTTTCTTCGATTTTCTTTAAAAGAGGTTGCAACAATTGTGCTTGTTTTTTCTGCAAAGACGATTGAGAATTTTGTTGGAATTCTTGGATCGAAGTTTGAAGATTTTGTAATTCCTTCTCTTTGTCTTGCTTGATGATATCTGGCGTTTTTGCATCCGCATTCATTTTTTCAAAGACCGCTAATTTATCTTGGAAGTCCTTCACTTTTCCTTGATATAAAGTTTCGTATTGTTTTTGCGTGTTTTTCAAGTCTTCTTCAACTTGTTTCGCTTCCGGCATTTGGCCTAAAATATAATCAGCATTGATAAATCCGATTTTAACTTGAGCCTGAAGCGGCATTGTTGCCAAGCCGAACATAAGGCCTACGGCCAATAAAAATTTGGTTTTCATACGTTGTTTTCTTTTTTAAATTATTTTTTTTGTTTTGTAATGTCAATTATTTTTTCAAATTCGGGTCGATTTCAAGACCCAATTCCTCTAAAATGTAATCTGAATAATCATGGACAGGATTTGTATAAATCAAAGCTAATCCGTCGTTTGCTTTATCAAATAGAAAGTCCAGGCGCTTTTGCCGAACCACTTTTTCCACGGCTTTGGCAATCTCATCCAAAATCGGTTTTAAAGCCGCTTGCTTGGATTTAAATAATTCGCCTTCAGATCCAAAGATCGCATTTTGTAAAGCCTTTGCTTCTTGGTCTTTGGCCTT
>CAIVPF010000006.1 GCA_903907745.1 uncultured Cytophagaceae bacterium | reverse complement strand
TTTTCTTTTTTAAATTATTTTTTTTGTTTTGTAATGTCAATTATTTTTTCAAATTCGGGTCGATTTCAAGACCCAATTCCTCTAAAATGTAATCTGAATAATCATGGACTGGATTTGTATAAATCAAAGCTAATCCGTCATTTGCTTTATCAAATAGAAAGTCCAGGCGCTTTTGCCGAACTACTTTTTCCACGGCTTTGGCAATCTCATCCAAAATCGGTTTTAAAGCCGCTTGCTTGGATTTAAATAATTCGCCTTCAGATCCAAAGATCGCATTTTGTAAAGCCTTTGCTTCTTGGTCTTTGGCCTTAATGAGAAGGAGGCGCTGAGCACGCAGGTCGTCGGTTAATAATAATTCCTCCAACTTAAAAGCACGTTCCAATTCCGCCAATTCATCATTTTTCTTTTGAACATCCTTCACATATTGTTTCGTCAATTCCTCCATTTTGGCCTGGACTTTTTTGTATTCAGGCATTTTAGAGGTAATGAATTCCGTATCGATGTATCCAAATTTTTGGGCAAAGGACCTTTGTCCCAAGCTCACAAGCACCAAAATTAAGAAAAAAATCGACTTTTTCATTACGAATTTATTCGTCTTATCTGATTTGTTGCCCGATGGAGAAGGTAAACGCCTGCCGGCCAAAATCCGAATCCCCCGGTCTTGGCTTATCAAAGCCCATACCATAATCAATACCAATCATACCAAAGGCTGGCATAAATATACGTGCACCAAATCCAGCTGATTTATACAAATCAAATGGATTGTATTCATGAAGATTCGCAAAGTTATTTCCACCCTCCGCAAAACCTAGGACAAAAATAGTCGCCGAAGGATTTAAGGAAACCGGATAACGAACTTCCATCACAAATTTATTATAGGCCACCCCTCCATTTCCATAGGAACCCGATGGTCCAATAACACGGTCTTTGTATCCGCGAAGACCCACAATGTCTCGGTTAAATGAAAATCCTTGCACCATTCCCGAACCACCTAAATCAAAACGTTCAAAACGGGTCGTTTCCCGACCACCATATGAACCCAAAAATCCTAAATGAGCGCGCGTGTGTAAAACAAATTTACCGGCTAATGGGCTGAACCAACTCGCATCCAACATCCATTTGTGATATTCAATCAATGATCCATCTTTATTTCCCCCTAATAAAGAATAAGGAGGCGTCAAAGAAGCGGTCATCGAGAAACTAGATCCCGAACGAGCAAATGTGGGATTATCAATACTATTCCGAGAGAAATTCGTCATGAAGGTCACCGAAGTCGACTTTCCTTGCGGATAGGCCCACGTATAATAACGATCTACATCGTATTGAGAAAAGGCAAGTGAATTACTCAAAGAAAAATAATCATCCGGCCATTTTAAGCGTTTTCCTAAACTGAAAGTTATACTATTGACATTAAAGTGGGCGTCCAACAAAGAATCCGGTACCGAATAACTACTCATCCCGCCATAGCCACCATATCCGCCGCCATAACCGCCATAGCCACCGCCATATCCACCATATCCGCCTCCTAGACCACCGTATCCGCCACCATAGCCACCGCCGTATCCGCCACCATAGCCACCGCCACCATAGCCACCACCGTAACCCGTAGTCCTAAATTGATACGGATATGAAATACTTCGGTTCAAAGAAATCGAAAATGAATTTGGTTTTTTACCTCCAAG
>CAIVPF010000005.1 GCA_903907745.1 uncultured Cytophagaceae bacterium | reverse complement strand
TGTCTTAGGCGGTAAAAAACCAGATGGAAGTGCTTATTTGGCACCTAGCGACATGATTAACCTTGGATTTATCGGAACTGGTAAGCAAGGAAAAGGCCTCGGCTCCAGTTTTTTAAATACAGGGCAAGTACGCATTCAAGCCATTTCCGAAGTCTATCAAGCCAAAGCCAATGGCTTCATCGACCGGGCCAAAGAAATCTATACCAAAAATCCCGCCTTAGGTAAATATTCCGATATCGCCATTTATCAAGATTTTCGGGAATTATTAGCCCTTAAAAATGTAGATGCCGTGGTCATCGCCAGTCCCGACCATTGGCACGCCGCCATGGCTGTTCGAGCAGCCGCCGCAGGCAAAGATATCTATTGCGAAAAGCCCCTTTCCCTCACCGTGAAAGAAGGCCGCGCCATGGTCAATGCCGCTCGGAAATATAAGCGGGTATTTCAAACCGGTTCGATGCAACGCTCCTGGCCTGAGTTCCGCCAAACGGCTGAATTGATCCGCAACGGCTACATCGGCGAAGTAAAAAGCATCAAAGTGAACGTAGGTCCACCGCCCATCGCATATGATTTAGGCGCCGAAGAAATGCCTACTGGTCTTGATTTTACCAAATGGCTCGGGCCAAATGCACCTGTGGCCTTTAATTCCGAATTAGCTCCACCGATTACGAAGGATGTATTTCCCAACTGGCGTAAATACAAGGAATTTGGTGGCGGCGGTATGACCGACTGGGGTGCGCATATGTTTGATATTGTCCAATGGTCCCTCGACATGGATGGCAGCGGTCCCGTGAAAGTGGATGCTCCTAAATCCAATGGCAATGAATTTTTAACCTATACCTATGCCAATGGCATCACCATGACGCATCAGCCATGGGAATGGAACAACGGAATCGAATTTGTAGGCACCGAAGGAACCTTACGCGTCCAACGCAAAAAGTTGGAAACCTCCAAGCCAGAATTAAAAGACCGTGTTATCGGAGCCAATGAAAAACACGTATATAAAAGCGAAAATCATTACGAAGATTTCTTAAAGGCCATTCGGGATCGTTCGATGCCAGTTTGCGATGTGGAAATCGGACACCGGACAGCTTCGGTTTGCAACATAGGAAACATCGCCTATGCAACGAACAAATCTTTGGAATGGAATCCTAAAACTGAAAAATTCAATGACGCACAAGCCAACGCGCTCTTAGGCCGTTCGATGAATGCAGAATGGGGTATTAAAATTTAATCTAAATCAAATTAAACATGAAACATTTACTTATTGCAATTCTTGCTGTTATCACATTACAGGCCAATGCCCAGGGCAAAAAATGGGTAGAATTATTTGATGGAAAATCCTTGGCCGGCTGGAAAATCAATGAAAGCCCAGCTTCCTTTCGAGTGGAAAATGGATCCATCATCATCGAAGGTCCTCGTGGTCACTTGTTTTATGATGGCACAGTTGGGGATCATAATTTCAAAGATTTTGAAGTTCAAGCCACGGTCATGACATTCCCTGGATCAAATTCAGGATTGTATGTATGTACGGATTTTTTAGAAGTTGGCTTCCCTTCCGTAGGATATGAGGTTCAAGTAAATAATTCACATACGGATTGGCGCAGAACAGCTTCTTTGTATAATATCGTGGACACATCCGAGCGCTTTGTCAAAGATGAAGAGTGGTTTGATTTGAACGTGACTGTGAAGGGAAACCATATTGTCACTAAAATAAATGGAGTGACGGTCGTTGACTATACACAACCTGCAAATCCTCTACGTAGCAAAGGTCAAGAATTACGTTTGATCAAAGGCGGTACCATTGCCCTCCAAGCGCATGATCCGAAAAGTAAAGTGGCTTACAAAAGCATTAAGGTGCGTAGTTTGTAATCCTAATCATCGTCAATCAAAAAGGGGGAAGCCGAAAAGCTTCCCCCTTTTTTGTTTTATGCGATTTATAATAAAATATTTCATTCAGGATGATGGCATCATTTTGATGTAACATCTTGGATAATCAGTTTGACTTTCCATTTATTGAACTCCTTTCTTTTCTCAAAATTTTCAGTTCGCTGGGTAATGGTATTCTTTTGTCCATTGGAAAGCCTAACCACTTTTCAAAAATTTAGAACTTAATGTAATAATGCACCGGGTATTTTATCTGGTGCATTTTTGTTTTTATAACAAATCATTTTGAAGCATGAAAAGTAATTTTCATGCTAAGCGTTTCAGCGGGTCACGGGAGGCTTTTTAGGTTCAATGCCTCGTTGGATTTCATAAAAAAAGAGGACTTGAATCTCAAGTCCTCTTCCTAAATTTTTAAAAGCTCGTTTATAAATCCACCGCTTCTCCGTAGGCCGCTTCCGTGGCCCCTTTGAAGGCCTCTGACATGGTTGGGTGTGGATGCACCGACTTCATAATCTCATAGGCCGTGCTTTCTAATTTACGTACTACCACCGCCTCAGCGATTAATTCAGTTACATTATAACCGATCATGTGCGCACCTAAAAGTTCACCATATTTGGCATCATAAATTACCTTCACAAAACCATCACGCGCGCCGGCAGCCGTAGCCTTTCCAGAAGCAACGAATGGAAACTTACCCACTTTGATGTCGTAACCCGCTTCTTTGGCTTTCTTTTCAGTCATGCCCACCGAGGCAATTTCTGGGGTACAATAGGTACAGCCTGGAATGTTGCTATAATCCAAAGCCTCCGTCTTGTGACCTGCCATTTTCTCCACACAGATGATTCCTTCGGCAGAAGCCACGTGCGCCAAAGCCGGACCCGGTGTCACATCACCGATGGCGAAATAGCCTGGGATATTCGTTTCATACCACGCATTCACGGGGATTTTACCCTTGTCCACGATGATACCCACTTCCTCCAAACCGATGTTTTCTAAATTTGAAATCACACCGGCTGCGGATAGGACAATGTCACATTTGATTTCTTGTGCACCTGTTGGGGTTTTAATGGCCACGGTACATCCTTTTCCTTTGGTGTCAACCGATTCCACACTTGAACTCGTGAGGATGTCGATGCCCATCTTTTTATATTGTTTCGCTAATTCTTTGGAAACGTCTTCGTCTTCGACTGGAACGACGTTGGGTAAAAATTCAACGATCGTCACCTTCGTTCCCATCGCCGCGTACACATACGCAAATTCCACGCCGATAGCCCCGGAACCGATGATCACCATCGAATCTGGACGCTTCGCTAGGCTCATCGCTTTGCGGTATTCGATTACCTTTTCTCCGTCAATCGGGATATTCGGAAGTGCCCGTGCGCGCGCACCGGTGGCGATCATGATGTTTTTTCCATCGTAAATCGTGGATTTACCTTCGGCATCCGTCACCTCGACTTTTTTACCCGGTTTCACTTTCCCAGTTCCCATGATGACGTCGATTTTATTCTTTTTCATCAAGAATTGGACCCCTTTGCTCATGCTATCTGCCACGCCACGAGAGCGTGAAATGACGGCTGAAAAATCTGCTTCGGCGCCTTTGACGGTAATTCCGTAGTCGGAAGCATGTTTGATGTATTCAAAAACTTGTGCGGATTTTAATAGGGCTTTGGTTGGAATACATCCCCAATTGAGGCAAATGCCCCCCAAGGATTCTTTTTCTACCACTGCACATTTGAAACCTAATTGAGAAGCTCGGATAGCTGCTACATAACCACCTGGGCCAGAGCCTACCACGATCAAATCGTATTGTTGCGCCATTTTATTGCTTGATTTAATTTAATTTGCCCGCAATTTAGCACAAAATCGGGTATATTTGCATTTTAGTAAGGAGAAATACACATGACAAGAGACAGGTTCAATGACCTGAAAGCCAGAATAGAGGCTTTAAGGGGGTATCTTTGACTACGATCATAAGAAATATTTAATTTCCGAATTAGAGACGGTAACCTTAGATCCCGAATTTTGGAATCAACCCGAAAAGGCCGAAAGCACCATGCGAGAAATGCGCGGGCTGAAGTTTTGGACGGATGGTTTCGATGTGCTGAAGGGCGCGATGGAGGATTTGGAAACCATTTGGGAATTTTATGAAGTAGGCGAAGCGACCGAAACGGAGGTAGATGCCGAGGGTTTACGGCTTGAGGAAAAATTGGAGGCCTTGGAGTTTCGTAAAATGATGTCCGAAGAAGGCGATAACATGAGCGCTGTCTTGGAAATCAATGCCGGGGCCGGTGGCACAGAATCGCAGGATTGGGCGTCGATGTTACTCCGCATGTACCTCATGTGGGCAGAAAAAAATAATTTCAAAGTACGGTTGGTTGACCAAAATGACGGCGACGTAGCGGGCATTAAATCCGTGACCATCGAAGTGGATGGTGAGTTTGCCTATGGAAATTTGAAATCAGAAAATGGCGTTCACCGCTTGGTGAGAATTTCGCCTTTTGATTCAAATGCGCGCCGACATACCTCTTTCGCTTCCGTATATATATGTCCATTGGCCGACGATACCATTGAAATTGAGATTAATCCAGCCGATATCGACTGGGATACGTTTCGTTCCGGTGGGGCTGGAGGACAAAATGTAAATAAGGTAGAAACGGCGGTTCGATTGACGCATAGGCCTTCGGGGATTATTATTGCGTGCCAACAAGAACGTTCGCAATTAATGAACAAGGAAGTGGCCCTTCGTCTATTAAAATCAAAACTCTATCAAATCGAGATCGATAAACGAAACGCTGCCCGTGCAGAAGTAGAAGCGGGTAAAAAGAAAATTGAGTGGGGTTCCCAAATTCGGTCGTATGTGTTGGATGACCGTCGGGTAAAAGACCATCGTACGAATTTTCAAACCTCGAATACGGATGCCGTGTTGGATGGGGAAATCAACGAATTTATCAAAGCCTATTTGATGGAAAATTAATCCTGTTTCGTTTCCGTGGCCTGCTCAGATTCTAAGGATTGTAAATAAGCCATTAATTTATCTTTCGCTAAGCCTAGGGCTAGGGCTACGGCATAGGATTTGATGGCGGAGCCTATAAAAGAAGGTTCTTCTTTGTCTGAAGATTCTTTTTTGCCGCTCCCTGAAAATAGGGAATAAAGCAGATAAGAGGCGGCTAAAACACCGCCGACAACGGCAATTTGCATGCCGCGTTCTTTGGCGATTTGTTTGATATCACTTATTTCTTCGGCAATATTGGCCTTGACTTGATCGGCTTTAGCTTCTAAAGCGGCGCGTTTTTCTTGTGTATTACTCATGATCTTCTAAATCCTCAGGCAATTCTTTGTCAGACTCCTCCTTTTTTTTCATCGTCAAAAGCAAAATGAGGCTGATGACTAGGGCCAAAGCCGCGACGGCAAAATAACCGATAAAGAGGCTTTGGGTTGTTTCATTAATCCAATTAGCTAGGCCCAACAAGAAAAATATGCTGGTGATTCCTAGGGCAAAAGCGATTAAAATAAATTTAAAAATGCGGGCCAACAATTCCTCTAATTTCTCTTGCACATCTAACTTAATGATCTCGAATTGAGTCTTTAGGTAGTTGGACAATAAATCAACCAATCGATTGTTGTCAAATAATCCCATTTATCGCTGTTTTAACTTCGCTTCGATCGAATGCTGTGTGTGTGGAACCAAACGCAAACGCTCCTTCGAAATTAATTTTCCGGATTCAACGCAAACCCCGTAGGTTCCATTTTTTATCCGCATCAATGCCTTGTCTAAACTATTGATGAATTTTTGAAGTCGAACCGCCAATTGATTCATGTTTTCTTTCTCCGCGGTATCCGCCCCATCTTCCATGACCTTAGAATTTCCAGCCGTATCATTCGTGCCGGTGTCATTTTTCTTACTTAAAGTTTCCCGTATGTAATTTAGTTCCGATCGAGTGTCTTCTAATTTACCTAAAATAATTTCTTCGAATTCCTTTAATTCTGCAGCTGAATAGCGTTGTTTTTCCTCGTTTGCCATAATCAAAAAATGCCAGTAAAAATTAAAAATTGAAATGTTTTGTTGGCTAAATGAGCTGTAAATCAGGTATTTAAGCAGAGTGGCAAAACATTAACACAAAGATAAATTTATATGCTTGATTTAGGCAATGATTCGGATAAAATCTATGACATTTTTTTTTGCCAAGACCGATAGCCATAAAAAGCCATGCAAATAAATAGGCCATATAGTGCCGATGTGCCCGGTATGCCCTTTTGCATGTACATGCCTATATAGACGAAGTCCACAAGAATCCAGAGTACCCAGTTTTCGATTTTCCGTTTCGCAGCCAAATAAGTTCCCCAAATACTCAGTCCAGTCAGGCAGGCGTCTAGATAAGGGAAGGAGACATTGGGTGCGTATCTTTGATGTAAATAACCTGAAATTCCCCCAAAAACTAAACTGGCGAGAATCCCTATGATTAATTGCAATCGAGTCGATTTTTCGGGGATCCAATTTTCCGTGGATCGGGTCCATTGGAAAAAGCCAAAAATGGCCATCAAAATAAAAAATCCTTGCAATTCCATATCGGAAAATAAACCCAAGCCATAAAAAATATAGCCATAAATCGCGGAGGCGAGGATGTTCCAGATCCAAGCTACTCGGGCTTGTTTCGCGGAGAAATACACGCCGAGCAGGGAACATAAAATGCCCAGGCCTTCGACTTTATTTGCTCCCATGATTTTTTTGATAAAAGGCACAAAAATGCTGAATCGTACAGGCTTCACATTTCGGGCTGCGGGCGAGGCAGATGTAGCGACCGTGTAGGATTAACCAATGGTGCGCCCTGGGAATTACCTCATCAGGTAGGTGTTTAACCAACGCTAATTCGACCTTTAAGGGGGTGGTCGCGTTTTTGGGTACGAGTCCTAGTCGATGCGAAACCCGAAATACATGTGTATCCACGGCCATGGTGGGTTGATTATAAATCACCGAAGCGATGACATTAGCCGTTTTTCGACCTACGCCGGGTAGGCTTTGTAAGTCTTCTAAGGTTTCTGGGACATCGCCGGCGAATGCGTCGACGATGCGTTGGCCTAAACCTAAGAGATGTTTTGCTTTATTATTTGGGTAGGAAACGGATCGAATGTAGGAAAAAATTTCATCCACGCTGGATTCGGCGAGTGCGGCGGGGTTAGGAAATCGTTGAAAAAGTTTCGGGGTGACTTGGTTAATCCGCTTGTCGGTACATTGCGCGGAAAGGACGACGGCGACTAATAATTCATAGGGATTGCCGTATTGCAATTCCGTTTCCGCCTCCGGAAAATGGGACGAAAAATGGTCCATAAAAGCTTGGAATCGTTCTTTCTTTTGCATGCGCTAGGCTTTCGGCAAAGGTAAGAAACTATTTCAAGATTGGATCTCGATATTTCGTTTGGAATAAGCGATAATCGAATCGACACAGCTGTCTGATGGATGTAAATATCCTTCATCGAGTGCGTTTTTTACCTGGTGGAGGGCCGCTAACTCCGAGCGGTCTTCCGAGTTTAAAAAGTGAGTCAGCCCTTTTTCAGGCTCATACAAGTTTTTAATGAGGTCATTTGGGGTAAAGTTTTGCGTCATAGGCACTCTCTTGTTTTTCTAGCATTTTCCTTAGGTTGATCAAGGCATACCTCATTCTTCCCAAAGCCGTATTTATACTGACACCGGTCTGATCTGCGATTTCTTGGAAACTTAATTCCTCGTAATGCCGCATGACCAAGACTTCCCGTTGTTCATCTGGTAATTTTTTGATGAGCTCCCGCACATTCGAGATTTTGTCGGCCTTCATCTGAATATCCTCGGAGGATTCTTCGGCAAACTCAAAACTATTGAACAGCTTGGACCCATCTTCCAACACAATGGTCGGATATCGTTTATCCTTCCTAAAAAAATCGATGGCTAAATTATGCCCTATCCGCACCACCCATGGCAAAAATTTTCCTTCTTCATTGTAGCGACCCGATTTAATCACATCGATCGCCTTAATATACGTTTCTTGCATTAAGTCTTCCGCGATGTAGCGGTCCTTAACGATCAAGTAAATACTTGTATACACTTTGGATTTACTGCGTTTCACTAATGTTTCAAACGCTTTATCTTCCCCTTGGATGTACGCGGATAATAACGCTGCATCGCTAACTTGTGTCTTAATCATATAAGTCAAATTTGTTAACGTAGAGGTTTATCTCATATTGTATCTCCTATTGTTTTTTTGGGCGAATTGATAACCGATGCTTGTTGATCGGAGTGCCAAATTAGGTAAAACTATTTAATTTCAAAATGTCAATGTGAAAATATTGTAAAAATTGAAGTCATTTTATGACAATTTATTGAAATCGTATTAGTTTTGTCAAAATTTAAATCGAAAATTCATGAAAAATGCTCGTTTAGTTGCCATCCTTGCTGCGATGGTTATGTTTTCTACCACTTTATTTGCACAAGTTAGTTCTACCGACGACATCGCAGGATCTTATAAAATGCAAGACAATCCTTACGTCAAAGCGGTCAAATTTGCAGTTAAAGAAGGAAAAGTAATTATGTCTGCTGAAGGTTTTCCAGATACGGAAATTGCCAAAGGGAAAAATGCGGATGAATTTGTTCTCGAAAGCCAAAACGGTGTAATCACATTTACCCGTGACGGTGGCAAAGTAAAAGGCGTTAAAATCGAAGCACAAGGCGTGACCTTAGCTGGCGAAAAAGAAGGGTCATCAGCTGGTGCTTCCTCTGGTGCTTCTTCTGCTGCTGATTATACTGCTACGTTCAAAATGTCTGACAACGAGTACGTAAAGAAAATCATGATTAATTTGAAAGACGGAAAATTGATGTTGTCTTCGGATGCGAACCCAACTGAAGGAGCTGTTTTAAAACCTTCAAACACTGCCGATGTATTTACTACGTCAATCCAAGGCTATGATGCCGATATCATCTTCTCTCGCGCTGCGGGTAAAGTAAGTTCGATCAAATTATCAGTGGCTGGTGGCCAAGTGGTTTTGACAGGAGAAAAAGAACAATAGTTTTTTATAAAAATTTAAAAGGGGCCTTATTTAGGGCCCCTTTTTTGTTTTTGTAGGTATTGAAATTACTCTTTTAGCGTTTTTGCTTTTTGTCAAATTCGATAATTTTTCTCTGGGGATGATTTCTAAAGCAATTGGCGTTTGTACAATTGTATCGTATTCTCCAATCCATAATACAGCGCATCGCTGATCAGCGCATGGCCAATCGACACTTCATCTAAAGGGCTGACCTGCGATTTAAAAAAGGCCAAATTTTCCAAACTCAAGTCGTGACCGGCATTGACGCCAAGGCCAATTTGTTGAGCCCGAAATGCTGCCTTCCGATAGGCCGCCACCGCTGCCGCAGGATTTTCCGGAAATTCCATCGCAAAAGGTTCTGTGTATAATTCAATTCGATCCGCCCCCGTTGTTTTCGCCGCTTCCACCATGTCCAAAACCGGATCCACAAAAATGGAGGTTCGAATGCCCGCATTTTTAAAAATGCGGATAAGGTCAATCAGAAGCGCTTGATTCGCCACCGTATCCCAGCCATGATTCGAGGTAATTTGGCCCAGCGCATCGGGAACCAAGGTAACCTGCTCCGGTTTCACAGCTAAGACCAATTCGACGAAGGACGCTTCCAAAGGATTTCCTTCGATGTTAAATTCGGTGGTCAACAAAGGTTTTAAAGCATGCACATCCGAATAGCGAATGTGACGTTCATCGGGCCGAGGATGCACCGTAATTCCCTCCGCACCAAATCGCTCACAATCCATGGCCACCTGAACGAGGTCCGGATTATTACCACCTCGAGAATTTCGAAGCGTGGCGATTTTATTGATATTTACACTTAATCGAGTCATGTACAAAAAAGGCCGGTTGGACCGGCCTTCGTTTTAGATTAACTGATGTTTGGCCAAATATTCTGCGATCTGAACGGCATTCGTGGCCGCCCCTTTTCGTAAATTATCCGCCACAATCCACAGATTTAAGGTGTTTTTTTGAGACTCATCCCGACGAATCCTTCCCACAAAAACCTCATCCTTTCCATGCGCGGTAATCGGCATCGGATACAAGAAATTTTTCGGGTCATCTTGAACTATCACGCCTTCTTCTTTTTCCAATATCGCCCGAACCTCCGCCAAATCGAAATCATTTTCAAATTCGATATTCACCGCCTCCGAGTGTCCGCCGATTGTCGGAATACGCACCGTCGTCGCCGTCACCTGAATCGAATCGTCCATCATGATTTTTTTCGTTTCCAAAATCATTTTCATTTCCTCTTTCGTATAGCCATTGTCTAAGAATACATCGATGTGAGGTAAAGCGTTTAAGTCGATTTTATGTGGATACACTTTGTTGTAATCTGTTTTTCCGGCGCGTTCGTCGAACAATTGGTCCACAGCTGCTTTGCCTGTTCCTGTCACCGACTGATAGGTCGAAACCACCACGCGTTTGATTTTATACTTTTTATGTAAAGGATTTAAGATCACGACCATTTGGATCGTGGAGCAATTCGGATTCGCAATGATTTTATCTTCCGCTGTTAGGGTGGAAGCATTGATTTCTGGAACTACCAATTTTTTCGTTGGGTCCATCCGCCAAGCCGATGAATTATCCACTACGGTTATGCCTGCTGCTGCGAATTTTGGTGCTGTTTCTAAGGATGTTCCACCACCTGCGGAGAAAATGGCCACATTGGGTTTCATCGCGATGGCCGTTTCATACCCCACCACGGCATATTCTTTTCCCTTAAAGCTGATTTTTTTTCCGATCGAACGCTCGGAAGCTACGGGGATAATTTCAGAAACCGGGAAATTCCGTTCTGCCAATACTTTCAAAATTTCACTGCCTACGAGTCCTGTGGCACCAACAACTGCAACTTTCATGCTTAATTAATCTTAAAATGGATACTTCATTGCGATCCCAACGGCGGGTTGATTTCCGCTCGTTGAAATTTGTAAACTTATATTTGTCTTTTGTTCTTTTCCTAACTCATTATATCGATTCAGCGCTCGGTTAAAATGCCGCAAACTCATGGATCCAAAATAGACGTTCGCCAAGGCACTCGTTCCCACGAACGACCAATAAAAGCCGTCTGACACGGCGTCTTTTTGCAACAATGAATACAAAGACAATGCCAAAGTGCCGCTTGAAATCCATTTGATGTGGTTTTGTTGACGCTTATAGGTCAAAAACTCCCGACTAATTTCCGGATCCAACATCTCCATCAAAGGGATTTGAAGGGCCAAGGGATTTTCCAAGAGTTGGCGTTTGTATACAAATTGCGTACGAAAGCCTTTTATTGAACGCTCAATTGGGAACCATTCCTTTTTGCTTATCCCTTGACCTAAGACGGGCAAGGCGAAACATACAAAAAAGAGTAATTGTCTGATTTTCACGTTATCATGCTTTTGGCACGCAAAATTAGGGCTTAAATTTAGAATCAGCCTATTTTTTTTCATTAAATCGATGAATTCCTTCAGGCGATATAGCTAGGTCCAAGGCAATATCATGTTCATGTAGGTCAGAAATGGGATCGATTAGGCTGTCTAAACTAAGTCCGATATGCAAAGCATTGGCTTTGGTTTGGGCCAAAAATCGGTCATAAAAACCCTTTCCATAGCCCACGCGATGCCCATTCAGGTCGATGGCTAAAAGGGGCACAAGGACCACATCCCAATCCTTTGCGAACATTTCTTGCGAGGAGCTAGGTTTGGGTTCCCAAATTCCCCAGGCCGATTGTTCGAAAGTTGTAGATTCATTCGTCAGAAATGTTTGCATGGAAAAGTCCTTCGCATTTGCCCGCGGAAAACCTAAAGAAAATTCGAAGGGGGATTTTGTCAGCTTTTCGTGCGTGTATGTTAGGTCGATTTCTCGCTTTTCGAGGATACTTTGGAAACTTAGGACCTTCGTTCCGGCCGAGAAATCATGCAAAAAATCAAGTAAGTTTTTTTGAATAGCTTGGTTCATGGAAAGCCATTTTTCATCGCTGAGATTTTTGCGGGAGGCAAGGGCTTGTTGACGTATCGCTTCTTTTAACATTTATTCCATTCAAAATTCCATGCAAAGTAACATAAGGTTCACAATTTTCGTATTTTTGCCTCAATTTTGCCTGATATTATTCTAAAAACCAACCAATCTGTGAGCTTCAAAGAATATAAAAATTTAGATTACGCTGCCTTAGCCGATGAAATATTAGATTTCTGGACGAAAAATAACATTTTCGAAAAGTCTATTTCGACGCGCGAGGGAAAGCCTACCTTTACGTTTTTTGAGGGGCCACCTTCGGCCAACGGAACACCCGGCATTCACCATGTCATGGCGCGTGCGATCAAGGATATTTTTTGTCGCTACCAAACCCTGAAGGGAAAACAAGTAAAGCGCAAAGGTGGCTGGGATACGCATGGTTTACCGGTGGAATTGCAAGTTGAAAAAGAATTAGGCATCACCAAAGAGGACATCGGAAAAACGATTTCGGTCGAAGAATATAACCAACGCTGCCGGGAAACCGTCATGAAATTCACAGATCAGTGGAACGACCTCACCCAGAAAATGGGCTATTGGGTCGATCTCGAAAATCCCTATGTTACCTACCAAGCGCCCTATATTGAAAGTGTTTGGAACCTATTGAAACGCCTTTATGACCAAGGTTTGTTGTACAAAGGCTATACGATTCAACCCTATTCGCCCGCGGCGGGAACCGGTCTTTCTTCCCATGAATTAAACCAACCAGGCTGTTACCGCGACGTCAAAGACACTTCTTTAACGGCCCAATTTGGCGCGATTCGAAATCAAGCCTCTGAGTTTTTATTTCAAGCCGCTGCCGGTGCGCCCGTCTATTTATTAGCCTGGACGACGACGCCTTGGACCTTGCCTTCAAACTCAGCCCTCACCGCAGGAAAAAATATTAACTATGTCTTAGTAAAGACATTTAATCCCTATACGTATTTGCCCGTTCATGTGGTTCTTGCCAAAGATTTGGTCAAGAATTATTTCCAATCGGCCGCTGAAAACGGAGATTTTGAGGCCTATGTTTCAGCGGATAAAAAACCAGCTGCGATTCCGTATCACATCGTTTTGGAATGCAAAGGTTCGGATTTAGAGGGAATCGAATATGACCAATTAATGCCTTATGTCCAGCCGAAAGAAGCGGCATTTCGGGTGATTTTGGGTGATTTTGTGACCACCGAAGATGGAACTGGGATGGTTCATACCTCGCCTACCTTTGGGGCGGATGACTTTCGGGTGGCCCAACAAAATGGAATACCCGCCATTTTAGTTCAAGATGAACATGGGAAGGATGTGCCCTTGGTAAACCGACAAGGAAAATTCGTCAAAGAAGTCACGGATTATGCCTTAGAGCCTGTAAAAGAGGCCTATTTGACCGAAGAAGAGAAGAAAGAAGCGATCGTGAAGCAAGGTCGGGATAAATATTTATCCGTAGATGAGCGGATTGCGATCCAATTAAAAACGGAGAATAAGGCCTTTAATGTCCAAAAATTCGATCACCCATATCCACATTGCTGGCGAACAGATAAACCGATTTTATATTATCCGTTAGATTCCTGGTTCATCAAAACCACGGCAGCAAAAGATAAATTAATCGCGCTGAATAAAACGATTCAGTGGAAACCAGAATCGACGGGTACGGGCCGTTTTGGCAATTGGCTCGAAAATCTTGTCGATTGGAATTTATCCCGTTCTCGCTATTGGGGAACGCCCTTGCCGATCTGGCGAACGGAGGATGGGTCCGAGGAGATTTGCATTGGTTCCTTGGAACAATTAACGAACGAAATCGAAAAAGCAAATGCCTCTGGCATTTTATCTGAAACACAATTAAAAGGAAATGAGGCTTTCCAAAAAGCCTTTGCGGCAGGCCAAGCGGATTTACATCGGCCTTTTGTGGATGAAATATTTTTATTGAGTGCGACAGGTCAGGTATTGTCCCGCGAATTGGATTTAATTGATGTCTGGTTCGATTCAGGCGCGATGCCCTTTGCGCAATGGCATTATCCATTCGAAAATCAAGACATTTTTAAGCAATCCTATCCGGCGGATTTCATTTCGGAAGGGGTGGATCAAACGCGCGGTTGGTTCTTCACCTTGCATGCGATTTCGAGCATGGTGGAAGATTCCGTTGCTTTTAAAAATGTCATTTCCACGGGCTTGGTCTTGGATAAAAATGGCAATAAAATGTCCAAACGTTTGGGCAATGCCATTGACCCATTTGAGACATTGGCTTCCTACGGGGCTGACCCGACGCGCTGGTATATGATCACGAATGCCCAGCCTTGGGATAATTTGAAATTTGATTTGGCAGGTATTACCGAGGTGCGAAATAAGTTTTTTGGCACATTGACCAATACCTATAATTTCTTTGCGCTTTATGCGAATTTAGATGGCTTTGAGTCTGCGATGGCACAGGAAATCGATGAGGTGCATTTGACGGAATTAGATCGTTGGATTTTATCAAAATTAACCCAATTGATCAGCGAAGTGGATGAAGCCTTTGCGGCTTATGAGCCAACGAAAGCCGGTCGGGCCATTCAAGATTTTGTGTGTGATCATTTATCTAATTGGTATGTGCGTCTTTCTCGCCGTAGATTCTGGAATCCGGAAACGGCGAAGGATGGCTTGTCGGCCGATAAAAAAGCCGCCTACCAAACCCTTTATACCTGCTTGGAGACAGTGTCTCAACTTATGTCTCCTATCGCCCCATTCTATGGCGAATGGTTATATAAAAATGTGACAGTGGGGGAATCGGTACATTTAACTGATTTCAAAACAGCTCGTCCCGCTTGGCGAAATGAAGCCTTGGAGGAATCGATGGATATGGCACAGCGGATTTGTTCTTTGGTCCATTCGATACGGAAAGTACATAAACTAAAAGTGAGACAGCCACTGGCTCAAGTCCTTGTGCCGGTGTTACAGGAGCATGTGCGGGAACAAATTCGTCGGGTGGATGATCTCATCAAATCCGAGGTAAATGTGAAGCAGGTAAATTATTTAGATGATGCGGCTGGGGTTTTAAGCAAAAAAGTCAAACCTAATTTTAAGAACTTAGGGCCTAAATTTGGGAAAGATATGAAGGTGGTTGCTGCCTTGATTTCAGAAATGTCGGCCGAAACATTGATAGTTTTGGAAGAAGTGGGGGAGGTTCAATTGGAAGGATTTGGCATAGGTTTAGGGGATGTTGAAATTTTGACAGAAGATATGCCGGGTTATGTGACCGCGAGTGAGGGAGGATTGACGATTGCTTTGGATCAGACGTTGAGTCCTGAGTTGATTCGCGAGGGCATGGCTCGAGAATTTGTGAATCGGATCCAAAATGTGCGGAAGGATTCGGGTTTTGATGTGGTGGATAAGGTGCACATTGTGATTCAGGAGGATTCCCAGGAATGGAAGGAAAGCATTGACGAGTTTAAGCTTTACATTGCACAGGAAGTTCAGGCATTGAGTATTGAATGGGCGAAGGTTTTGGAAGGCCCGAGTAGCGAAATAAATGTAGATGATGTGAACTTGCGGGTGCAAGTGACAGTTGGTTAACCTAAGCAATATGGTTTTTAATTCATTGCAGTTTTTAGTATTCTTCGGCATTGTGACATCAGCCTATTTTTTAATGGCTCATAAGTACCGTTGGCTTCTTTTATTGCTCGCATCTTGTTATTTCTATATGGCTTTTGTTCCTATTTATTTGGGAATTTTGGCACTAACGATCGTGATCGATTATTTCGCTGGGATCTTTTTAGAACAACATGAGGGTCGTACAAAAAAATGGATTCTAGCCTTAAGTATTGTCGCTAATGTGGGTGTATTGGCGGTTTTCAAGTATTATCAGTTTATTTTCAACAACATTTCTTGGTTCGCGCATTTGCTGGATATTCCGGTCGAAATGCCTGTTTTATCCATATTATTACCGATCGGACTATCATTTCATACGTTCCAAGCGATGAGTTATACGATCGAGGTGTATCGGGGAAATCAAAAGGCCGAACAAAATTTTGGGATTTATAGTTTGTATGTGATGTTTTATCCGCAATTGGTCGCCGGACCGATCGAGCGGCCCCAAAACCTGATTCATCAATTTTATGAGCCCAAACATTGGGATCGGCATCGGGTGCAATCGGGATTGCTTCAAATGGTCATTGGTATTTTCAAAAAAGTGGTCATTGCGGATCGCTTATCGATGGTTGTGGATGAGGTTTATGGAAATATTGGGGAGCAATCAGGGACAAATTTAGTCGTGGCGGCGATCTTCTATTCCTTCCAAATATATTGCGATTTTTCAGGTTATTCGGATGTGGCCATCGGTGCAGCACGTGTGATGGGCTTTCGGTTGATGGAAAATTTTAATGCACCCTATTGGGCCACATCGATTCCCGAGTTTTGGCGGAGGTGGCATATATCCTTATCGACCTGGTTCAAGGATTATCTTTACATAACCTTAGGAGGAAATCGAGTTTCGGTGCCGCGCTGGTATTTGAATATCATGATCATCTTTGTGTTATCCGGTTTATGGCATGGGGCGAGTTGGAATTTCGTGATTTGGGGAGCTTTGCATGGTTTATTCCAATTGATTGGTTTGATTTTGAATAGACTATTTCCTTTTTTGGCTGCAGACCAAAGGAAAACATGGGCTGGTATATGGGCCTATCGTTTGTTGACGTTTTTTCTAGTGACCCTAGCCTGGGTATTTTTCAGGATTGCGCATTTTTCAACCATCAAACTATGGTTTAGTCGAATGGCGCTCATGGATTTCTCGAGTCCTTTAAATGTTTCCATGGCAATTAAGGAATTCTACTTAAGCGTCTTTCTAATTGTAGGCTTATTTGCATTGGAGTACAAAAGAGGTATGGTCAAGGAGCGTTTGGAAACGTTTTTCTGGCTTACTTTTCCTTTGCTTGTTTTGGTAACGTATTTTCTTGGCGTGTTTAATATGAAACAATTTATCTACTTTCAATTTTAGCATGAGGAGAATTTTTGCTTTTGTGGTACTTTTCTTTTTGGCATTTGTGCTGATTTTTGGCAGTTCAAACCAAGGGATGCGCTTATTAAGTCAGCGGCGATATATTCGCCAGGATGGCTGGGGTGCAGATAAATTCAGCTTTGGGGATTTGTATGGCTTGACTTATATTAAGCCTTTTAAAATGCCGCGAGATACGAGTTTTGTAGCTTTGCCGGTGCTGGAAACAGATTCTGTGAAATACAAAATGCACATCATTGGTGATAGTTATTTGTATTCTTTTTTCAGCATGGATCCTCGGTATTTTAAAAAAACGGGGGAGGTTCAATTTGTGCGTTGGTCTACGCCTAAGCCCATTCCTTATCGCCTATCCAAAGACAAAAAAAACATTCTTTTGATCGAATGCGTCGAACGGAATTTTCGAAATTTAATGACAGTAAAAGAAATTCGGAATCGAATCGAAGCGCAAGCCCAATCCAACTTCGGAAGCCAAACTGCCAGTCGATTTGAATTTTTGAGCCGAATAAATTCTTGGTTAAAAAATACATTTTATCATCCGACGCTGGAAAACAATTTGGAATTTCTACTGTTCAATTTAGGGATTTGGGCGCCATTCAAAGAATTAAAATCGGCCTTAAATTTTTATATCTTCGGGCGGCTAGATAACGAAGTGCGCGTCTCCAAAAACTGGAAACAACTGTATTTAACACAAACCGTAGACCCAGAAAAAGTCGGTAGTTCCTTCTATCCTACGAGTGATGAAGAAGTAGGGGCTTATGTGGCGCAACTCAACGAAGTCCAAACCTATTTCAAATCAAAAGGTTTCGATCAGGTCATTTTTAGCATTATCCCAAATCCTGTCGGGGTTTTGAATACGGAAAACAAACCCACCAATCAGATTCTCGCGCGAATTGCTAAACATCCAAATTGGAAAGGAATATTAGTGGACCCAAGCCTCCGCCTACAAAAAAATGCCAAAGAAAATTTCTTTCCTTCCGATTCCCACTGGAATCAGCGCGGCGCGGCGATTTGGTTAGGCCAATTGAACGAGACGTTAAAGGCCCTATAAATTATTTTGGAAATTGGCTTTTATCGAGCTTAGGCAATAAATTCAGCGCATTCTTGTAATACACTTTTTTCAAAACCTCATCCGGTAATTCCAGGCCATAAATTCGCCAAAAAGCATGCCGCTTGCGATAATACGGAAAGTATTCATCCCCCGTTTCTAATAACCTGAAATAGGTATAATATTCCGATGTGGTCCAAATATCCTTTCCAAATAAGACGCGGTCTTGGTATTGAATCATGAATTTTCGTGCGGTTTTTGGTTGGCGCCCTAATTCGTGAATAACCGCGCCGATCTCCGTATACATATTCGGATAAGTATCCAATAATTTCCCCAATTCCCCTAAATTATTTCCGAGCCAAGCCAGGTGTGCACTGATAAATTTGGTGTTAGGATGTTTTTTAATGATGTCAAATTGTTCCGCCATCACGATTTTCCAGGATGGATATTTGGTGGAAGGCCGCGCCCGACTCGGAAATTGCTTGAGTTCCAGCCACCGTTCATTGTATTTATCATGCGCATCAAAAAATGAGATGGGTTCCCCCGTGTGAATAAGTACAGGAATGTTTAATTCTCCACACTTTTCCCAAACAGGATCGAGGCGCGGGTCATTTGTCGACAAGCGATTTCCCTTCGTATCCTTAATTTCCAAGCCTAGATCTTTATAAATTTTAAGTCCCATCGCACCGGCTTTCACTTCTTTTTCGAGAGCTTTGACGGTTTCAGCGGACCAATTGGGATTATCGATGTCAGTAAAATTCAAATTCGTAAACACCACGACCCGATTATTCGTTTTCTCTTTTCCAGCCAGCGCGGATTGGGTAAGGTATTCGGTTCCTGCTTCCCGACTGCCATTTCTTTGAGAACCCTTTCCACTCAAATTCACCATCACCCGCATGTTTAAACTATCCATTTGTTTGGTTAAATATCCCAAATCTTGGCTTGGCATATTCCATTGATGGTTATGGATATCGATGAAGGGGTATTTCGACCGTTTTAAGGTATGTTCGGGTACCACTAAAGTAGAAATGGGATCGTATTCCTCGAAGCCCATCGTTTTTTCTTGGGCGATTAAGGGAAGACTTACTAAGAAGCTTAAAAGGAAAAGGTATTTCATCAATATCTAGGTTTATTTCCGCGAATCTATCGAAATTATCTGTAAAATGATCATTCAATGTGGTATATTCGCTTTAATGAAGAGAATTGGCCTCCTTATTTTATTAGTGACTATTTTTTCGATGCCTGCAGGAATGGCTCAAAAAAAGTCGAAGGTCTTAGATGCGCTGACGCCGGCCCAGTCGGAGGAATTAATGGCGGAAGCGATGCGGCATTATGTGCAGGAGGAATACGAGGAGGCGATTTTGATTTGGGAGCATTTGATTCAAGAAGTACCTAAAGAGGCTTCTATTTTTTATTATTTAGGAAAATCCTATTTGGCCCAAGATAAAAAGAATTTAGCCTTTCAAAATGCCAAAGAAGCTCATTTGTTATCCCCTTTTTCCTTAGATTATGGCTTATTTTATGCGGATTTAGCCCTCGATTTGCGGTATAATGAGGAGGCTTTAGCGGTGTTAAAAAAGTTACTGGCTTTCGATGAGACACAGCCAGAAGTTAATATCCGCCTCGCGCAGGCTTTTCTATGGGCGGATCAAGGGGATGAGGCCTTGTCGGCTTTGCAAAAAGCGGATGCTTTCGTGGGCGATTATCCGGAGATTATTCGCACGAAACAATTTATTTATTTGAAGAAAAAGGATGTCCGCTCGGCGTTTAAGGAGGGGGAGCATTTGTTAGAAATTATTCCTGAAGAATCTCTTTTTTCTTGGGATCAAATGGAAATTGTCTGGGATTTAGTGCATGGAAGGGAATTTAAAATGTTGTTTGATCAAATTCAAAATCGATTTCCTGACCAAGGGCAAATCCATTTATTGAAATCAAAATTATTTATTGAAGAAAAAAATCTGGATTCCGCCTGTGTCGAAATTAAATTGGGGGCGGTGGATTCACGGGTGAGCGCTGAGGTCTTGGGCCAATTGGCACTACATGCCATCGAATTAGTTAAATCAAAGGAAGATTGGAGCCACGCGCATGAGATGGTGCTCGATTTAAAACATATTTTCCCGGAAGAGGCGCGTTTTGTGGCTTTGGAGGGAGATTTGTGGATCAGTATTTCCAAATTCCAGGAAGCCCAAACAAGTTATTTGCAAGCGGCTCGAATGGGGAATACCAAGTTTGAGGTTTGGGCTCGAATCGTTCAGTTGGATTTCGAATTAAATGTATTGGACAGCGCCATTGTACATTGTGATGAGGCTTTGCATGAATTCCCTACGGAAGGATTTTTATTGTTTCAAAAGGGCTTTGCGCAATATTTACAATCAAAAAATGCGGAGGCCATTGCAAGTTTTGAAAAGGCCTTACCTTTAGTCAAGGACACGGATGGATGGTTTACCCAATTATATGGGCTCTTAGGGGATGCCTATCATTCCAAAACCAGGTATTTAGAATCAGATGCATGTTTTGAAAAGGTTTTGGCGATAAATCCGGGCGAGGAGCATGTCCTGAATAATTATAGTTACTATTTGTCATTGCGCAAGGATAAATTAGACAAGGCGGCGCAGATGTCGAAAAGTTTAGTCGATAAATTCCCCGAAAACGGCACCTATTTGGATACTTATGCATGGGTTTTGTTTCAGCAAAAGGATTATGTGGGTGCCTTGAAATTCATGGAAAGGGCTCTGAAGGATGAAAAGCAAAATAGTTCAACGGTCTGGGAACATTATGGAGATGCCTTAAGTCAGAACAATCGAATCCTGGATGCAATTAAGGCCTGGAAAATGGCCAAAACCTTAGAGGGTGCTAGAGAAATTTTGGATAATAAGATTAAGTTGAAGCGTTTTATCGAAAATTGAGATAATTTTGTAGTTAATATGCGTTATATATCCCTTTTCTTGGTCCTCCTAATGATTCAGGCCTGTGGCAAGAAAATCGCATCGACTCCCCAAGCGGCCCCGGTCGTCATGGATACCCTAGTCATTGAAACCGGAAAAGATACCATCCGAATTTCCGTTCCAAAACCCGAAATCAAAGAGGAGCCCAAGGTGATCATTGAGGATTTGAATTTCAATTATTTAAAAGCAAAATCGAAGATTGTTTGGAAGACCGCCAAGGACCAGGATACCTACACCGTGGATATTCGGATGAAAAAGGATAGTACCATTTGGGTGAACATTTCGCAGTCCGGTTTTACGGGCGCAACGGGACTTTTTACCAAGGATTTGGTCCAATTTTACCAAAAAATCAATAGTGAATATTATCGATTTAGTTATGATAGCTTAAGTGTTAAAATGGGTTTCAAAGTTGATTATGGCATTTTACAATCCCTAATCGTAGGCAATCAGCCCTTTAAGCGAAATAATTCTCGGATGATTCGGGAGAATGAAAATATAATTTTAAAACAACAAGAAGGTCGAATTAACATCGATAACATGGTCGGGCCAAATCGGAAATTAAAAAAATTATTAATGAACGATGTGCCCACAAACAATAAAATGACCATGGATTTTGAAGAATTTACGGAGTTAAATCAAGTCCTTTTTCCATTTTCGAGCCAAATTAATTTAGATGTCAAGGATAAAAATAATATGAACGTAAATACGTTAATTACGATTAAGTACTCGAAAGTTGAGTTGTTGGATACGCCATTGGAATTTCCATTCCGCGTGCCACAAAAATTATTGAATCCGAATAAATGAAATACATCATCCTATTTTTGGCTTGCCTTCTCACAGGAAATATCTGGGCTCAGGCGGATAAAAAAACGCAATTAGAGCAGCAGAAGAAGGATAATTTGGCCAAAATTAAAGAATTAAACACCATCATCACCCGAACGTCCAAGAAAAAAAATGTATCCATCGGGAAATTAAATGTATTGAAAGAACAAATCGTTGTTCAAAAAAAGCAGATTAATATTCTCAATGAAAACCAACAAGCGCTGGCTAAGGAAGCCAAAAAACTAACCCAAGAAAGTGATATTTTGGCCGCTAAATTAGCCAAATTAAAAGTAGCGTATGGTCAAATGCTGTATGAGGCGGAGAAGACCTCATCGGTCAACAATAAATTAAGTTTCTTATTACTATCCTCTGATTTGGGTGAATTCACACGACGATTTGATTATTTACGTCATTATACGACGAATCGGAAAGTGCAGGCGCGAAAGATTTTTGAAACACGTCAGGATTTAATGACAAAGAAACAACAAGTGATTTTCAAAAAGGAAGAGGAGAAAAAAGTAATTGTGGAAAAGGAGCATGAGAAATCGAAGTTGGAGGTCATGAAAACCAAAGAAGCCAAGGTGGTGACGGTGCTGACCCAACAAGAGAAAAAGCTACGTACCGAACTCGAGCGTAAAAAATTATCCATTCGTAAATTGGATAATTTGATCGCAGGAATTGTCCAACGAGAAATTCAAAAAAGTATGGAGCGTGAGCGTCGCTTGCGGATGGCGGCTCAAGCGAAAAAGCTCGAAGTAAATAAACCAGCGCTGCCTAAACCTAGATTAGAAGAGGGATTGGTAAAGAAATACGAAAAGCCTTCGGAGGTAGAGGAACGTACTGAGTCCAAAATAGAGACCGCCAAAACGGATAAAAGGGAGCCAATTAAGGAAAAGCCAGCGCCTGTGAAAGAAGTCGAGGTGGCCGAGCCGGTCCTAGAAAAGAACACCTATTATATGAATGCGGATGAGGCTAAATTAGCCAGTTCCTTTGCGGCGCTTCGTGGGCGGATGCCTTTTCCTGTGCCTTCGGGTTTTATTTCGGATCATTTCGGTGTGCATAAACATCCGATTTTGAAGGGGGTAATGATTAATAATAATGGGATTGACATTCAAACTTCAGCGGGTTCTGCCGTGCATAGTGTATACGACGGGGTGGTGCAATCTGTAGTCAATATTCCTGGGATTAATATGGTCGTAGCGATCCAGCACGGGGATTATTTTACGGTGTATAGTAAATTAGAGAATGTGTCGGTGTCCATGGGACAGCGGGTTCGGACGGGTCAGCGAATAGGTTCTGTGGCTTCGGACGAAGACGGAACTTCTGAAATCAATTTTCAAGTTTGGAAAAATACAGTTCGACAAAATCCGGAATCCTGGCTTAAGCGTTAAGAAAATCGATAGGTTAGACGCATGCTCGCATTAATCCCTTGGTCATCTGCATAATAGCGGAAACGATTTAGGTAGTCGCGATAGGATTGGTTCAATGCATTATTTATGGTAATCCCTACATCAATGGCTTTGATGCTCATGCCCCAATTTGCTTGCACTAAAAAATAACCGTCCGGTGGGGGAGAATAATCAGAGTTTTTCTCGACGCGCGTTTGTTGAGACACCTGCGTTAACCCCAAGCTCGCATATTGTTTGTTTTTCGGAAATTGGTGTCGAATCAAATATTCAAAGCGATTTGCTGGGATATTTACCATGTATTGATGGTTTCTTTCATCGTAGGCATAGACGAGGCTGGTTTTTTGCTGGAATGACCAGCGCTCATTTGCCTTAAAATTGACTTGAGCGTCCATACCTTTAAAGGTAGCGTCGATTTGTTGATACGCAAAGGCCGGGAAAGTACCCCGCACTGTGCTGACGTACATCGCGCGACCTTGGTCCACCAGTGGTTGTAAGTAAATAAAATTTTTGATGGAATTCGCGTATAATCCTAATTCAAAGGCCCACTGATTCATCGTATATAAGGTATTTACACTCAAGTTATACGCGGTTTCACCCCGCAGGTTTGAATTCCCGATTTCATAGGCCCCAGCACCATGATGTACGCCATTTGAAAATAATTCATTTGCACCAGGCGCACGAAATGCTCGGGCGATGATTATATGATTTTCCAATTGGTCGGACCAATGGTATTTTAGACCTAGGCTGGCGGAAAGCCCGAGGTAATCGATGTCATTGCGGTTGATTCGACTGGAATAATTCATGTCGGGCCGATGAATCTCGATGTTCTTTGCATCCACCCGTAAGCCGCCATCGAATTCTAATTTTTCATTGACATATCGCTCTAAAGCAAATAGTCCAAAATTGTTCAAGAAATAATTGGGCAATAAACTAGTCGTCAGGGTCGGATTATTTACCCGATTTCCAGAGGTGATATTTCCTTGACTTAAAACGTTGAAACCGAATTGGCCTTTCCATTTTTTCGAGGAATTCGTTTCATCGTACAGAAATTCGCCACTTCCAGTTTCTAATTCAAATCGCAGGGTATTGATATTTTTACCCATGCGGAGGACGTCTAATTCCAAACGTTGGTCTTGCTGAAAAGCAATATTTCCACGAAATGCAGCCCCAGACGCGAGGCGGTAAAAGGCCTTCCATTTGACCAAATCATGTAAAATATCTTGATTTGGTCGTTCAATTTCTCTAATAAATTCTTTCGGGGTAAATTCAGGGAAAGGTCTTTCGCGCTGAATCGCATTTTCTAAATCATTCACATTTCCGATGTGGGAACCCGAATAAATCCCAATGATGGAATGGAAGCGGCTGATAAAAATATCCGTGGACCAGCGATTCGTTTTATAGCCCAACGCTGCTGAAAAATTTTGTTCTTCGATTCCGGTGTTAGCCAAATAATAATTCGCCGTCCGCATATTTCCCCCATTTTTCAATGTCCCCTGAATGCGCCATCCGAATCCAGGAAGATTTTTGATGCCCCCTTCTAGGAGCGCGGAGCCCACAAATTGCCGACCATTGCTAAAGAAAATACTTTGAACTTCTCCGTGAATTTGTGCGCTATCGGGTAGGGCATTGGGTTCTAACATCACAATTCCCCCGATGGCATCGCCGCCATAGCGTAAACCTGCGGGTCCTTTAATAACTTGGATGTTTTTGGAAACGAATGGGTCCACTTCGGGCGCATGTTCACTGCCCCAGTTTTGTCCTTCCTGACGCACGCCTTGGTTTAATATAATGACCCGAGATGAGTGCATGCCGTGGATAACGGGCTTCGAAATGGTGCTTCCAGTTTGTAAACTTTGGACTCCCATGATGCCTTTCATCATTTCCCCAAGGCTTAAGCCATCTCGTTGAGCGCGTTCTTCATCGCTTAATTTTCCTTTTAGTTGGGCGCCCCCTTCTGATTTTTTACCAGTTACCAAGACTTCCATTAAATGTTCGTCATGGACTTCTAAATTAATATTTTCCTCTTTTTGCTCATGATCTTCCAAGGTGACAGGAATGACAACACGTTCATAAGAGGACATCTCACAGATTAAGATATAGGTGCCGGGACAAAGATTTTTCAATATAAAATTTCCTTGAGCGTCCGTTTGGGCAGTTTTATTTTGTCCTTTTATATAGACGTAGGCCCCTTGAATTTTTTCTTGATTTTCTTTGGCATTCACGCGGCCTTTGATGGTACATTGACAGGTATTTTGTGCCAACGTGGACGGCATAAAACTGATCAATAATCCCAGAAATAAAACAATCACCCGCATGTTTGGACCCCATGGGCCATAAAAATTGAAAGATAAACATACGAAAAAATAAGGAAACGGGGAAAGCTAGTTGATAAGACCAATCTTTTCGCCGACCACCCCGAATCATGTGGCGATAAAATTTTTTTTTAAAATAATTTGTTTTGTTTAATCTTTTTGTAAGTTTGTTAAACAAAACATCAACAAACAAAAAATGACTGCTTTAGAGTTTTCCTATCAGGTCGGTAATTTTTCCAAATTTTTGAGGCCATTTGCCTTGCGTTTGACGAGAGACTCGGATGATGCGAATGATTTGGTGCAAGATACTTTAGTAAAGGCCTATACGAATCGCGAGAAGTATGCGGATGGAACGAATTTGAAAGCATGGTTATTTACGATCATGAAAAATACGTTCATCACGCAATACCAGCGGATGGTTCGTCGGAATACATTTATAGACACAACAGACAATTTACACTTCATCAACTCAAACGAATCCTTGCAAGATAACGGAGCCATCGCTTCGTTCATGCGCGAGGATATCGAAAAAGCCTTGGAACTTACAGAAGAAATGTACCGCCTACCTTTTCTGATGTATTTCCAAGGTTTTAAATACCATGAGATTGCGGAGGAATTGAATTTGCCAATTGGAACGGTGAAAAACCGAATTCATATCGCGCGTAAAGATTTGAAACAAATGCTTTACATGTACGCATAATTTTAAAAGGTTAAATAAAGGTTTAAATTAAAGGTTTTTGATTAGTTTTTTGGTTAACAGAAAAGGTAGTAAAAAGTCAGATGATGTCTGACTTTTTCTTTTTTTTACGTTTGATTGGCCGAATTGCTTATATTTGTTATTCGCTTGTAGGGATATGAAACAGAAAAAAATACTCGTCATCGGTGCTGGTTTTTCAGGTTTGGCGGCCGCCACTTCATTGGCAGATCGAGGTTATGAAGTCGAGATTTTAGAGAAAAATTCCATGGCGGGTGGTCGGGCCCGCGTATTTTCTGAACAAGGTTTTACATTTGACATGGGTCCGAGCTGGTATTGGATGCCCGATATTTTCGAAACCTATTTTGGAAAATTTGGCAAAAAGCCATCCGATTACTACGATTTAGTTCGTTTGGATCCTTCTTACTCCGTGATTTTATCAGAGAATGAGGTGATCGATTTACCGGCTACCTATGCGGATTTACGTCAATTATTCGAGTCCTACGAAACAGGCGCCGCGGATTCTTTGGACCGATTTATGGACCAAGCGGCCTATAAATACAAAGTGGGCATTCAGAATTTTGTTTGGAAACCTTCCAGGAAAATAAGTGAGTTTATGAGTTTGAAATTGCTCGTGGATGTCGTCCGACTCGATGTTTTCCAATCTTTCTATTCCCATATTCGTAAATTTTTCAAATCCTCCACGCTGCTTAAGCTCATGGAGTTCCCGATTTTATTTTTAGGGGCGATTTCCCAAAATACCCCTGCGATGTATAGTCTGATGAATTATGCGGAAATCAAACTGGGGACTTGGTACCCCATGGGAGGGATGCATTTAATTGTCAAAGGCATGGTGGCCTTAGCCGAGGAAAAAGGGGTTAAAATTACCTATAATGCCGAGGTCACAGGCTTTCGTTTAGATGGGAATCAGGTAAGAGGTGTCGAAACTGCGGCAGGTTTTAAGGAAGCCGATGCCGTGGTAGCCGGTGCAGATTACCACCATGTGGAAACCTTGCTAGGTGATTCACACCGCAATTACGACGAGGCCTATTGGGATAAACGGGTCATGGCGCCTTCTTCTTTGTTGTTTTACCTAGGTGTTTCCAAACGAATTCCACGCTTAAAACATCATAATCTATTTTTTGACCGAGATTTTTCTGTGCATTCGCATGAAATTTATACGGATCCAACTTGGCCGCAAGACCCCTTATTTTATGCGTCGGCGCCTTCCGTGACAGACCCCAGTGTGGCGCCTGATGGATGTGAAAATGTCTTTTTATTAATTCCCGTCGCACCGGATTTGGTGGATACGGAGGAGGTTCGCGAGAAGTATTTTGATCAATTAATGGACCGCCTGGAGGCCTATTGTGGCACTTCGATTCGGGAACATATCGTGTATAAACGCTCCTATGCGCATCGGGATTTTATTTCGGATTACCATGCCTTCAAGGGGAATGCCTATGGTTTGGCGAATACGTTGATGCAAACGGCGATTTTGAAACCTAGTTTGAAAAATAAACACTTGGATAATTTATATTATACGGGCCAGCTCACCGTTCCCGGACCCGGAGTTCCTCCATCCTTAATTTCTGGATTAGTGGTGGCCTCTGAGGTAGATCATGAATTAAAACAAAATTAAATGGATTTGTATTTAAAGGTTTCCCTGGCTTCGAGCAAGCTTTTGACAAAAGCCTACTCCACTTCATTTTCCTTGGGGATTCGTACCCTGGACGCCTCCGTTCACGATGCGATTTATGCGATTTATGGCTTTGTTCGCCTGGCGGACGAGATCGTGGACACCTTCCATTCCCACGATAAAAAAGCTTTATTAGATCAGTTTACCAAAGATACTTTTCAGGCCATCGAGGAAAAAATCAGTATGAATCCGATTTTGCATTCGTTCCAATGGGCCGTCAATGAATTTCAAATGGAACATGAATTAATCCATGCCTTTTTGTATTCGATGGAATTGGATTTGACCAAGACAGATTATAGCGAAGAGGAATATAAAAAATACATTTATGGTTCTGCCGAGGTAGTTGGGCTCATGTGCTTGCGGGTATTTTGTCAAGGAAATCCTGATGAATATGATGCCTTACGTGCGGACGCTTGTGCCTTAGGATCTGCTTTTCAAAAAATTAATTTTTTACGGGATATTCGCTCGGACTATGAGGAGCGAGGTCGCGTGTATTTTCCGGGGATTGATTTTAATACCTTCACGGATGAACAAAAACGTAGCATCGAAGCGGATATCCAATTGGATTTCGACGCGGGTTTACGTGGCATAGGTTCCTTGCCCAAAGTGGCGCAAAAGGGCTGTTTATTGGCCTATGAGTATTACATTCGCCTTTTTGAAAAAATAAAATCCTTACCAGCTTCTCGGATTAAAGAAGAACGCATTCGGGTGGCGGACTGGGAGAAAATGTTCATTTATTTCCAATTAGCCTTACGAAAATAGGATGGAATTAATTGTCTTATTAGGCATTATGGCCTTTTTATATGCTTCCGTAGGGCATGGAGGCGCGAGTGGTTATCTGGCCGTGATGGCCTTGTTTGCGATTGCTCCACCGGTGATGAAACAGACTGCTTTATTGTTAAATCTCGGGGTCTCCATGATGTCGTTTATTGCCTTTTATAGACAAGGATTTTTTAAATGGAAACTGTTTTGGCCTTTTGCTTTAGGATCGATTCCGGCTGCTTTTATGGGCGCTAGGATTCCTTTGACGGATTCTACCTACAAACAAATTTTAGGAGCTTGCCTGATTTTAGCGGTAGTTCGAATGCTGATCTCTTTGAAAGAAGGAACCTTGCGACATTTGCCAGCGGTTTTAGGTGTGGGCACTGGGGCGGTCATTGGATTGCTATCGGGGATGATTGGCATTGGTGGTGGTATTGTTTTGAGTCCCTTGCTTTTGTTATTTCGTTGGGCGAGTTTGAAGGAGGCGGCTGCGGTTTCAGCTTTATTTATTTTTGTGAATTCGGTGTCTGGATTAGCGGGATTGAAAACCTGGATTCCATTAGATCAATCTCAAATACTTTATTGGCTAGCGGCTTCTTTATTGGGTGGATTTTTAGGGGCTCGTTGGGGTGCTGCCATCGCTTCCAATCAAAAGGTGAAATGGATTTTAGCCCTTGTTCTTTTGATTGCCTCTGTTAAATTAGTTTTGGTATAAAAAAAAGGCTGAAGATTTCTCCTCAGCCCTTCCAACTAACCTGAATCTTATTGATTTTTCGAACCGGTAACCGCGCCAGCTGCATCTTTTGCTTTTTTCGCTTCTTGCATCGGATTTACACCTCCGCCATAGTTACGTCCTTGGGCTTTAAATAACTGAACACGAGTCGGTTGCGCCGGCTCCCGTGGAAATGCATTGTCATCTGTGTCGATGTCCGCGATTTCATAATAGGGGTCAAGTGTCCATTTAGCAACTTTTTTGCTAGTTGGGATCACCTTTTTCGCCTGAACGTCATTTAATCGCCAAATCTCCGCTGGGAAACGCATCACCTCTTCAGTGCCGTCTTCATAGGCTAATTTCACAATGACCGGCATCGGTAAACCACCTTTGTTTTTGAAATTTATAACATAGAAGTTTTTACCTTGGTCCACTAATTTTCGCTCATCTGGCGACAAGGCAGCTAAATAATCTTGGTATTTTTTCTTCTCGGCATCCGTGGCCGCAAAGCGATCGTAGGTGTTATAAAAGTCCGTTAAATCTGGATTTTCTTCAACCACAGTAGATTTGATGTCTGTCTTGTTACGGATGTTCGACATGGTTTGGCTCTTCGCTGCTGCTTGAGCTTTCGCGTCGGCTTTTTTCGAAATTGGGTCTTGGGTATCGATGCCGTACCATTCCACCGTTTCGATCGACTGATTCACCGGCTCAGTTCCGTAGAACCAACCTCGCCAAAACCAGTCCAAATCCACCCCGGATGCATCTTCCAATGTCCGGAAAAAATCTGCCGGATAGGGTTGTTTGAAAGCCCAGCGGCGTGCATATTCTTTAAAGGCATAATCAAATAATTCGCGGCCCATCACCGTTTCACGCAAAATGTTCAATGCCGTTGCGGGTTTGGCGTAGGCATTATTGCCGAAATCCATGATGTTCTCTGAATTTGCCATAATAGGCACCTGGTTTTTCGCATCCAAACGCATGTAAGGAACGATGTTTTGCGGTTCGCCACGGCGTGCAGGGAAATTGCGATCCCATTCTTGTTCCGCTAAATATTGGCAAAAGGTATTTAAACCCTCATCCATCCAAGACCATTGGCGCTCATCTGAATTAATGATCATCGGGAAGAAATTATGGCCCACTTCATGGATAATTACCCCGATCATTCCGTTTTTCGTATTTTCCGTATAGGTTCCATCCGTTTCTGGCCGACCCCCATTAAAGGAAATCATCGGATATTCCATCCCGCCGCCCATGGTCGAATGGCATGAAATGGCTACAGGGTAGGGATAGGCAACCGTTCTTTTGGAATAGGAACGCAAGGTATGCGCTACGACCATCGTGGAATATTTGCCCCATAAAGGATTCCCTTCCTTCGAATAGTAGGACATCGCCCATACTTTTTTCCCTTCGACATCCACTTGCATCGCATCCCAAATAAATTTCCGAGAAGATGTAAATGCGAAATCGCGTACGTTATCGGCTTTGAAAATCCAGGTTTTTTTACCTGTCGGCTTTCCTTTTTCCGCCTTCTCCGCTTCTTCTTGAGTCACGATGACCACCGGACGCGTGGCGGTTTTGCCTTGTTCCCAACGCTTCAATTGCGTCGGGGAAAGCACTTGGGTCATGTTTTGTAATTCACCGGATGCCCCTACGACGTGGTCATTTGGCGCGGTGATGGCCACTTTATAATTTCCAAAGTTGAGGGTAAATTCACCCTGGCCTAGAAATTGTTTGTGTTGCCACCCATATACGTCGTTATACACCGCCATCCGAGGAAACCAGTGGGCGATGAAATAATTGGCATTGCCGTCTTTGGCAAAAAACTCATAACCTGAACGGCCATAATAGGTGGTGATTAAATAATTCCAATCGATGGAAAAACTTACGGAGGCACCGGATTTTACGGGTACGGGTAAGTCGATACGCATCATTGTTTGATTAATCGTATGCTTTAGTGGATTTCCTTTGAGATCTTTTACCGCCAAAATTTTATAGCCATAGTCGCGAGGATCAGTCAGTTCTTCAAACATACCCGCTGAGATTCCTTTGGAAACATCACCCGTAGCGGTTGTTTTTTTACCGGCTCCTTTTTCAAAAAGATTTTGGTCTAATTGTAACCAGAGATAGGGCAATTCATCCGGCGAATTATTGAAATAAGTAATGGTTTCGGAACCGGTAATTTTGCGGTTAATATCGTCTAATTCGACTTTAATATCATAATCGGCACGTTGTTGCCAATAATCTTTTCCCGGGGAACCACTTGCGGTCCGATAGGAATTTGGCGTAGGAAGGGTAGATTCCAATTGTTCGAAACGGCCATTCGCATTAAAGCTTGTTTGAGCCTGAATTTGTAATCCGCTGATTACCAGTGCAGTGATTAGTAGTAGTTTTTTTAGCATGTGATGAATATCTTTTTTTTCAAAAATAGACAAAAAATCGAACATATATATCTGTGCTAAACAGTGCTAAATAAAAAAGAAAATATTTTTAGGAAATCGAGCGATAATTAGTAGTTTTGATGTTCATTAAGGTATTTAAAATAGCATTATAAAGAGATGAGCGTAATCATAGGCCAAAAAGAATATTTCAAAGGCATCAATCAAATCAAATTCGAAGGAGCAGATTCCGATAATCCATTCGCATTCCGTTATTACGATGAAAATCGGATCGTGGCTGGCAAAACCATGAAGGAGCATCTGCGTTTTGCCATCGCGTATTGGCATTCATTTTGTGGAAATGGCGCGGATCCATTCGGACCAGGAACTCACCATTACCCATGGGATGTGGCGGGAGATGTTCGTCAGCGTGCTTCAGACAAAGCGGATGCGGCTTTTGAATTCATGACAAAGATCGGCGCGCCTTTTTATTGTTTCCACGATGTGGATGCGATCGACCAAAGCAATGATCCCAAAGAATTTTCCGATCGTATCAAATTCATCTCTGATATTTTTGCCAAAAAACAAGCCGAAAGTGGCGTAGAATTATTGTGGGGAACGGCCAATTTGTTTTCGCACGAACGCTATATGAATGGGGCAAGTACAAACCCTAATTTCGAAGTGGTTGCTCATGCGGGGGCTCAATTAAAAGGCGCGATCGATGCGACAATCCAATTAGGTGGAAAGGGTTATGTGTTTTGGGGAGGTCGGGAAGGCTATATGACTTTATTGAATACCGATATGAAGCGTGAGCGGGAGCATTTCGCGCGCATGTTGCATGCGTGCGTGGAATACGCACGCAGAAAAGGATTTACAGGTAAGTTTTTCATCGAGCCTAAACCTTGTGAGCCTACGAAACATCAGTACGATTACGATGCGGCGACGGTGATAGGTTTCTTGCGCGAGTTTGATTTATTGTCGGAATTCGGATTGAATTTAGAAGTGAATCACGCGACCTTGGCGGGGCATACCTTTGCGCATGAATGCCAAGTGGCATCTGATGCGGGCATGTTAGCCTCCATCGACGCGAATCGCGGCGATAATCAAAATGGTTGGGATACGGATCAGTTCCCAACGGACATCTACGAATGGGCAGAATCCATGGCCATCATTTTAAAACAAGGTGGTTTAGCAGGTGGTGGAATTAATTTCGATGCGAAGCGTCGGCGTAACTCGACCGACCCAGCTGATTTATTCTATGCACATATTGGCGGGATGGATACCATCGCTCGGGCCTTGATAATTGCGGATAAATTAATCCAACATGGGGAAATGGACCGGTTAAAATCCGCTCGCTACGCGAGTTTTAATGCAGGGAAAGGGGCGGCCTATGAGTCGGGTCAATTGAAATTAGAAGATTTATTCAACATCGCCACCGAAATCGGAGAGCCAGCGATGATTTCTGGAAAACAAGAATATCTAGAAAATTTACTCGGACGGTTCGTATAATGAAACGCATATTTTTATTTGCTCTTTTATCTCTAAACACCTATTTACTATCAGCAGGATCTCCCAAGGATCCTGCTCTTTTTTCGACTGCTAAACCCTGGGCCTATTGGTGGTGGCCCGGAAGTGCGGTCACCGAGAAGGGCATCACACATAATTTAGAAGCCTTTGCTTCCGCGGGTTTTGGGGGATTGCATATCATTCCCATTTATGGCGCCAAAGGTTTTGAGGCACAATTTCAACCCTTTTTAAGCCCAGGTTATCAGGCCAAATTCTTTTTTGCCCTCAAAGAAGCGAAGCGATTAGGTTTGGGAATCGACATGACTTTGGGAACGGGTTGGCCATTGGGTGGACCTAAAATCACCCCAGCAGAAGCCGCAAAATCCTATCAAATTAGCACGAAGTCCATCGAACCCGGCCAAGGCCTCGGTACCATCGAAACATCCTTAGCGAAATTTCCAAATTCCGAACTCGTTACGATTTCCATTTTTGAAAGCGGAAAATTCCTTCGTTCGCTGTTGCCTTCCCAACTCAGCTCTTTCCGTGCCGGATCACAAGGCGCTCAGGCTTACGTATTTTACCAAGCCCTAACCGGTCAAAAAGTTAAACGCGCCGCCCCCGGCGGAGAAGGATTTGTGATGGACCATTTTAATATGAAGGTCTTTGCGGCTTATACCCAGCAATTCGTCCCACTCCTCAAAAAATCCCATGGGCCTTTACGTGCGCTTTATAATGATTCTTACGAAGTGTATGGGGCTAATTATACCCCAGATTTCTTTAAGGCTTTTCAGAAAATGAATGGCTATGATTTGCGAGAACATTTAGATGTTTTGGCTAATGCGACGGCCACGAGTGAAGCAGATAATCAAATTTGGGCCGATTACCACAGGACACTAGAGCAATTATTATTGCATCAATTCGTGAATCCTTTTGCCGACTGGATTAGCTCCATGGGCTTTCAAAGTCGGAACCAAGCCCACGGATCGCCTGGGAATTTGATTGATATTTATGCCTCGGTTGATATCCCTGAAACCGAATTTTTTGGCAGTAAACCTTTTCCGATTCCGGGGTATCAAGTGGATCCAGATTACGATTCTTTGCGCTATGGCATTCCGGATGTGCGTAATTTAAAATTGGCTTCCTCAGCCGCGAATCTGACAGGCAAAAAATTAGTTGCCTCCGAAACTACGACCTGGTTAGGTAATCATTTTAAAGTTTCTTTAGCCCAAATAAAACCCGTTGTGGATCAGGTGTTTATCGGCGGCGTAAATCATTTGTTTTTTCATGGGGCGACCTATTCTCCACCAGATCTTCCATGGCCTGGTTGGCTTTTTTATGCGAGTACCAATTTCAACCCGCAAAGTCATTTCTGGGAAGCATTACCCGAATTGAATGGCTACATCGCGCGCTGCCAAGAAATTTTACAGAAATACAAAACGGACGCGGATGCGCTCATGTATTTCCCAATGGAAGATATTTGGCATCAGGGAAATGGGAAGGGGAAATTGCATTTGTTGGATTTACATGCCAACAGCCGC
>CAIVPF010000004.1 GCA_903907745.1 uncultured Cytophagaceae bacterium | reverse complement strand
TGATAAACGCGATGTGCATATCAAAATTGGCCCTGAAGTATATGCGTATATTGAGAGTTATGATAATAACACGAATACAGGTTATCGATTTAGTTTAGAGCGGATTGCGAATAATGAGATTAAGGAAAAGTTGATGTCGGATCGCATTACCTGGGATACCCTTCGGAAAAAATGGACCATTCACGATTACCGGATTCGGAATATGATGCCGGGGAAATCGGGTATTGTGTTTGGAACGAAGATCGATACGACTTTAAATTTATTGCCCAAAGATTTCCAGAACAAGCATTTATTGCATGAAACATTCACGCTACCAGAACTGGAACGGCATATTGAATTGGTGCGCTCGCGAGGGGCGGATGGGATTGAAGTTTTCTTGATTGAAAAATACTTGCGCTATGCGAATCCGATTTCGATCATCATTTTAACGATCATTGGATTTCTAGTTTCGGCCCGTAAATCCAGAGGGGGTGTAGGTTTTCAAATTGCGCTTGGGTTTAGTTTGGCCTTTATTTACATTTTGTTTTTCATGATGAGTAAGGGGATTGCGGAAGGAGGCGGAATGCCGCCGCTGTTGGCGGTTTGGTTGCCAAACATCGTATTTGGAGGGATTGGCGTGGGGCTTTATTATACCTTACCGAGATAAATCATGCTTCATAAACCGCGCCTGCTCGATTATTTCAAGATTCACTTTATCGTGATTTTGTATGCATTCACGGCTATTTTAGGCAATGCGAGTCAGGCAAATGCGCTGAGTATTGTGTTTTTTCGTTGTGTCATTACGGCCATTTCGCTAATAGGAATTCTGTATGTGAGCAAAAAATCGATGCAGGTCAGTTCGCGGGTATTGTGGATTTGGATCATCAATGGTTTTTTTATTTCCCTGCATTGGTTGTTGTTTTTCGGAGCGGCCAAAGTCTCCACCGTGGCTATGTGTTTGGCGGGATTGTCTACGCAGACCTTTTGGACCTCGATTTTGGAACCCATTGCGAAAAAAACAAAAGTGGCAATGATTGAGATTTTGTTGGGGATATTAGTGATCGTGGCGCTGGTGATTATTTTTTCGGTCCAACAAGCCCAGTGGCTCGGCCTTCTCATGGGCATCGGTGCCGGATTTTTCGGAGCCCTCTTTTCCGTCATTAATGGGAATTTTACCCATAGCCATGATCCCAAATTAATCACCGCCTATGAGATGATTTCGGCGGGTGTGATGACCGGGGTGGTTTGGGCCTTCGGGGCTTGGCATGGTACAGCGGGCTATGTCCCTGTCGGACTTGATTGGCTTTGGATTTCGATTTTAGCTTTGGTTTGTACGGTGTATGCCTATACGGAAACGATACATTTGTATAAGGTGTTTTCGGTTTTTTCGATCAATTTGGTGATAACCTTGGAGCCGGTGTACGGAATTTTGTTGGCCGTTTTTATATTTGGGTCGAAGGAAATGATGAGCACGGGCTTTTATTGGGGAACGGCTTTACTCGTTTTAACGGTCTTGGCGCATCCTTTTTTGGTCAAAAAAGAAACATCTCAGTAAAAAATTACATTTTTTCTCTTTACTCTCATATAGCTTTGCTATCTTGGAAAACTTATTTTTAACCTATTTAATTGAATGAAGAAGTATAATGTAGCGATTGTCGGCCTAGGATTTGGTGCCGAATTTATTCCGATTTATTTGAAACACCCCTTGGCAAACATGTATGCGATTTGCCAGCGTAACGAAGAAAAACTAAATGCCATCGGCGATGCCTATGGCATCGAAAAGCGATACAGCGATTTTGAGGCATTAATTCAGGATCCGGATGTGGATGTCGTTCACATCAATTCCCCCATTCATTTACATGCTGAACAAACTTTAAAGGCGCTTTTAGCTGGCAAACATGTGGCCTGTACGGTACCGATGGCCACCTCGGTGGAGGAATGCAAGGCGATCGTGGAAGCCAGCAAAAAAATGGGCAAGAAATACATGATGATGGAAACGGTCGTGTATTCGCGTGAATTTTTATACATCAAAGAATTATATGAGCAAGGTGAACTGGGTAAAATTCAGTTTTTAAAGGCATCCCATCAGCAGGAAATGGATGGATGGCCCGACTACTGGCCTGGCCTTCCTCCGATGCATTATGCGACCCATTGCGTCGGTCCAGTCGCTGGTTTATTGCGATTAGAGGCGGAATATGTGTCTTGTTTTGGTTCGGGAACGATTCGGGAGGAATTAATTTCGCACTATAATTCGCCGTTTGCGGTGGAATCTGCGCATATTAAATTTAGAGATTCGGATTTAAGTGCGATGGTGTATCGGTCGCTGTTTGACGTAGCTCGACAATACCGCGAAAGCTTCGAAGTCTATGGATCAAAAAAATCGGTCGAATGGCCATTAATAGAAGGCGAAGAATTAGTCATTCATACGGCGAAGAAACCGGAGCCCGAGATTCCAAGCAAGGTGCCTACACCTGATTTTGCGCATTATTTACCCGAGGAAATCCAACGATTTACGACCAAAGGCGTATACGACGAAGATGAAAATACGCACCTCTCCTTCACGCAGGGAGGCGGTCACGGGGGTTCCCATCCGCATTTGGTGAATGAGTTTTTGCAGGCCTTGGCGGCGGACAGGGATCCGTTCCCGAATGCGCCGCAGTCGGCGAACTGGACTTCCGTCGGCATTTTAGCCCACGAATCTGCCCTACAAGGTGGAAAAATTATTGAAATACCAAAATTCTAAACCAAGATGAAAAAACTACTCTTTCTCGTATGGGCAATCATGGCCATGCAAACGGCATGGGCGCAAAAACCGGCGGCTCGGCGCTTAGAATTATTATTTTTAGGGGATAATGGCCATCATAAGCCCTTTGATCGTTACCCGGCATTGCAGTCGGCGATCGGCGTGAAGGGGATGAACATCACGTATACGGAATCGCTCAAAGATTTGAACGAGGGTTATTTGAATAAATTTGATGCGCTGATTATTTTCGCGAATCACGATTCGATTGCGGCCCCACAGGAAAAGGCTTTATTGAATTATGTGGCTTCGGGCCATGGCTTGGTGGCTTTGCATTGTGCGTCCTTTTGTTTTCGGAATTCCCCTGAATTTGTGAAAATGGTGGGTGGTCAATTTTGGCGGCATCAAATGGATTCCATCCGGATTAAAAATGATTTACCCAATCACCCAGTCTTAAGCGGATTTCCAGGTATCAAAACTGTGGATGAAACCTATTTGCATAGCAAATTACAGGCGGACAATTTGGTCATTCAATCGCGTATTTTGGGACCCGAACAGGCGAAAGATAAACCAGGTGCGGCGACTGAACCTTATACGTGGGTTCGGAAATATGGCAAAGGAAATGTCTTTTATACGGCTTATGGCCACGATGAGCGGACCTGGGAGACGGAGGGATTCCAACAACTCGTTACGCAAGGAATTTTATACGCGGTAGGTGAGGAAAAAAGGACGCTATTGACAAATTTGAAATTGGCACCTTTGGCATTCCGTGAGGTGAAATTACCGAATTATGAGAAAAGACCGGGGGCGCAATTGCAACAATTACCGCTCAGTCCCGAAGAATCTGTGAAGTATATTCAGGTGCCAGTGGATTTTAATTTACAGGTATTTGCGGCGGAGCCGAATGTCATGCACCCGATTGCGATGGCATGGGATGAAAAAGGTTTGTTGTATGTGTTGATCACCAAGGATTATCCCAATGAGCGAAAAGAGACGGGGGGTAGCGATTATATTTTACGTTGCGAAGACACGAATGGCGATGGCAATGCGGATAAATTCACGCGATTTGCGGATGGGTTGAGTATTCCTACGGGCATGGTGTTTGCGAATGGGGGCTTGATTATTTCCCAGGCTCCGCATATTTTATTCTTGAAAGACACGAATGGCGACGGAGTAGCTGATGAGAAAAAAGCGATTATCACGGGATTTGGTACGGGGGATACGCATGCGGGACCTTCGAATTTACATTATGGATTTGACAACTGGATTTGGGGATGTGTGGGATATTCGGGTTACAAAGGGAAAGTGGGTGCGGATTCCTTGCAATTCGCGCAGGCCTTTTTCCGTTTCAAAGCGGATGGCTCGAAAATGGAGCATATGACGACAACCTCGAATAATACTTGGGGATTTGATTTTAATGAGGCGGGAGATGTGTTTGGGTCGACGGCGAATAATGCGCATGGGTGGTACATGCCAATTCCCCACCGTAACATTTACCAAGCGCCATTTAGTTTTAACGGCTCGAAGAATACGGATACGCACAAAGACATGAAGACGATTACGAAAAAAGTACGTCAAGTGGATGTGTTTGGAGGTTATACGGCGGCGGCGGGCCATAATTTTTATACGGCGCGGGCATTTCCGAAATCGTATTGGAATCAAATAGCTTTTGTGAATGAGCCGACGGGTCACGTCGTGCATCAAAACCGTACGGTAAAAACGGGTTCGGATTATAATGACAAAGAGGCCTTTAATTTTTTAGCGGGTGCAGACGAATGGGTTTCGCCGGTATTTACGCAGGTGGGACCGGATGGTGCGCTTTGGATAGCGGATTGGTATAGTTTCATCATCCAACATAATCCAACGCCTGTGGGCTGGAAGAATGGATTGGGAAATGCCTATGACCATGATTTGCGTGATTTTACGCATGGTCGGATTTATCGCGTGGGTTGGAATGGTGCGCAGGCCTATACGCCGGTTCAATTAAATACGCCGGAAGCGTGTGTGGCGGCGCTTCAAAACTCGAATTTATTTTGGCGTTTACAGGCGCAGCGGCTATTGGTGGAACGGGGTCAAAAGGATGTTGTCCCGGCCCTTTTAAAGGTTTTAGCTACGGCCAAAACGGATGAAATAGGATTAGCGCCAGGGGCGATTCATGCATTGCGGACGCTTGAGGGATTGGGTGCTTTGGATATGCCTTCGGTGAAAGCCGGTTTAATTCAAGCATTAGGACATCCGAGTGCGGTGGTTCGGAAGCAGGCGGTTCAGGTGGCGCCACGGACGGCTGAATGGGCGACTACTTTATTGGCTAAGAAAATGTTGGCGGATAAGGACACATTGGTTCAATTGAACACGGTATTGGCCTTCATCGAAATGCCAAATTCGCCGGCTGTGGAAGCGGCGATGCAGGCGAAAATGGGAGCGGAGCAGCAGAATAAGGACCGTTGGCTTCCGGAGGCCTATGCGGCCTATGCGATGGCACATGCGGGTGCGCGTCAAACAAGTTTTATACAGGCGGAAGGAGAAAAAAAGGCTGCTGTGGTGGCGGAATCATTGGGGAAGGAATTAGCGAATCCGAGTTCGGCTGGGTCTACGGCGGGTGTTGATTTAGTGGTGGAAGAAATTCAAATTAAGGGAGGCATGTTCAAGGTGCGTGAGGGGGCAGGTTTTGTGGTTTGGGTGAAAAACCGGGGAGATGTGGCGATTCCGAAGGGAACACCGTTGCCATTAACCATAAAAATTGAGGGTATGGGCCGACGAATGGACTATGATTCCTATACGTTTGTGGATGGTGTGGCACCGGGGGAGACGGTTTCGGTGACGAGAAATAACAATGGTCCATGGGTAGGCAATTTTGGTTGGTCAGCGGATGTACCTGGCAAATATGTGATGGAGGTTCAATTGGACCGTGCGGCGGTTTTAGGCGAATCGAATCGTTCGAATAATATTTATCGGAAGGCATTGGATGTGGCATCGGCTCCGGGATTAAATATCGCGATTGTGGAGAAAATGTTCCGTGCGGGCGGAGTGGTTTGGTCGGGCAACGAGGCTGTTGGGCGTTTACAAAGCATGAAAGAGACGGCGAGTCCGGCATTTGCGGCGGCATTGAAAGGAGTGGCGGGCACGTGGAATGGGAGGCGTGATCCGAAATTATCGGAGGCGGCGAAGGCCTATGTGGCGGGATTAGTGACGGTGATTCGTCCAGGGGATATGGAGTATTTGGATCGTTTGGCGAATGTGTGGAAATTAGAGATTCCGGCATTAAAGGCGGCGGGTAATGTGGTGAAGCGGACTTTGAAAACGATTCCGGAGGCGATGAAATATGACCAAAAGGAATTTACGGTTCCGGCGGGTGCGACGGTGGAATTAATTTTTGAGAATACGGATGCGATGCCGCACAACTGGGTCTTAGGGACGCTAAAAAGTGATGAGAAAATAGGCCTGGCGGCGGATAAAATGATTACGGCGGCGGATGGTGTGGCGAAAAATTACATTCCGTCGATGCCGGAGATTTTGGCCTATACGCCATTGGTAGAACCGGGTGGTCGGTTTAAGGTGGTCTTTAAGGCCCCAACGGTCCCTGGAAATTATCCCTTCTTATGTACCTTCCCAGGTCACTGGCGGATTATGAATGGGGTGATGAAGGTGGAGTAATACTCACCGCAGGCTTTTAACTTTGCCAAACCTTGGAGGTTTGGCAAAGGAGGATAGGTTCGGCAAAGGGGAGCGGCACTTTGCCAATCCTTGCAGGTTTGGCAAAGGTGAACAAACCAACTCAGCACTTTGCCAATCCTTGCAGGTTTGGCAAAGGTGAACGGGCCGACTCGCTCCATAAAAAAAATTCAAAGAAAGACTCACCGCAGGCTTCGCCTGCGGTTTCGAACTTTGCCAAACCTTGAAGGTTTGGCAAAGGAGGATAGGTTCAGCAAAGGGGAGCGGCACTTTGCCAATCCTTACAGGTTTGGCAAAGGTGAACAAACCAACTCTCCTCCCTCATAAAAAACTACATTGATAGACTCACCGCAGGCTTCGCCTGCGGTTTCGAACTTTGCCAAACCTCCAAGGTTTGGCAAAGGTGAATAGCTTTGGCAAAGGGGGATAGGTTCAGCAAAGGTGAAATTTCGTACCTTTGTCCCATGAAATTCGAAATAGAGCACTTTGACCCGAACTCGAAGGCGCGGGCCGGCATTTTAAGCACCGATCACGGGGATATCGAAACCCCCATTTTCATGCCCGTCGGCACAGCCGGTACCGTCAAAGCCGTCCACATTTCCGAATTAAGCAAGCCAATCAAGGCCCAAATTATTTTGGGAAATACCTATCATTTATACCTCCGACCAGGCCTCGACATCATCGAAGCCGCCGGCGGTTTACATAAATTCAACGGCTGGGAAAAACCCATCCTCACCGACTCCGGTGGCTATCAAGTCTATTCCCTCGCCGGTACCGGTCGAAAAATCATCGAAGAAGGCGTGAAATTCAAATCACACATCGACGGCTCCACGCATTTCTTCAGCCCAGAATCCGTCATGGATATCCAACGCACCATCGGCGCCGATATCATCATGGCCTTCGACGAATGCACACCCTATCCATGTACCTACGAATACGCCCGGAATTCGATGGACATGACCCACCGCTGGCTCGATCGATGCATCACACGTTTCAACGAAACCGAACCTAAATACGGATACCAACAAACCCTCTTCCCCATCGTCCAAGGAAGCGTCTATTCCGATCTTCGTAAAATTTCAGCCGAATACATCGCCTCCAAAAATGCGTTTGGTAATGCCATCGGAGGACTCTCCGTCGGCGAACCCGTCGAAGACATGTACCAAATGGCCGACGAAGTCACCGATATCCTCCCCAAAGACAAACCTCGCTATCTAATGGGTGTAGGAACCCCCGCAAATATTTTAGAAGGCATCGCCTTAGGCATCGACATGTTCGACTGCGTCATGCCTACTCGAAACGCCCGTAATGGCATGATCTTCACCACCGAAGGAATTATTAACATCAAAAATGAAAAGTGGAAATCAGATTTCTCCGTGATCGACCCGTTTTTTGCCGAAGATACCCATGGTCAATATACGAAAGCTTATTTGAGACATCTGATTCGCTGCGAAGAAATGCTCGGCCCCATGATCGCCAGCGTGTTTAACTTACGCTTTTACCTATGGATGGTTGGCGAAGCTCGCAAAGAAATAAAAGCAGGCACATTCACCGCATGGAAAAACCGCATGCTTCCGCAATTCATGCACCGTTTATAGGCTTCAAGGAATCGGTAATACCTTACTTTCTTTGAAGGTAGAAAGAATTACCATGGTGGAAGTAGCAGATACCTCTTCGATTTCATTGATTTTTTCTAACATCAACTTCTGATAGGTCGAAATATCTTTGGAGATAATCTTCAACATAAAATCACCCGCCCCTGTCACATGGTGACATTCAATCACCTCCGGAATTTGATTGATTTGATTCACAAATGACTCCGTCACTTGCTTTTTATGACCGGTCAAAGTCACTGTCACAAATGTTGTAACACCCAAGCCTACCTTATCCCTATTCAACTGAGCATGATAGCTTTGTATAATTCCCAAAGCTTCCAATTTCTTGACACGCTCCAAAGTCGGCGCCGGCGAAAGACCAATTTCCTTGGACAATTGGGCATTGGTGATTTTGGCATTTTGTTGGAGAATCTCCAACAATTGATGGTCAATTAAGTCTAGCTTCGTGATGCTCATGTGTCTTTATCAAAACACAAAATTAGAGAATATTTCATATAAATTTTGATTTAATTCTTGCATAACTGACATGAACCGCTTACTTTTGCATCCACAAAACGCGAAAGTAGCTCAGCTGGTAGAGCGCGACCTTGCCAAGGTCGAGGTCGCGGGTTCGAACCCCGTCTTTCGCTCAAAACTCGAAAGCACCTTAGGTGCTTTTAAGTTTTACAGGGCCGCCTGGGTGGTGGAACTGGTAGACACGCAGGACTTAAAATCCTGTGAGCCGTAACGCTCGTGTGGGTTCGATTCCCATCCCAGGTACGTAAATCGACGAAAAACCTTCAAGCTCGCTTGAGGGTTTTTTTGTTTTTAGCCCTTGAAAAAAGAGCACATTCCATAAAATTTTGTATCATTGTTTTTCTTAAAAAGTTCACCCTATGAAAAATCGTTTACTCGCCCTCATTGCCCTCTCATTTTTGGTATTTTCTTCCTATGCCCAGGTACTTTCGCCGGTCGTAAAAGCACATCCCAAAGTAGACGATAAACGCCTCGCACTCATCGATACCCTCCTGAAAAATTACGTAGAGAAAAATTGGCTCACCGGCGCCGTAACGCTGATCGTTAAAGATAACCAACTCATCCACTACAAAGGCCACGGATATGCCGATGCCGCCAGCAAAAAACCCATGCAAGCCGATGCTATTTTTCGCATCATGAGCCAATCCAAAGCCCTCACGAGCCTCGCAATCCTCCAATTATTCGAGCAAGGAAAATTACAATTAGACCAACCGATCCACCAATTTATCCCAGAATTTAAATCCCCCGGCGTGTTAAATTATTTCAACATGGCCGATTCCTCCTACACCACCCTCCCGGCCAAACGAGATATCACCTTTCGCGACCTACTTACCCATAGCTCTGGCATCGATTATTCAGGCATCGGCTCAGACAAAATGAAAGCCATCTACGCCAAAGCCGGCATTCCTTCTGGTTTAGGTGATTCAAAAGCCAAATTATTGGAAAAAATGAAAATCCTCGGAAAATTACCCCTCGTGCACCAGCCCGGCGAGAAATTTACCTATGGATTGAATACGGATTTACTCGGTTGCCTCGTCGAAATCATCTCCGGCAAGAGCCTCGAAGCCTACATGAACGAGAATATCTTTGAACCCATGGGCATGAAAGATACCTATTTTAATGTACCCATGGAAAAAGCCGGAAGACTGCCATCCGTCTATACAGAGGATGCCAAAAATCAAATTATCCCTTGGGCACCTACTTTCCGCGGCATCAACCCGAATTATCCTCTCATGCCTAAATCCTATTTTTCAGGCGGCGCTGGACTTTCCGCCACCGCTTTCGATTATGCCATTTTCCTCCAAATGATTTTAAATGGCGGACTTTATAATGGCAAACAAATCATCGGACGCAGAACGGCCGAACTCATGATCAGCCCACAATTAGAAGCTGGAATGATGGGAAATGACAATTTCGGCCTTGGCTTTTCACTCACCGGTGAAAAATCAGCGAACCTCAATATGCGCACCAAAGGCTCCTTCTCCTGGGGTGGCTATTACGGAACCACCTATTGGGCTGATCCCAAAGAAAAATTAATCGTGCTCATTATGACCCAACATACCCCAAATTCCCACGGTGACTTCAATGCCAAAATCGAAAATATCATTTACGGAAGTTTAAAATAGCTTCGGCTTTTCGTACTTTTGTGCCTGATCATTTTCGCATGCAAAAAATAGCGCTCACCATTTGCTCCATTAATTATTTGGCACAAGCCAAATCTTTAGGTGATTCGCTACTCAAGCATAATCCAGAATATACCTTTCTCATCGGCCTTGTCGATCGATTAGACGCCTCCGACATACCCACGGATAAATTACCTAGCTACCCTTTGATCGAGCTTCATACGATCGGTATCGAAGGCCTAGATGAGATGTGCGCCAAGTATAACATCACCGAACTAAACACCGCGGTGAAACCTTTCTTCCTGGATTTTGTCTATCAAACTTACCCCGAAGCCGACATTGTTCACTATTTCGATCCAGATATCATCGTATACCAGCCTCTGACCGAAATCGAAAAAGGCCTCGAAAAAAATAGCTTATTCCTAACGCCGCATATTTTAAGTCCACAGCCCGACGAGTCCACGCCCCAAGAACGTGATCACCTAAATACCGGCTTATACAATTTGGGTTTTCTGGGGACCAAACGTTCCGCCACGACAACTTCGTTTTTGGCATGGTGGAAAGATCGCCTGCGTGACCACTGCTTCATCGACCTGAAAAATGGAATGTTTGTAGACCAATTGTGGGTGAATTTGGCACCGATTTATTACGAAGATGTATTTGTAAGTCGACACCTCGGGCTCAATATGGCCTATTGGAACCTCCACGAACGCGAAATCACGAATGACAATGAGCCTTATTTGGTGAATGAAAAATTCCCGCTCATCTTTTTCCATTTTTCAGGCTATTTGCCCGAGCATCCTACGGAGATCTCCAAATACCAAAATCGCTATACTTTCCAAGAAAAAAGTGACGTAGCATCTATCTTTGATTATTATGCGCAGACCTTAGTGGCCAACGGCCATGCGTATTACAAACAATTTCCTTGTTTCTACATTAAGCCCGCCGTGAATGGCCCACGCAAACGCTTCCTTCGCGTTCGAAAATACGCGAGTCTGCCTTTCCGCTGGATAGTTGATTTTATTGATACGGTGAAATTGTAATCCTTGTTTGATACACGCCCTCCATGAGGCCTTTATTCTTTTTTAATCAGCATTGTCTTTAACGCATCAAAATATTCTTCAGAAATAAAATAGATGATAAATCGTTTATCGTTGTTTGAATTTTTTCTGAGAATGATCGGGCCCATTTTATGATGAACCTTAAAATAACTATTGATCGAATTAATTAGTTTGGATCTGACCTGCCTTTGTGTCTCATAGGCATAATTAGAGAATCCCATTAATTCAGTAATTTGTTCAGAACTAAGTTCATGTCCTTGAGGATACGTCAAAAAGCCTTTTAAAAATTCGTAAGAACCCGGCGGCAAAGCATCTAATAAGTGTGATTCATTCAACTCCCCCGATGGCCACCTAGTCCCCTTCCATTTTTTTGAATTGAAAAAATAAATGCAAAACATGCCTATACTAAACAGCCCAATAATTAAATAAAGTACCTGCGCATTATTTTCATTTACATAAAAATCACCCTTCGGTGTTCCCAATAATTTCAGTTTTTCGATGGAAATCGAATCGACCTTTAATTGCAAATTATTGAAATGTTTTTCCACCACATAACTATACAAATAGCCTCTGTTTTCACTTAATTCATATAAATGAGAGAATTCTGGAAGACTTTTCTCGACAGTAAAAATTTTATTATGTATAGGGTCACCGAGGATAATTATATCACTATCCACAAATAAATAAATTCCATTTAAATAAATAGAATTCAAACTTTTGACGCCCAACTTAAACAGGAGTAGTGAATTTACCTCACCTAAAAGTTTCCACTCATTTGAATTAATATTTTTTTCAAAGTACCGGTAATGGAAATCCTTAATCGATTGGTGATAAAATGGAGGAGATTCAATGACTGAAACCACATCCCTTTTTCTATCATATCCCCCAAATTGTTTAAGAATTTGCTGTGGACTTTCTTGAACAGGCGGATGTAATAATTCCCATTCATGTAATTTATTGGAGAAAAAAGTCTCGATGTTATTAATATGCCAGAAGCCCGA
>CAIVPF010000003.1 GCA_903907745.1 uncultured Cytophagaceae bacterium | reverse complement strand
TAATGACAGTTTTGTCAACACAAAACCTTTAGATCAACTTTCTGAATCTGTCGTTTGGACAGATCCTAGCTTAGCAGATGCCTTTGTAACTGAACTCTACGGAGGTTTAGGAGTAGGAGGATTTAATGAGCAGATGTTAGCATCCTTAACGGATGAAGCATCATTTACGCACCCAGGTCGTAACATTACTACGATTACGGAATCACGTTCACAACCTGCTGATCCAGGTTGGATTAACGGAACGTTAAGCTGGCAAAACATGTATACTCGTATACGTGCTTGCAACTTGGCTATCGAAAACTTGAAAAAGGCAACTGCATTTCCAGCAGCTACAGTGACACGTTTGACTGGAGAGGCGAAGTTCATGAGAGCTTATTTTTACCATCAATTAGTTCGCTATTATGGGGGTGTACCGATCGTAGATAAGTCTTTCTCATTAGCTGATACTGAATTTTTGTCGAAAAGAAATACCATGAAAGAGTGTATCGAATTTATCGTGAAAGATTGCGATGAAGCCGCTACCGCATTGAATGGCCTTTCATTGGCTGCTGGTCGTGCTACACGTCCTGCTGCGATGGCTTTAAAATCACGGATTTTAGTATATGCTGCCAGTGATTTATACGATGCGGCGACAGCGAAGGCAAAATCTTCAGCCATGGCCGCTTACACGAATCCGGAATTTATGTCGTATGTAGATGGTTCTCGTTCGGAGCGTTGGACAAGAGCAAAAGATGCAGCGAAAGCAGTTTTAGATTTGCCAGGTTTTGGTAGTCAATTAAACTTATCCGCTCCTGCAACGAAGGAAGATGGAACAGCGAATTACCAAAATATTGCTTTAGCTAGAAATGGTGGTGAAAAAGAGTTGATTTTCGCTCGTTACTTTATCAATGCGAAGCAAGAAGATGGTGGTCGTATCGGTTTATTTAATGGACCTAACGGATATCACAACTGGGCAGGAAATGCACCTATTCAAAATTTCGTAGATGATTATGAAATGATGGATGGTTCTAAATTCTCTTGGTCTAATCCTGATCACTCATCTAATCCTTATGCGAATCGTGATCCACGTTTCTATGCGTCTTTAATGTATGACGGTTCTACTTGGAAACCTCGTACGGCTGACGTAGCTGCGAAAGATCCATTGAATCAAATTCAAACAGGTCAATACGAAATCACCTCCGGTGGTTCTAAAGTGCCTTACTTTGGATTAGATACACGTAAAAGTTCAGTGGAAGATTGGAATGGAAGTTATACGGGATATTATTTCCGTAAGTTCTTAGATCCAAATCCAGCGATCGTTGATCAAAGTACTTGGCAACAAATTCCTTGGCCGTTCTTACGTTATACGGAAGCTATTTTCAATTATGTGGAGGCTTGTATCGAGTTAGGCCAAGATGCGGAGGCACGTGCTTGGTTGAACAAAATTCGTTTCCGTTCGGGTATGCCAGCATCCACTGAAAGTGGCGATGCTTTACGTCAGCGCTATCGCAACGAACGTCGTATCGAAATGGCCTTTGAAGAACAAAGATATCATGACGCGCGTCGTTGGATGATCGCAGCTCCTACCTTAGGAAGAAAAGTTCAAATCATGAACGTGATTGGTACCCTGAAGCCTGGGAAAACCGTTACACTTTATAAGTATGATCCTACTAGCTATGATTATCAATATAAAGTGGTTGAAATGGATCCAGGTAAAGAAAACCGTGCTTGGGCAGATAAGATGTATTTCTTGCCTATCCACCGCGATGAAATGAACCGGAACAAAAACTTGGTTCAAAACCCAGGATATTAATCCAAATTAATTTTAAAGGAAATGGGAAAGTTTTGCGACTTTCCCATTTCCTTTTTTTATTTTAGAATAAAATTATATTTGTGCGCTATTTCATTCTCTTTTCCTTTTCTTTCCTATTTTTCGCGTGTAAAAACGAGGAGGTTTCTGATCTTGATACCTCAGAAGTCAAAGTTTTCGAATTAACGGATTCTTCTAAAACCCAAGTACTATTCCGAAATAACATCAACGAGGGACTCAATACCAATGTCCTCATGTATGAATATTTTTATAATGGCGGCGGAGTCGCAGCAGGCGACGTGAATGGAGACGGCAAAATCGATCTCTATTTCACTAGTAACATGGAAAACAACCATTTATACCTGAATCAAGGTGGATTGGTATTTAAGGAAATAGCTGAACGAGCAGGTGTCACAGGTCGCCCCGGACCATGGAAAACCGGCGTGAGCATGGTCGATATTAATGGCGATCAAAAACTCGATATTTACCTCTGCTATTCAGGAAATTTACCCCCAGAAAAAAAACGAAACCAATTTTTCATCAACCAAGGAAATGACGCTGCAGGAAATCCCACCTTCATCGACCAAGCCGCCGCCTATGGCCTAGATAGCCCCGCGAATAGTACCCAAGCCGTTTTCTTCGATTATGATCGTGACCAAGACTTAGATATGATTCTCGTGAATCATAATCCCAAATCTCTTCCCGTCTTAGATGAAGCAAGTACCGCCGATTTACTCGGAAAAGAAGATCAAAACAGTGGCTTACAATTTTTTGAAAACCCGGGTAAGGGCGGGAAATTTATCCTCAAAACGAAAGCCTTAGGTATTCAAAGTTCCGCTTTATCCTATGGTTTGGCCGTTGGGATTTCAGATATCAATCAAGACGGCTGGCCCGATTTTTATGTCTCAAACGACTACACTATCCCTGATTTTTTATACATCAATCAGGCTGGGAAAGGCTTTAAAAATACCATGAATCAAAGCATGGGTCATTTTTCTCATTTCTCCATGGGAAATGATATTGCAGATGTCAACAATGATTTATCACCTGACATTTTTACCCTCGACATGCTTCCAGAAGATAATTTGAGACAGAAATTATTAATGGCACCTGACAATTATGAAAAATTTAATTTCAATGTCAATGTGGGTTTCGGACATCAATACATGCGAAACATGTTGCAATTAAATCAAGGACCCGAACGAGGATCGAACAAGGTTAATTTTTCAGAAGTGGGCCAAAGTGCAGGTGTATCGAATACCGATTGGAGTTGGAGTGCCTTGTTCGCCGATTATGACAACGATGGATGGAAAGACTTGTACATCACCAATGGCTACTTACGCGATTATACCAATTTGGATTTTTTAAAATACATGGGCGACTATGTTCAAAATAATCAAAGCTCCATCCAGCGAGAAAATGTATTGGAATTAGTTCAGAAAATGCCCGCCTCGAATGTGCATAATTACATGTTTAAAAATCGGCCTAATGAGGCCTTTAAACAAGTTTCCAAACCTTGGGGATTGGACCGCGCCTCGAATAGCAATGGTGCGGCCTACGCCGACTTAGATCAGGATGGAGATTTAGAATTGATTGTGAATAACATCAATCAGGCGGCCTTCATCTATGAAAACAAAAGTAACCTAGTCAAAAAAGAAAATCATTTTCTTGACCTTAATCTCCACGGCCTTGGGGAAAATAGCCTGGGTTTAGGAGCTAAAATTTGGGTATTTCAAAAAGGCCAAACCCAATTTTTTGAACAAAATTTGTACCGTGGTTTCCAATCCAATGTGAGCCCTATCTTACACATCGGATTAGGGCAGAATTCAAAGCTAGACTCGATTCGAATCGTCTGGAATTCAGCTAAAATGCAGGTGCTTAAGCCGCAGAAAGTAGATACCCAAATCTCCATCTTCGAACGTGATGCCCAAACGTCATGGACCTATTCATCGACTTTAGAGAATTTTTTTAGGCCTAGCAAAGGCTTGGATGCATCTTTTGTCCTTTCAGATGTGAATGATTTTAAGCGTCAAACCCAATTGGTCATGCCTATGTCATTTTCCGGGCCTATTCTTGCCTCTGCTGATGTGGACAAAAATGGTTTATTGGATGTGTTTGTCGGCGGCTCCTCCGGAACCAATTCCTCACTTTTCCTTCAAAAATCGAATGGAAATTATCAAAAAAAGCGATTCCCTTTGCCCGAGGGTGTGGAGGTAGGAGATGCTATCTTTTTAGATGTGGATGGGGATCAGGACCAAGATCTATATATCGCCGCGGGCGGTTATGCCAATTTAGACGAAGATGACCCATTATTAATGGATCATATGTATCTAAATGATGGACATGGGACATTTAGGGAAGGGGCTTTGCCTCAAATTTTAGGCAGCAAATCCTGTATAGAAAAAATAGATTTGAACGGGGATCAATTACCTGATTTATTTGTGGGTGCCCGTGTCATTCCCGGGAAATATCCGAGTACCCCGACTAGCTTTATCTTACAAAATGACGGCAAAGGGAAATTTACCGATGTCTCTCAAAAATTCCCTGCCATCCAGCAAGCCGGCATGGTTTCGGATGCCGCATTTGCCGATTTAAATCGGGATGGGAAGTCTGAATTAATTCTCGTTGGGGAATTTATGCCTGTCCGGATATTCTCCCTACAAGGATTCAAGGCCAATGAAATAACCCGTGATTTCTTCGAAAATTCACCGAAAGGATTTTGGAATAAACTACTCGTGGAAGATCTGAATGGCGATGGAAAACCTGAATTATTCATCGGAAACCTAGGCCTGAATTCGCAGTTAAAGGCCTCTGAAAAGGAACCTTTGGAATTATATGGAAAGGATATCGATGGCAATGGTTCGATCGACCCCATTCTTACCTATTATGTGAAGGGAAAAAAAGTGCCGTTTATGACCCGTGATGAATTATTGGATCAAATGAGCATCATGCGAACCCGATTTACGGATTACCAAAGTTTCGCAGAAGCGGAATTTAAAGATGTCTTTACCGAGGATGAATTAAAAGATGCCCCAATATGGGTCGCCAATAATCTAAAAACATCTCTCTTTAGTCTTTCCAAATCCGGAAAATTCGAAGCGATTCCATTGCCTCAAGAAATCCAATATGCCCCCATCTTTACGATCAATGTATTGGATTTTAATCAGGATGGCAAAAAAGATTTATTGCTCTGTGGAAATATCTTTCAGGCCAAATTACGTTTAGGTAAAATGGATGCCAATTATGGCTTGCTTGTCCAAGGGGACGGCCGCTTAGGATTTAAATCCATTCCTCAAAAACAAAATGGACTCTGGCTGAAGGGCGATGTGCGTTCAGTACTCCAGGATGGGAAACGGTGGATGTTTGGGCTAAATCAACAAGGGATTCAATCTTTTCAGATCAAATAGGGATGAAAATAAAATCAATTATCCTTTTTCTCATGTGCTGCCTGCTGGCATGTTCCAAGCCCAAACCCGCTGAAATCTCGGGGACGGAAGTGGATAAAGTCCTAGGTGAAATGACTGAACTCATGATTCATGATGTATCGAATCCCCCTTTGGCCATGCGCTTTTATTCCTATGCCTGCTTAGGGGCTTATGCGACCTATGTGGCTCAAGACCCAAAATTGCCTGCAATTCATCAGCAATTAAACGATTTTCCTAGTCTGCCGTCCTTGGATTTTACAGGTGCTGATCCTGCTTTGGCCTCCTTATTCACCATGATGGATATTTCCTCGCGAATGCAACCCTCCGGTGGCATGATGAAGGCATGGAAACAAAAATATGTGGATTCCTTACGAAATCAAGGTTTCGACAGCGAAGTGATTGAGAAATCGCAGGTCATTGCCAGCCAAATTAGCCCGATTATTTTAGGTTATGCCAAAGCGGATCGCTATAATAAAATTAGCAATTTCCCTCGCTATACGCCCAGTAAAGTAGAGGGAAAATGGTATCCCACCCCGCCCGGCTATTTTGCGGCAGTGGAACCTTATTTTTCTAGTATTCGTCCCTACACGCTGCAAGATTCCTTATTAACATCTTTGCAAATTCAGGCACCTATTCCTTTTTCTAAAACGAAAAATTCGACTTTTTATCAGGCATCTGATGAGGTGTATCAGGCTGGGAAAAAAGAAGATGAACGCAAAATTGCCGCTTTTTGGGATTGTAATCCTTTTGCTTTGTCGGATAATGGCCATTTGTTGATCGGCGTTAAAAAAATCTCTCCGGGGGCTCATTGGATGGGTATTTCGGGGATCGTTTGTGCACAAAAGAAATTATCCTTTGGCCCAAGTTTACTGGTGAGAACCGTGCTTTCGATAGGCTTATTGGATGCCTTCTGGATTTGTTGGCGAGAAAAATATCATTCCAATCGAATTCGTCCAGAAACTGCGATTCGGAAATTAATTGACCCAACTTGGAAACCTTTTTTACAAACACCTCCCTTTCCTGAATACCCAAGTGGTCACTCAACGGTTTCAAGCACCGCCGCTACCTTATTAACCAAACTATTAGGGGACAACATCGCCTATACGGATACCGTAGAAATGCGCTATGGAATCCCATCTCGTTCCTTCTCTTCGTTTCATCATGCCGCCGAAGAGGCTAGCATATCTCGATTTTATGGTGGAATTCATTTCAAAGATGGAATCACCTCGGGACAGGAACAGGGGAAAAAACTCGGAAAATACTTACTAAACAAATTTAACTTATGATCAAGTACACAGCCATTGCCTTATTTCTCTGTTTTGCTGCGGGAGCACAAAATACTTCTCAAGAAAAATGGGAATCTCTATTTAACGGAAAAGACCTAAGCGGTTGGACCCCCAAAATCCGAAACTATCCATCCGGTGAAAATTTCGGAAACACCTTCCGTGTCGAGGATGGTAAAATTGTGGTACGCTATGATGCCTATGATGCGTTTAACGAGCGCTTTGGCCATTTGTTTTTTAAAAATCCCTATGGATATTACCGCATCCGCTTAGATTACCGCTTTGTAGGGGAACAAGCAAATCAAGGACCCGGATGGGCTACGCGTAATTCTGGCATCATGATTCATGGCCAGGCACCCGAAACCATGGGTAAAAATCAAGATTTTCCCGTATCCATCGAAGTGCAATTATTAGGCGGCAACGGCAAGGATAAACGAACGACCTGTAATCTTTGTACCCCAGGAACGAATGTAGAAATGAATGGAAAATTATTCACGCCGCACTGCATTAATTCGACCTCTGAAACCTATCATGGGGATCAATGGGTACAAGCAGAAGTGCGGGTGTTCGGAGATTCCTTAGTGCAACATATATCCAACGGTCAACTCGTACTTTCCTACCAAAAACCGCAAATCGGCGGTGGAAATGTGAGCGGACAAGATGTTATTTTTGGTCAAAAAGGCCAATTACTAACTCAAGGATACATTTCTTTGCAAAGCGAAAGCCATCCCGTCGAATTTAAAAATATCGAAATTTTAAATTTAGAAGGTTGCATGAATCCCAGCGCATCGAATTTTAAATCCTATTTTATTAAGTCGAAACCGGAAGATTGCGTATTTGCGAAAAAGAAAAAGAAATAATTATTTTTTGGCGCCCAAAATCCGACTAATATCATTCGCCTTTTTTAGCTCGTCTTTAAGCGTATCGTAGCTGCCTGAAAGCATAAGTTCCTTGTATTTCAACAAGGTATTGATGTATTCATCCAGCACGTCCAATAGGTTTTCTTGATTCTGATGAAAAATCTGACTCCATGTCTCCGGAGACGATTTGGCTAAACGAACGGTGGATTCAAAACCGGTTGAGGCCAACTCGAAAATGCGCTTTTCATCTTTCTCTTTTTCCAAGACCGTATTCGCCAAAGCAAAAGAACAAATATGCGAAATATGGGATATATAAGCCGTATGCACATCATGTTCGATGGAACCCATGTAAATTAATTGCATTCCTAATCCCTCTTCGTATAAGTTTTCAATCGTTGCCAAAGCCTCCGGCGAACTCATTTCCTTATCGCAAATTACCCCACGTTTTCCCGTAAATAAACCTTCCACCGCGGCTTCAGGACCCGAAAATTCCGTTCCGGCCATCGGGTGTGTAGAAACAAATTGCGCCCGTTTCGGGTGATTTTTTAATGCCTCAAAGACCGGTGTTTTCGTGGATCCTACTTCGATCACAATTTGGCCAGGTTTCAACGCATCCATGATACCAGGTAAAATACCGACCAAATTCTCCACCGGGACGGCGCAGACCACCACGTCCATCTCCGCCATCGCCTCTTCCAGCGTGGCCATCTGATCCACTAAACCTAATTCGAGAGCCTTTTTCGCATGAGTTGGGTTCGCGTCCACACCCCAGAGCTTCGTTGCCCATGCACGACTCCGCAGCGCTTTTGCGATGGAACCACCTATTAATCCGATACCGATGATGCCAACTTTCTTATTTCCCATTTGAATGTGTGTTTATTCGCTGAATTGCTTCTTCAAAAACCTGTTCTTTAGCACATAAGGATATACGAACATAGCCATTTCCTTGTGAGCCAAAAATCCCTCCAGGAGTTATAAAAACAGCATTTTCGGCTAAAATTTTATCCGATAAAGCATAGCCTGATGAAAATTCATCGGGTACTTTCGCCCAAACGAACATGCCCGTTTGAGCTGGGTCATAGCGACAATCAAGTAAATCGAGTAATTGAAATACTAATTTTTGTCGCTCTTTATATAAGTTGTTTTGATTTTCGAACCATGTTACATCCGCTTCTAAAGCCTTCGCCGCCGCTTCTTGCAAGGGTAAAAACATACCGGAATCCATGTTCGACTTAAACTTCATCACCGGTTGTAAAAACTCAGCTTTCCCGATCGCCGCACCGATACGCCAACCGGCCATATTATGCGATTTCGACAAGGAATTTAATTCGATCGCCACGTCTTTCATGCCCGGAATCGACAGCATCGAAATCGGATTTTCGTTTAATATAAAACTATATGGATTGTCGTTCACCAACAAAATAGTGTGCTCTATCGCAAAATCTCGTAAGCGCGTAAAAAATGTAGCATCTGCCTTCGCACCCGTCGGCATGTGCGGATAATTCACCCACATAATTTTCACCCGGCTGAGGTCTTGTTGGCCCAGCGCTTCTAAATCGGGCAACCAATTTCCTTCTTCCGATAATTCATAATTCCTCACCGTGGCACCTGCCAGCGCACAGGCCGCTTGGTAAGTGGGGTAACCCGGATTCGGAATTAAGGTTTCGTCCCCTGGTTCTAAATAGGCCATGGCGATGTGCATAATGCCTTCTTTGGAACCGATTAAGGGCAAAACCTCTTGGTTCCAATCGACAGAAACCGCATAGTGTTTCGCATAAAAATTGGCAAATGCCTGGCGCAAGGCCGGAATGCCTTGGTAACTTTGATAGGCATGATTGGCCGGATTAGCCGCACTTTGGGTCAAGGCCTGAATGGTCTCGTTGGAGGGTGCTAAATCAGGGCTTCCGATGCCCAAATTAATCACAGGAATTCCTGCCGCTCGGAGGGAAGCGATTTCCTTAAGTTTGGTGGAGAAATAGTATTCCTCGACTGATTCTAAGCGCGAAGCTGTAGCTATGTGTATGCTCATAAAACAAAAAAACCGACGATTTGCCGGTTGTACATAAGTTATATCAAAAACCTACACACCGGCTATCCCAGGCGATAATATCCTGCGTAATATGCGATGTAATACGTTTTGTTTTCAAAATTCATGTGCCAAAGGTATACATATTTTACATAGTCGCAAAATCTAGCTTGGCTAATTTTTGCATATTGAAATTCTCATTCCAAGGATTTGAAAATCAAGTCCTTGTCATTTTTTCAAAGCCAGATTCGAATTCGAGTATCATGAAAAGCTAGATTGCACGACCATTGGCTAGTCTGCTTTGGCTCGATCCTCAGCAAATATCTCTTTTACATGCTGGTGAATGAGGTTGATTTCATAGCCTTTGGATTGGGAATAAAGGACGCATTTTTGATACATTTGGACCGGCGTTCCTGATTTCAAAGAGGCCTTTTTTTTACGGATCAACTGGTTTAATTGTTCCGTATAGGTGTTATCGGTAATAGATTCCCAGGCGGAAAGAACCAACGATTCTGAAATTCCTCGTTTGCGTAATTCAAAATTGATTTTTTGTCGGCCCCAATGTTTCTGATTGAATTTCGAACGAACATATATTTCTGCGAATCGACCTTCATGTAGGTAATTGTTTTCCGCTAGCCATTGGAGGTAATCTGGGAAGTCTGAAGGCATAAGTCCTAGGTCTGCCATTTTGGTTTGTACTTCCTGAACACAACGTTCCTGATAGGCGCAGTAGCGGGCCAGGGCCATTAGGATTTTGCTGTCCACGGGAAAGGCTGTTAGGATTCGAGGGCTTCGACTTGATCGAGGTTGAACAAATCGTTCAAGACATCAATCATTTTTTCGGATTCACCGCGCTTACAAGCGGCTTTTAAATGAATCACTGGCTGCTTCATGATTTTTTGAACCAAATTCGCCGTAATTTTTTCTAATTTTTCGACCTCTTCTGCGCTTAATCCTTTTATATGGCGATTGATTTCGTCTTTCCGGATTTGCTCGAGGGCATTTTTTAATTTATGAATAGTAGGAGAAACTTCCATTTCCTTCGACCAATCATTGAAACTCACAATGCTTTCCTCGATGATGACTTTGACATCTGGAATCGAGGCGATGCGTGCGGCTAAGGCTTCGTCGGCGCGCTCTTGCAAAGAATCGATGTTGTATAACAAGATCCCCGGATTCTTTTCGATCCCTTCTTCGATGCTTCGTGGCACAGATAAATCGATGAAATACTTAAAGGAAAGTACTTGCAATTTTTTGATTTCATCCAGGGTGATGATCGGATTTTCGGTCCTAACTGAGGAAATGATAATGTCTGCCTTCTCCACTTCTTGCCATAAATCCTCAAAAGGGGCCACGCGGAAAGGTTTTCCTTGCGCGATTTTTTCGGCTTTTTCTAGGGTCCGGTTCATCACGGTAAACTCGGCGAATTCCTTTTCCTCCATGTTTTTGCAAACATCGCGTCCGATTTCCCCTAAGCCCAAAATTAATACCTTCGGTTGTGGAATCGCTTGAGATAATTCTTCGGCCAAAGCCACTGTCGCATAGGAAACAGAAGCGGCCCCATCCCGGAAGGAGGTTTCTTGGGCTACGCGTTTGTTGGAATAAAAAATGGTATGCATTAAGCGATGCAAATAGGGGCCGGCCATATTGAGGTCAGCGGCCTGTTGGTACGCTTTTTTAATCTGATTTGGTATTTGAAGATCCCCAACGACCTTCGATTGCAAGCCGGTAGCCACCTCAAACAAATGACGCATCGAATCAATCGTATCCTCAAAATGTTTGAAATAATTTAAAAATTCAGGGCTTACCTCGATGCCTTTTTCGATTAAAAGGGCCTTAACTAATTGCTCGGAAATACTTTCTTTGGCGGTGTAATACAACTCGGTGCGGTTGCAGGTCGAGACGATCAACAATTCATTTATCCCAAAAAGGTCTTTGCATTTAATCGCAAAAGCTCTGCTTTCTTCTTCATTCAAGGCAACCGTCTCACGAATGGTGAGCGGGGCCGTGCGATGGGATATACTGACAGATTTAAAGGGTATGATCATTTCGTGGTACGCGTAAAATTTAATTCACAAAAGTACAATGCAAATTTTAATTTGTATCCTTCTTTGTAAGAAAATCGTAATTTAGTTGAAGAATAAATTATAGCCAAATGTCATTCAAAAACAAAACCGTATTTATCACCGGTGCCTCGCGGGGCATCGGCTTGGAAATTGCCAAAAAACTAGCGTCAGAAGGCGCAAACATCGTTATCGCGGCTAAAACCGCTGAGCCCCATCCTAAATTAGCGGGCACCATTTATTCTGCTGCGGCAGAAATCGAGGCCTTGGGCGGACAGGCCTTACCTTGCATCGTGGATATTCGTGATGAAAATCAGGTTTTGGCGGCCGTGGAAAAAGCGGTGGCTCGATTTGGCGGGATCGATATCTTGATTAATAATGCATCGGCGATTCAGTTGACCGGCACGTTAAAAACCGATATGAAAAAATATGACCTCATGCATCAGGTGAATGCACGAGGTACTTTTTTATGTGCGCAGGCTTGCTTGCCTCATTTATTAAAATCTGAAAATCCCCATGTTCTTACTTTATCGCCTCCATTAAACGTGGAAGCACGCTGGTTTGAAAACCATGTGGCCTATTCGATGGCGAAATTTGGGATGTCGCTTTGTACCTTGGGGATGTCGGCGGAATTTAAGGGCAAAGTAGCATTTAACGCGCTTTGGCCAAAAACCATTATAGCCACCGCGGCGATTGAATTTGCGATCGGAAATGCGCAAATGTTGCAATTAGCGCGTAAACCCAGCATCATGGCAGATGCGGCTGCAGCGATATTGCAACGAGATGCCAAAAGTGTTTCTGGACATTTTTACATCGATGAGGAGGTCCTAGCCGAAGAAGGGGTCAGCGATTTTTCCTCCTATCGGGTGAATCCTAATACGCCTGAAAATCAATTAATTCCGGACTTTTTTATTTAATTATTTGTGCCAGTTGTCCATTCGAATTTACCGCATGCTTCGCCTTTTTGGTTGCCCGATGGCCATTCTCAAAGCATCTATCCTTCGCTTTTTAGGAAGATTTTACCTGGTTTTGTTCCCATAAGAGAAAGGCTTGAATTGCCGGATGGGGATTTTTTGGATGTCGATTGGTATACACAATCGCAAGAGGCTTCCGAAAAACCTTGGATTATTGTGTCGCATGGATTGGAAGGAAGTAGTGATCGGCATTATGTGCTGGGTTTAGTGAATGCGTTTTTGGGACAAGGATTTAATGCCTTGGCTTGGAATTATCGGAGTTGTTCGGGAGAAATGAATCGCAACCTGCGTTTTTATCATAGTGGGGCCACGGATGATTTGGATTTCATTATTCATTCCTTGGCTGCTCGCGGAGCCAAGGATATTTATCTAGCTGGATTTAGTTTAGGGGGCAACATGACCCTCAAATGGCTGGGAGAACAAGGTGAAAATCCTCCACATTTCATTCGAAAAGCTGTGGCATTTTCCGTACCTTTACACCTTTCTAGCAGTAGCAAACGATTAGCTACCTGGGAAAACCGCCTCTACACACATCGATTTTTAAAAACGCTGGTTCAAAAAGTAAAAGAGAAGTCGCTTCGTTTTCCAAACGAAATTACGGCAGATATGCTTACTTCAATACGGACATTAAAGGATTTTGATGATGTGATCACGGGGCCATTGCATGGGTTTAGGGATGCGGAGGACTATTATGAACAAAATAGTTCGCTGTATTTTTTGGATAAGATTCGCGTGGAAACGTTAATAATAAATGCCAAAAACGACCCATTTTTATCGGCGGAATGCCTTCCTGTCCAACAGGCCTCTGCGTGGGATTTTGTCCATGTAGAAATCCCAAAAACAGGCGGACATTGTGGCTTTTTTCCAAAGAATTACCGGGGTCAAACTTGGTCGGAGGAACGAGCGGTCGATTGGTTTAGAATTTGATGAAATATGAATATACATCCTAATACAACAGATCAATTAACCATTGTCATCGACTTTGATAGCACGTTTACAAAGGTGGAGGGGCTTGATGAGTTAGCGAATATTGCCCTACAAGGCAGTTCGAAGCAAGCGGATATCGTGGGGAAAATTCGTGAAATCACCGACAAAGGCATGGTGGGGGAATATTCGTTTGCTGATTCTTTACGTGATCGTGTGGCATTATTGCCCGCCAATCGTTCCCATGTAGACCAATTAATTCAGTTTTTAAAAGGTAAAATCTCCGAATCTTTTAAACGCAACAAACCCTTTTTGGCGGAATTTGCGGATCAAATATTAATCGTTTCTAGCGGATTCAAGGATTTCATCGTTCCTGTCGTCGAAGAAATGGGCATCGCCGCGGACCATGTGTATGCGAATACCTTTACCTACGATGAATCGGGTGAAATTACGGGCTATGATACCTCGAATTTATTGTCTCAAGATCGTGGGAAAGTTAAATTATTACAGTCCTTGGCCTTAGATGGCGAGGTATTTGTGATCGGGGATGGCTATACGGATTATGAATTGCGGGAGGCAGGTTTAGCGAATAAGTTTTTTGCTTTTACGGAGAATGTGTCTCGGAAAGCAGTGACCGATAAAGCGGATTTTGTGGTTCCTTCTTTGGATGAATTTTTATATTTAAATGGTTTGAGTCGGGCGCAATCGTATCCGAAATCAAGGATTAAAGTGTTGCTTCTCGAAAATGTGCATCCGGCTGCGGTGAGTGCATTTAAGAAAGAGGGATTCCAAGTGGAATTATTGAAGGGCGCTTTGGATGAGGATGAATTAATCGAAAAAATTAAGGACGTGTCTATTTTGGGATTGCGTTCGAAGACGAATGTAACCAAAAAGGTTTTGTCGCATCCGAATGCGGCACGCTTAATGTGTGTGGGTGCTTTTTGCATCGGTACGAACCAAGTGGATTTAGCCGAGTGTGAGAATCGCGGGATCGCCGTATTTAATGCCCCTTATTCGAATACGCGAAGTGTGGTGGAATTGTCGATTGGCTTAATGGTCATGTTGACCCGTAATATTTTCGAAAAATCTACGAAGATGCATGCCGGCGTTTGGGATAAATCGGCTACGAATTCCTTTGAAATTCGGGGGAAGAAAATCGGTTTAGTGGGCTATGGGAATATAGGTACTCAGATATCCGTGATTGCGGAGGCTTTGGGTATGGAGGTATATTTTTACGATGCGGTGGATAAATTGGCCCTCGGAAATGCGAAGAAATGTAAGTCTTTGAAAGAGCTTTTCGGCCTGGCTGATTTTGTGAGTTTGCATGTGGATGGTCGGAAGTCGAACACGAATATCATCGGCGCTCAGGAACTTTCTTGGATGAAGGATAATGTCATCTTTTTGAATTTATCACGTGGCCATGTGGTGGAAATTCCGGCATTGGTCGAAGCGATTAAATCGGGGAAAGTTTGGGGTGCGGCCATCGATGTGTTCCCTTACGAGCCCAAAACGAATGATGAAGAATTTATCAATGAATTGCGAGGCTTACCAAACGTGATTTTAACGCCACATATTGGCGGTTCTACCGAGGAGGCGCAAGCGAATATTGGGGAATTTGTTCCAACGAAATTATTGCAATTCATGAACAATGGAAGCACCTATGGATCGGTCAATTTCCCGGAATTGCAATTGCCGCCTTTGGAAAATGCCCATCGTTTATTGCACATTCATCATAATGTGCCGGGGATTTTGGCGCAGATCAATAATGTGTTTGCGAAATACCAAGTAAATATTATCGGGCAATACTTAAAAACTACCGAGCAAACAGGCTATGTGATTACGGATGTGGCGAAGGAATATTCGGAGGAAATTGTGAATGAATTGAAATTAATCGATAATACCATCAAATTTAGAATGTTATACTAAATGAGCACGATGAATACCACCTTTTTTACGCCGGGTCCGGCTGCTCTTTTTCCTACGGTGGAAGGGCATTATCAAGAGGCTTTTCGTCAGCATTTGGGGTCGATTTCTCATCGTTCATCTACTTTTCGGAAGATATACCAACATACCGCCGAGCAATTACGCATCCTCTTTAATCTTCCTACCAGCCATGCGATTTTATTCACGGGTTCGGCGACGGAAATTTGGGAGCGTATTTTAATGAGCTCGGTCGAGCATGAGAGTTTTCATTTAGTGAATGGCTCATTTTCGAAAAAATTCTTCGACTTTTCTAAGGAATTACACAAGTTCGCGAATGCGCAACACAAGCCATTTGGGGAGGGATTTGATGCATCGGAAGTGGAAGTTCCGGAATATGCGGAGCTGATTTGTTGCACCGCCAATGAAACCAGTTCCGGTGTTCAAATGCGTTCGGCCGAAATTCATAAATTAAAAAAATCAAATAAAAATAAGTTTGTGGCCGTGGACATGGTTTCTTCGGCGCCCTATCCAAACTTAGATTATTCGCTGGTGGATACCGCATTTTTCTCGGTCCAAAAGGCCTTTGGCATGCCGGCCGGTTTGGGGGTTTGGTTTGCGAACGAGGCGATGCTGGAAAAGGCGGATCGCATGAAAAAGCATGAGGGGATTGTAGGGACTTATCATTCCTTGCCGAGTCTCTGGGAAAATTATTTGAAGTTTGAAACGCCTGAAACACCAAACGTGATGGCCATTTATGTCTTGGGGAAAGTGGCGGAGGATTTTAACCGAATCGGGGTGGATGTGATGCGAAAAGAGACGGATAAAAAGGCGAAATTGATATATGATTTTGCCAGTAAATCGGATCAATTCGACATATTTGTGGAGAAGGAATCACATCGTTCTGCGACGGTGGCTGTTTTAAATTGCAAAGAATTAGCAGGGCAGGTGATTGCCCGTGTGCAGGAGAAAAGTGGGATGGTGATCGGGGCTGGATATGGAAAGATGAAGGAAACCCAAATCCGCATTGCGAACTTTCCGGCGGTAGATTTGGAACAAGTAGAGACTTTATTAAATAATTTAGTCTAAACGATTAAAATAAACCTATTATGAAAATTGATCAACCCATTCGTTGGGGTATTCTAGCATGCGGAGGCATTGCCCGCAAATTTGCTGATGATTTAGCCTATGTTTCCAATGGCTATTTAGCTGCGGTTTCATCTCGAGACATCAAGCGAGCAGAAGAATTTGCTTCTCATTATTCGAAAGACGTGAAAGTTTACGGAAGTTACGAGTCGATGCTTGCCAGTGGCGAGATTGATGTCGTGTATATTGCGTCTCCACACGGCTTGCATTATGAACATACGTTGTTGTGTTTGGATGCAGGATTGCCGGTATTATGTGAAAAAGCCTTCGCGATTAATTCAGGCCAAGTGGCAAAAATGATTGCTAAAGCCCGTGAAAAAAACATCTTTTTGATGGAGGCATTGTGGACGCGTTTTCATCCGTCGATTGTCAAATTAAAAGAATTACTAGCCTCGGGCGTCATCGGTGATATCCTACATTTAGAAGCGGATTTTGGTATCAAATTGCCTTATAACGTGGAGGCGCGTTGGTTTAATCCTTATTTGACAGGAGGCTCGCTGATGGACATTGGGATTTATCCTTTGTTTATTTCCAAATTGGTTTTAGGAAATCCTTTGGAGTTAAAGGCAACGGGTGTTTTGACAGGATCAGGCGTAGACATGAATTGTTCCATCGCGACGAAATATGCGTCGGGCGCCACAGCGACCTTGTTTTCTACCTTTGCCGCGCAAACGGATACGACATGTACCATTTACGGATCCTTAGGTAAAATTTTCATGCATGGTCGTTTTCATGAGACGAAGGGGATTACCTTGTCGGTGTATGAAGGCGAATCTCAAGTGGATACGGTTTTTGAAACGGAGCGATTAGGTTGGGGATATAGTTATGAGGCGGATGCGGTCCAAGATGATTTGCGTGCGGGAAAGACAGAAAATGCGTTGATGACGCATCAATTTAGCCAGGAACTGATCGGTTTATTGGATCAGATTCGGGCAGAAATCGGTTTAGTATATCCAAATGAATAAGATGAAAAAGCTTGTATTATTTTTAATTTTTGTCGGACATGTGGTGATGGGTCAACATGCCTTCGAAAAAGAAATTCTGGATTATGAAAAACAGGATTCCATCGTGATGCCAGCCAAAGGTCAAAAACTGTTTATCGGCAGTTCGAGTTTTCGCTTATGGAAGACCTTTACTACGGATATGGCTGGAATTCCGGCGATTAATCGGGGTTTTGGGGGATCGACTTTATTAGATGCTTTGTATTATTTTGACCGCATGGTGGTCAAATATGAACCTTCTTGGGTGTTTTTATATGAGGGAGATAATGATTTATGGAAGAGCCAAAGTCCGGAGGAAATTGCGGCGGAATATAAATTGTTTTCAGAAAAATTAGCCATCGTATTGCCCCAAACTAAATTGGTATTTGTTTCCATTCGACCAAGTTTGGCCAGACAAGTCATGGTCCATCAGCAAAAGGCCCTTAATGCGATCATTGCCACCTACAGTAAGGGGCAAAAAAACCGCTTTGTGTTGGATATGCATTCCCCATTTTATTTGCCGGATGGCACTTTGATGCAAGATATTTTTGTCGCGGATCGCTTGCATTTAAATGAAAAAGGCTATCCCATTTTTGCTCTAAAAATTAAAGAATTTATAAAACGTAACCCTTAATGGCTTTAAATAACTACGCGTCTGGCGAGTGGATGCCAGGAATTTCGGTTGATTGTGTCATCTTTGGATTTCATGAAAACCAATTAAAAGTATTAACGCTTCGATTTAATCATACAGACATTTGGTCTTTACCCGGTGGTTTTGTGGGGGTCCATGAAGATTTAGATGCGGCGGCCAAGCGCGTTTTATTGGAACGCACTGGCCTGTCGGATATTTATTTAGAACAATTTCACACCTTTGGTTGCTTAAAAAGAATTCAACAGGCAAAAAAACAGCATAAGGAAGTGGGGGATAAAATGGGCCGCACCCAGGACGATTTTGATTGGATTTCAGGCCGATTTATTACAACGGGTTATTTTGCTTTGGTTGATTTTGAAAAGGTAAATGTGAACGTAGGGAATTTGTCTGATGCGTATGCATGGAAGGATATTCAGGAGGTGGGTGAATTGTTTTTGGACCATGCGGAGATTTTGCAATTTGCCCTGGAGCAATTGCGCTTGAGCCTCGATATGAAACTTGTCGCCTTTAATTTATTGACGGATACGTTTACGATGTCGGACGTGCAAAGTGTCTATGAAACCATTTTAGGCAAATCTTTGGTTCGGACGAATTTCCAGCGCAAAATGTTGTCCTTGGATATTCTCGAACGCATCGAGAAAAAATATTCAGGCGGCGCGCATAAAGCACCTTATTTGTATCGATTAATAAAGAAATAAAAAAAGCACCGGAAGGTGCTTTTTTGTTTTATCCCATATTGTGATAGACCATTTGCACGTCTTCATCGTCTTCGAGTCGTTCGATGAGTTTTTCGACATCTGCGATTTGTGCATCTGTTAAATCCTTCGTTTCATGTGGAATTCGTTCAAAGTCCGCCCCCATTAATTCATAGCCTTTTTCTTCCAAGAATTTCTGGATGGCGCCAAAGGCCGTAAATTCACCGTAAATGTTAATTTGATTCGTTTCTTCATCTAAAAACACTTCATCTCCGCCTAAGTCGATTAAGTCGAATTCCAATTCCTCCAAATCGATATCGGCTTTGGCTGCAATTTTGAAGACGGATTTCCGAGTGAAAATAAAGTCCAACATCCCTTGGGTTCCTAAACTACCTCCACATTTGGTAAAAGAAGAACGGATATTAGCCACGGTTCTGTTGATGTTATCCGTCGTCGTTTCGACAAGGATGGCGATGCCGTGTAAGGCATATCCTTCATATACAATTTCTTTATAATCCTCTTGATCCTTGGAAGTGGCACGTTTGATGGCTCTTTCCACATTATCCTTAGGCATATTAACGGCCTTCGCATTCTGAATGATAGCTCGTAAACGTGAATTAGAGGATGGGTCTCCACCTCCCGCTTTCACGGCGATGACGATGTCCTTGCCTATTTTGGTAAACGTTTTGGCCATTTGGCCCCAGCGTTTAAATTTTCTGGCCTTTCTAAATTCAAATGCTCTTCCCATAATGTTAATCCTTTTAGATCTACAAAAATAAAACAAGCAAAATGATTTTCGTGTATCCGGTAAAAAAATCTTTTGGGCTGGGCCATCCCCATAAGACGGACAGCAAGATTCGATTTTTCGATTACCTTTGCATAAATGTGTAAACCAGGACTATGAAACAATATTTACTGATCTCTTTTCTTATTGTATTTTTTTCCGGCGGTCTTTTAGCCCAAAAGAAAAATGAAAATTTTAAAATGCACATTACTCGGTCCACGGGTGCCTTGAAAATCGATGGTAATTTGGATGAACAGGCTTGGTTATCGGCCGCCGCGGTAAGTGATTTTGCGATGTGTACGCCTTTTGATACCCTATGTTCGAAAGTTCGTACGGATGTCAAAATGACCTATGATGACAAATACCTCTATATTTCGGCAGAATGTTTTCTTCAATCGGAATCGAATTACGTCGTTGAATCACTCAAACGTGATTTCTCGTTTGGGAATAATGATAATTTTTTAGTGTTCATTGACACCTTTGATGACAAAACTACCGGTTTTTCTTTCGGCGCTAATGCGGCTGGTGCACAATGGGATGGACAAATGTCTGAGGGAGTGAAAATGAATTTAAACTGGGATAATAAATGGGAATCTGCGACGAGTTATCGGAAAAATTCCTGGATTTGGGAGGCTGCGATTCCCTTTAAATCCATTCGTTATAAAGGAGATGCCACACGTTGGGGGATAAATTTTTCTCGCTTGGATTTAAAGGCGAAGGAGAAATCAGCCTGGGCGCCGGTACCCCGTCAATTTCCCACTGCCACGCTCGCCTATGCGGGTGTACTCGTTTGGGATACGCCACCGCCTACGCCCAAACAAAACATTTCGGTCATTCCGTATATTTTGAACGGCGTTTCGGCCAATTACGAATCCAAGGACCCCACCTCCACGCGCACCCAGATCGGAGGAGATATTAAAGTCGCGGTCAGTTCGAGTTTGAATTTAGATATGACCTTGAATCCGGATTTTTCGCAGGTTGATGTAGATCGCCAGCAAACGAATTTGGATCGATTTGAACTATTTTACCCGGAGAAACGTCAATTTTTTATCGAAAACTCGGACCTATTTGATGGCTTCGGTTCCGAAACCGTTCGGCCATTCTTTTCACGACGCATCGGTTTGGCACTCAATACTAAGACGGGAATTTACGAGCAAACGCCCATTACCTATGGGGCTCGTCTGAGTGGAAAATTAACGAATGACTGGCGGATTGGGGTGTTAAATGTACAATCGGAGCGCATCGAGGCGAAGGGGGTTCCTACGCAAAATTATTCGATGATGGCGTTCCAACGAAAATTATTCGCGCGCTCAAACATCGGCGTTTATATGGTGAATAAACAATCCTTCATCGATACGGATTTACAGCGTCAAAATGGCTTTCAGCCATATAACCGAGACATTGGTTTTGAATATAATTTGGCCTCCGCGAATAGCTTCTGGACGGGAACCTTTTTTTATGGAAATTCCATCACGCCAGAAAATAAAGGACAGAATTTCTCTCATGTGGCGGCCCTTACGTATAAGGATAATAATTGGATTATCAGTTGGAAACACCAATGGGTAGGGGCCAATTACAATCCTGAAACGGGCTATGTTCCCCGGGTGAATTATACATTTATTAACCCGGAATTTGGGAAGATTTTCTATCCAAAAAGTAAGGCTTCCAATGTCTTTTATACCCAAGTACGGGCGACGACAATGAATTATTGGAACAATCAGGGCACACAAACGGACAATACGACCTATGTGGCTTTTGAGGGAAAATTGCGAGATCAAACGGGTTTTGGAACCTTTGTTTCCTATGATTATGTCAAATTATTGTATGATTTTGATGCGACGCGCATGGGAAATACGCCCTTAAAAAAGGGAACAGAACATTCTTGGTACGCGATTAATGCACTTTACAATTCTTCCCCAATTAAATTATTTACGTATTCGGTGACTGCGCGATTTGGAGGATATTATGGGGACGGTTGGCGTACCGGAATCACCGCAGAAATGGGGTATCGTTTTCAGCCATTTGGTAGCGTGTCGATGGCCGTGGATTACAATGACATCCAAGACGTAGCCATACCGGGGACAGAAGTGATGGCAGCGAAAAAGGTTTCATCCCAGTTTTGGATTATTCGGCCGAAGATTGATATCACGTTTACGAATAAATTATTTTTTGCGACCTTTTTTCAGTTGAACCAACAAACAAAAAATATCAATTTAAACGCCCGCTTACAATGGCGCTATAAACCAGCTTCCGATTTATTTTTGGTATACACGGATAATTATTTTCCAGAAATTTTTCAAATTCGTAACCGAGCATTGGTGTTAAAATTGAATTATTGGCTTAATTTGTAATCCTAAAATTTAAAATCACATTATATGAAAAAATTAGCATTTATTTTGACCTGCCTAATGAGCTTTGGCGCCTTGGCTCAACAAGCTCCAGTCGCATCGCCTCCTGCCGTAGTTACTCAAAAAGTAGGTACAACCGAAGTTTTGATTAAATATGCACAACCTTCCGTGAAAGGTCGTTTAGTGTTCGGAACAAAAGAGGCGAAAGCCTTAGTTCCCTACGGAGAAGTTTGGAGAACCGGTGCAAATGAGGCTACGACCATCGAATTTTCAGCCGATGTAACCTTGCAAGGTAAAGCATTAGCAAAAGGTGTTTATTCCTTGTTTACCATTCCAGGCGAAACTGAGTGGACGGTGATTATCAACAAAGATCCGAAACAATGGGGTGCCTATACCTACAAGGCAAGCAATGATGTTTTGCGTGTAAAGGCGAAACCAAGTGAGCATGCCATGACGGAGAAATTTACAATCGGGGTTTCAGCTACGGGCCAAGTTACCTTGAATTGGGACAAAACCTCGGTTTCATTCTACGTGAAATAAGGTTTTTTTGATAAAATGAAAGCGGTTCTTTTGGAATCGCTTTTTTTATGCCCTTTTTGGTTTGAAATGAAGAACGCATTGGCTATTTTTACTTAGTTTAGCATCCATCATATATAATTTGAGTTCTTATGAAAAAAGTATTGATTGCAGAAGATAGTTCGGTGATTCAAAATTTAGCCAAAAAGATTTTAGAATTTCAAAATTTCGAGATCCATGCGGTGAAGAATGGCCAACAGGTGTTAGACGAATTAGCTAAATCCGATTTTGACATTATCCTGTTAGATATCAATATGCCCGTGATGGACGGAATGGATTGCGCACGTGCGGTGCGTGCCCTTTCTGATGCCACCAAGGCCGCTATTCCGATGATTGCAATCACCGGAAACGCGCGTAATTATTCCATGGAAGATTTCAAAGCGGCAGGTTTTAATGACTTTTTAGCCAAGCCTTTGAATTTTGACGCCTTGGTAACCCAAGTAAAAGCCTTAACGGAATAAACATGTCCCCAATCCAGGTTACGTTTCTCGGAACGGGAACTTCGCAGGGGATTCCGATGATTGCTTGTGGATGCGACGTCTGTCATTCAGCCGATGCGCGGGACAAGCGTCTTCGCGTATCCATCCATGTGGAAACGCAAGGTAAAAGTTTTATCATCGATACAGGGCCAGATTTTCGCCAACAAATTTTACGGGCCGGCATTCAACACGTAGATGCCGTCATTTATACCCACGAACACAAAGATCATACGGCTGGGATGGATGATATTCGCGGCTTTAATTATGCCCAGCAGTCAAAGATTCCTTTATATGCTCAGCAAAATGTCATCGATCAATTAAAGCGTGAATTTGCCTATGCTTTTGCTGAGGACAAATATCCAGGCGTGCCGGAAATCGAGGTGCACGCCATTCAAAACGAGGCCTTTGAAATTGCGGGCGTAGACATTCTCCCTATTTTAGTCAAACATTATTATTTAGATGTTTTCGGGTATCGATTTGGGGATTTTACCTACATCACGGATGCGAATTTTATTTCGGAGGAGGAAATCGAAAAGATAAAGGGGAGTAAAATTCTCGTTATTAATGCCCTTCGAAAAACGCATCATGTTTCCCATTTCACCTTGGCGGAGGCCTTGGAATTAATTGAACAAGTCAAGCCTGAAAGGGCCTATATTACGCATTTGAGCCATATGATGGGCTTGCATGAAGAAGTGCAGGCGGAATTACCGGCTGGTGTTTTTTTAGCCTATGATGGCTTACGTTTGGAATTATAATATGGGAATAGGAGCCGTTTTATTTGATATGGATGGGGTCGTGGTGGATAATTTACCCTACCATGTGGATGCTTGGTTACTTTTTTGTGAACGGCATGGCATTCCATTAACGCGTGAAATTTTTTATAGCGAGTTAAATGGGATGAATTCCAAAGATACCTTTGAGTGGTTTTATAAGCGGGAGATGAGTCGGGACGAAATACGTGGGTTGGAAGAGGAGAAAGAGCTGATTTATCGGGAATTTTACGGACCGCATCGAAAGGCCGCGCCAGGATTGGAAGGATTTTTGAAGGAAATTAGGGCCCAAGGAATTAAAACGGCCTTGGCCACGTCGGCGGGGCAGGGAAATATTGATTTTACCTTGGACGGGATTGGTTTGCGGAATCAGTTTGATGCGATTATTGGGGGTGGCGAAGTGAGTAAAGGAAAACCGGATCCAGAGATTTATTTGCGTGCGGCGGGATTAGTGGGGGTGGATCCGAAGGATTGTTGGGTTATCGAAGATTCCTTGCAGGGGATTGCGGCAGGTTTGTCGGCAGGTATGCGGGTGGTGGGGATTACGACTTCACATTCGTCGGCTGAATTAGCACATACCCAGCTAACAAGTGCTGATTTTGTCGGATTGTTTGAGCAAATAAGGTAGATTTTTTTAAATTCGTCTTTTAATTTTTGATTATGAAAAGCTATGTATTGCCCTTTTTTTTCTTTTTGCTTTCGGTGCAAACGCTTTCCGCACAGGTAATTCCTACCCAAAAATTAAAAATGGAATTTAAACCTGGTGTGATGGTGGAGGAATTTACCCCGGAGCGTTCGGGCATTAAGCGGGATTTACCTGAAGGTTACTATGAGCGGGGATTGGCTGCGGCACTTGAATTAGCGGCAAAAAAATCACAATCGACTAGCCAATCAACGGCTACGACTCAAGTTATTGTTACCTACGAAACACCTCCTCCTGCGAATGTGAAACAAGTATTTGAGCAAGCGGCGTCCATTTGGGCGAGTGTTTTGGCGTCGGATGTGCCGATTCGTATTTCGGTGCGTTGGCGTTCCTTGGCTACTGGAGTATTAGGAAGCGCGGGGGCTTATTCCAGTGTTCGGAATTTTGTGGGTACGAACCGCTTGAATACCTGGTATCCCATTGCCTTGGCTGAAAAAATGGCGCATGTGAATTTAAATGGAACGGATCCGGACATTGTAGCCACCTTTAATTCTGATTTTCCTGATTGGTATATTGCGATTGATGGTTTTCCTACGAATAAGCAAATCGATTTATATTCCGTCGTCCTACATGAAATGGGTCATGGTTTAGGATTTATTGGTCAAATAAGCGTTACCGGAACGCAAGCGGGTTATGGGGCTCCTGGTATATTTGACCAGTTTATAGTGAATGCAACAGGTGGTGCCGTGATGGATACGGTAAAATATAAAAATCCATCCACGACTTTAAAGACGCAGATTTC
>CAIVPF010000002.1 GCA_903907745.1 uncultured Cytophagaceae bacterium | reverse complement strand
ACTTTTGATCAATTGGGTGAAGAAAATTTTCAGGCGCTGAAAACGACTTATTTGACAATATTAGAAGATGTACTTGGTCTTCGCTTGGAATTGCCGGAAAATTGGGAATCGCTGACCGATGGATTATTAAGTATGTACAAAGGCTTTAAAGAAGCGCGGAAATACGACAAAGTGGATGAGATTCGCGCGACCTTCAAGTCCATGGGATTATTAATTAAAGACATGAAAGACTCCATTGATTGGGGATTTGAGGAATAAGCTATGTTTAGAAATTTAACACCAACCGTACGAAATTTAATTCTAGTGAATGTGGCCATCTATCTTGGCGGTAGCATGTTCCCCAAAGAAGCACTTTCGCTACACTATTTCCAAGCGACTGATTTTCATTTTTTTCAATTTATTACCTACATGTTTATTCATGGTAGTTTTTTGCATTTATTGAGTAACATGTTTGGTCTTTACATGTTCGGATCCTTGTTGGAGCGTATTTGGGGAGCCCAACGATTCCTATTTTTTTACTTTTTCTGTGGAATCGGTGCCGGATTATTGTTTATGGGCATACAACATTTTGTCGATTTTGCGGAAATTCGTCGGGCGACTGAATTGGTCTTATCAAATCCCAATTCCTTCAATATGATGGATTATGTACAGCATTATAGTGTCATCAGTCCGCCAGTGGAAGGTGGTAATATCGAATGGGTTCGCGCGAATTACCAAGAATACATTAGCCGACAAATCGTAGCCGGAGCCTCTGGTTCGATTTTCGGAATCATTATGGCTTTTGGTTATTTATTTCCAAATTCAGAATTATTTATATTCCCGCTGCCGATTCCCTTAAAGGCAAAATATTTGGTTAGTTTTTATGGTTTATATGAAATGTACCAAGGAATTCAGCAACAAACGGGCGATAATGTCGCGCATTTTGCCCACATCGGAGGAATGATTTTTGCCGTGATATTATTGAAAATTTGGGGCACAAAACGAAATAATTTTTATTAAGGTGCAAAGTATTTGGCAAGACATCCGATTAATTTTTAGCAGGCCAAATCAAGGCTTGATGCGAATCATTGTGGCTAATGTAGCCGTTTTTGTCGTACTTATGACCATCAAGGTTATTCTGCTTTTGACCAATCACGGATCCGTTTTTGAATCCTTACTAGAGCACATTACCTTATCCTCCCAATCCAAAATTGTTTTAACAGAACCTTGGACCATTTTTACCTATTTTTTCGTGCATGTGGAGGTGTTTCACTTGTTGTTCAACATGCTCTTTTTGTATTGGTTTGGAACAATCATTCAGGATTTTATTGGCCCCCAACGGATTGTGAAGCTCTATTTTTGGGGTGGCATCGCCGGAGCCATCGCCTATTTATTGATGGTCAATAGTTTTGCTTACTTCATTCAGAAAGGACCTACTTTTTTAAATGGCGCATCAGCAGGCGTTTTTGCGATCGTAGTGGCGGCCGCAACTATCAAACCGAGCTACCGCGTGCACCTATTTTTATTCGGAGATATTCAGATCAAATACATATCTGCATTTTATGTGATTTGGTCCTTCATCGAGACCGCAGGTTCAAACGCGGGTGGAAATATTGCTCATTTAGGGGGTGCTTTAATGGGATTTTTATACGGCTATTTTATAAATAAACCTGAAAAAAAACAGGTGTTTAAACGAGAAGAAAAAGTCTTTTCCGTCGTTCATGTGGCCCAAAAAAAGGTGCAAGAATTAACAGCTGATCCTGAAAAAGAGGATGTTGTAGAGGATGAACTTAACCAAATATTAGATAAAATTTCAAGATCCGGATATGATAGTTTATCGAAATACGAAAAAAGAAGATTGTTTAAGGCCAGTCAAAAAAATGATTAAGCCATTAAAACATTTATACCTTTGATTAGTTTTTTTAAAACCACCATTCAATAAAACTCATTTATGCAATTCCCAGCAGGCCCCTTATTGAGCAAAATCGAATCCCCAGCGGATTTGCGTAAGCTCGCTCCTGCTGAATTAACCCAAGTGTGTGAGGAATTACGCCAATTTATAATCGATCACGTTTCGGTAAATGGCGGACATTTCGGAGCTTCTTTGGGGGTAACTGAATTAACGGTTGCCTTGCACTATGTGTTTAATACCCCAGAAGATCAATTGGTTTGGGACGTAGGTCATCAAGCCTATGGTCATAAAATTCTAACGGGGAGGAAGGAAGTTTTTCATACCAACCGACTATTAGGAGGCATCAGCGGATTTCCAAAACGTTCCGAAAGTGAATATGATACTTTCGGCGTAGGCCATTCATCGACATCTATTTCAGCCGCCTTAGGGATGGCGGTGGCTTCTCGCTATAAAAAGGAATTTCACAAACAGCACATTGCGGTCATTGGCGATGGTTCGATGACGGCCGGAATGGCTTTTGAAGCCATGAATCATGCGGGAGATATTCCGAACAACATGTTGATTATTTTAAACGATAATTGCATGGCCATCGACCCAAATGTGGGTGCACTTAAGGAATATTTAACAGACATTACCACCTCACATACCTATAATAAGGTCAAAGATGAAGTGTGGAATTTATTAGGTAAAATGTCGACATTCGGGAAATCGGCTCAAGAAATCGTTTCCAAAATTGAAAACGGATTAAAAGCTACCCTATTAAAACAAAGTAATTTATTTGAGTCCCTAAATTTACGATATTTCGGACCCATCGATGGACACGATGTGGGCTATTTAACCACCGTGTTAAATGACTTAAAAGATATCCCTGGGCCTAAAATCTTACATTGCATTACGACGAAAGGCAAAGGTTATTCGCTCGCCGAAAAGGATCAAACCTTATGGCATGCTCCTGGAAAATTTGACAAAATTACCGGTGAGATTCACAAAACAACCTACGATAATCCACAGCCTCCGAAATATCAAGATGTGTTTGGCCATAGCCTATTGGAATTAGCGGAACAAAACCCGAAAATCATGGGAATTACGCCGGCCATGCCATCAGGTTCTTCCATGAACATCATGATGCGTGCCATGCCAGATCGGGCTTTTGATGTGGGAATCGCGGAACAACATGCCGTGACATTTTCCGCTGGATTAGCGACGCAAGGCTTAACCGTTTTTTGTAATATTTATAGTTCGTTCATGCAACGTGGTTATGATCAAGTCATCCATGATGTTTGTCTCCAAAAAATCCCCCTTATTTTTTGTTTAGACCGGGCGGGATTAGCAGGTGCCGATGGCCCTACCCACCACGGAGCTTATGATATAGCTTTCATGCGTTGTATTCCAAATATGATCGTGGCGGCGCCTAGGAACGAACAGGAGTTGCGCAACATGATGTATAGCGCCTCTTTGGATTCATTCAAAGACCTAAAACAGGCCATAACTATTCGATATCCAAGAGGTCAGGGTGTGATGCCGGCCTGGCGAACTACCTTCGAAAAAATTGAAATTGGGAAAGGCATCGAGGTAATTCCGGGAAAAGATGTGGCGATTTTGACGATTGGTCACATTGGAAATGAGGCGATTGAGGCCGTGGAAGAGGCCCATAAAAAAGAAGTCCAACCTGCGCTTTTCGATATGCGATTTGTAAAACCCTTGGACGAAACACTCCTTCATCACATTTTCGCGAATTTTAAAACTTTGATAACCGTAGAAGATGGCGCGATTCAGGGTGGATTTGGCTCAGCTATTGCAGAATTTATGGTTGACCATCAATATTCCGCTAAACTTATTCGCCTTGGAATTCCCGACCAAATCATCGAACATGGGGAACAAAAAGAACTTTATGCACAATGTGGCATTGATTCCAACTCCATTTTATCCCAAATCCTGGCACAATACCCTGCCAAAGCCAAGGTGCTCAAATCATTTTCATAGTATAATATTCGAATTGTACTTTTTAAAGAAATAATCCCTACCTTTGCACCTTAAAATTTACGAGCCTACATTTTTATGCAAAGCATTCGCAACATTGCCATTATTGCCCACGTTGACCACGGTAAAACCACCCTTGTTGACAAAATCATTCATGCATCCAAAATTTTCAGAGAGAATCAGGAGTTTGGAGATTTGATTCTTGACAACAACGATTTGGAAAGAGAGCGTGGCATCACGATCACATCCAAAAACGTATCTGTTCGTTACAATGGCGTTAAAATTAACATCATTGACACACCAGGTCACGCGGATTTCGGCGGTGAGGTAGAACGCGTTCTACGTATGGCGGATGGCGTTATTTTGTTAGTGGATGCTTTTGAAGGTCCAATGCCTCAAACACGATTTGTATTATCGAAGGCAATCGCTTTAGGTTTGAAGCCTATCGTGATTGTCAACAAAGTTGATAAAGAAAACTGTCGGCCAGACGAAGTACATGAGCAGGTTTTTGATTTGATGTTCAACTTAGACGCGTCAGAAGATCAATTAGACTTCCCTTGTATCTATGGTTCATCGAAGCAAGGCTGGATGAGTACCGATTGGAAAACACCAACCGACAATATCATCCCATTATTAGATGCGATCATTGAGCATATACCTGCATCCAAAGTACAAGCAGGTACGCCACAAATGCAAATCACGTCATTAGATTATTCTTCGTTCGTAGGTCGTATCGCGATCGGTCGTTTAGAACGCGGAACTTTGACAGAAGGAATGCAAATTGCTTTATGTAAAGCAGATGGTAGTACAAAGAAGATGCGAATCAAAGAACTTCAGGTTTTCGAAGGTCTAGGAAAAGTTAAAGTAGATAAAGTGGAGTGCGGTGAAATTTGTGCGATAACAGGAATCGAAGATTTTGAAATTGGTGACACCGTTGCTGATCCTGAAAATCCAGAAGCTTTAGCACGTATCTCGATTGATGAACCGACGATGAACATGTTGTTCACGATTAATAACTCTCCATTCTTTGGCAAAGAAGGCAAATTAGTTACTTCCCGTCACTTACGTGATCGTCTTTTCAAAGAGACGGAGAAAAACTTAGCCTTGAAGGTTATGACGACGGAAAGCGAAGATAAATTCTTAGTTTTTGGACGTGGTATTCTTCACTTGTCTGTATTGATCGAAACGATGCGTCGTGAAGGTTATGAATTACAAGTAGGGCAGCCACAGGTTATTTTCAAAGAAGGTGAAAATGGAGAGCGTTTAGAGCCAATTGAATCTTTGGTAGTAGACGTTCCTGCCGAGGTAGCTGGGAAAGTAATCGAATTAGCGACTCAGGGTAAAGGTGAGTTGTTGATCATGGAGCCGAAAGGCGATTTGCAGCACTTAGAATTCAACATTCCATCTCGTGGTTTGATTGGATTACGTTCTAAGGTATTAACTGCTACTTTTGGAGAGGCCATTATGGCTCACCGTTTCATCGCTTATGAAGCATTCAAAGGAGCTATTCCAGGTCGTATCAACGGATCATTGATCTCCATGAACACAGGTCCAGCTATTCCTTATGCAATCGATAAATTACAAGATAGAGGCGTGTTCTTCATCGATCCAGGTGAAGAAGTTTACACAGGGATGGTCGTAGGTGAGCATAATCGCCAAAACGACATCGAAGTAAACCTTCAAGCTGCGAAGCAATTAACGAACATGCGTGCCTCTGGTACGGATACCAATGCCAAAATTGCTCCTAAATTAAATTTCTCTTTAGAAGAATGTATGGAGTTTATCCAAAAGGATGAATACTTAGAAATCACGCCTAAATCCTTACGTATGCGTAAAATTTGGTTAGATCCCAATGAGCGGAAGCGTAACGAAAAGAAGCCAAGCTGATTTTTGAAAGGTTGCCCCACAAGGCAACCTTTTTTTAATACCTAAGCGCTGGTATTTCCGATAAATAAGTAAATCTCTGCCCATATTTTTCTTGAAAATAGCGACTCGGGTTTTGTAAAAAAATCGGATTTGAAGATGTCCAGCTGGCTAACCAAGCAGTATGTAATTTAAGTCCTTTGGAGAAAATCACGTGATGAACAAACTCCTTTGGTTTCAAACAAGGGTAGGTCACATAGCGAAAATATTGCTTTTTATATTGCCAGACTAAATTTTGACCCTTAGGGTAATAGTGCCCGATGGTATCTGTGACCCCGAACATGGCCCACATGGGGCTTAGGTGATTTTGAAGCCAAGTAGGATTTGATTGTAAGGAAGAAGGAGCCCAAAAAATAGACCTATTGTTTTTT
>CAIVPF010000001.1 GCA_903907745.1 uncultured Cytophagaceae bacterium | reverse complement strand
TGCGAAGGATTGGGCTCGTTTGACTAATTCCTATCGGACAGGGCCTGATATTCGGGATTCTTGGACGAGTTTATATATTTCGGCTTTTGAAAATGAGCGATGGAATCCGTTTGTAGGCCCGGGACATTGGGCGGATCCGGATATGATGATTGTGGGAAATGTAACGACAGGTTCGAATATGCATCCGACGCGCTTAACACCGGATGAACAATATAGCCATATCAGTTTATTTAGTTTGTTGGCCGCACCTTTGTTGATCGGTTGCCCGATTGACCAATTAGACGATTTCACCTTAAACTTATTGTCGAATGACGAAGTGATTGAAATTAATCAGGATCCTTTGGGAAAACCAGCTGATAAATTAAAAACGGTCAATGGAGTTCAGGTTTGGCTAAAGAAATTATCGAATGGTGATTATGGCTTAGGTTTATTTAATGTGGCTAATTGGGGTAATAGTCCTGAAACATTTTTTCGATGGGGGGATGAAAAGCCGGCTGATTTTTCGATTAATTTGGCTGATATTGGTTTAAAAGGAGACTATATTTTTCATGATGTGTGGTCACAAAAAGATGTTGTTAGAGGCCAGCAATGGACAGGTCAAATTCCACATCACGGTGTTAAGTTTTTCAGAATTAAAGCGAATTCTCGAAGCAAATAAATTCCCATGGTGATGTATTGGGAAATCCATCACCATGAAAATATGTTTTAAGGTAGCGCATAGGCCACGTAGGAATTTCCTTTAGGCACCCCTAATTTTGTTCCCCCACAAGCGATGACGATGTATTGTTTTCCTGCTACTTGGTAAGTGGAAGGCGTGGCAAAAGCCGCAGCCGGTAATTGGGTTTCAAAAATCAATTTACCGGTATGCCGATTATAGATACGCATTTTTCCATCTTTAGCCGCGCCGATGATCAATAGGCCATTTTCCGTGATGATGGGTCCGCCATAATTTTCGGCGCCGGTATTGTGAATACCTATTTTAGCCAAGTCCGGTTCATCTCCAAAAGGGATTTTCCAAAGATATTTACCGCTATTTAAATCGATGGCATTCAAGGTAGACCATGGTGGGCTAATCCCTGGCAGACCTGTTGAATCCAAAAACTTTATATAACCTGTCATTTTATAAGGTATTTTGTTTTTACTTAAATCAATTACAACATCCTTCTCATCTTGAGCATCTTTCATGAGAAAAGAACTCAGTTGATTTTTAATTTCTTGACTTAGTTGAGGGAAACCTGGCATCATTCCTTTGCCTTGGTTGATTATATTTAGAATAAAAGCTTTATTTCGCGTTTTATATATTTGGGCTAAAGCTGGAAAACCACTTTTAATATTCCCCTCTAAATTTTCGCCATGGCAGGAAGCACAATAGGTCTGAAATGTAGCGGAAGCTCCTTTTTTTGGGGTTATTTTTTCCTTTTTCATGATTTGGGTGCGAGCCATTTCATTTGAATTAATGTAGATAATTCCTTTGTCGGGATCTGCACCCGCGCCTCCCCATTCGCCACCACCGTCAAATCCCGGTAGAATCATCGTGCCTGTTTCGGTGGGTGGAAAATACCATGCCCGCTTCATTTCTTGGATGGCTTTTTTAAGTTCTGCTGGATTTTTGGAGTAGGGATTAATATCTGTAATTTTCAATTGGTCTGATTGTCGTGCATAGGGTGCAGGCAAAAGAGGCATGGGTTGGGTTTTCCATGGCTTCTCTCCCGGAAGTGCTTTGGTTGAAACTTTGCGCTCAACGATAGGGAAAAGTGGTTTTCCTGTCACGCGATCAAAGACAAAGACATATCCTTGTTTCGTGATTTGAGCCACTGCATCTATTTTTTTACCATTTCTAGTGATGGTAATCAAATTAGGTGGGGCAGGTAAATCACGATCCCATAAGTCATGGTGCGTGGTTTGGAAATGCCATAATCGCTTGCCGCTTCGGATATCAAGGGCGAGCAGGCAATTGGCAAATAAATTCTTTCCTTTTCGATTTCCACCCCAAAAGTCATAGCCCGCAGAACCTGTAGGAACGTAGATAATGCCTCTTTTGGGATCCACTGCCATGCCCGCCCAGTTATTGGCTGCCCCAACATATTCATTTTTATAAGCATCTTTCGGCCAGGTTTCATAGCCATATTCGCCTGGATAGGGAATTGTATGAAATGACCACACTAATTTTCCTGTGCGAACATCGAATGCACGTATATCACCTGGGGCCGCGTCAGCACCTTCTGATAATCGAACTGGCATGATGATTAAATTTTCGAAAATGGTTCCAGGCGTATTTGAAATAACAAATTTATCTTTCGCGATCGCTGGCAGTCCTGTGTGTAAATCCAATTTGCCTTGATCCCCGAAACCAACAATGGGTTTTCCAGTGGCTGCATCTAAGGCCCATAAATTAGAACCTGCGGTGAATAAAATACGTTTTTCCTGACCATTTGTCCAATAACTAACGCCTCGATTTGTCGCCGACCAATGCTTTAACGGATCGCCAAATCGCCAAATTTCCTTCCCCGTCGCGGCATCTAAGGCAAAGGCTTGAACGTTCGAACTAATGCCATACAGGACACCCTGCACGACGAGTGGGTTGGATTGCATTTGTCCTGAATCAGGCATTGAATAGGTCCAAGCTATTTTTAATTGATGGGCGTTTTTTAGATTTATTTGATTGAGTTTCGAAAAATGATTTCGGTCGAGTCCACCAAGGTATTCGGACCAATCCTCGATTGGTCTTTCGGAAATAAAGGCACTTATTCCAATAAAAAGGAATAAAATGGGTAAAAAGATGGCTATTTTTCCTTTCATCGTTGTACGTAGGGATTGTTTATTTGTATTATTCCTCTAAATTACCTCGAAATCATTAATAATTGATACCATGGGTTCTATTTTAGGTTTATTTTTTCATTCATTAGGAGGCTTTGCCTCAGGTAGTTTCTACATTCCTTATCGGAAAATTCAAGTGTGGTCTTGGGAAAGTGCCTGGATCGTCGGTGGAGTTTTTTCCTGGATTTTAGTGCCTTTATTGGCCGCTTATTTGACCATTCCTGGGTTCATGGACATTATTGTGAATATGGATGCCAATACTTTATTTTGGACTTTTAGTTTTGGGGTGTTTTGGGGAATTGGAGGTTTGACCTTTGGTTTGGCCATGCGTTATTTAGGGATGTCTTTGGGGATGTCCATTGCGTTGAGTTTATGCAGTATTTTTGGTGCCTTGGTTCCACCGATTTACCGTGAATTTGCGCATGTTCAAGGAGATACGATTTCAGGTATTATCGGGAGTACGGGTGGCAGATGGGTTTTATTTGGGATTTTAGTTTGTGTGCTTGGGATTTATTTGTGTGGAAAAGCGGGGATGATGAAGGAAAATGAATTATCTGATGCGCAAAAAAAGGAAAGTATTAAGGAATTCAGTTTGACCAAAGGTTTGATCGTGGCGACGATTTCAGGTTTATTAAGCGCTTGTTTTAATTTTGGGATTGAGGCGGGAAAATTAATGGCCAATGAGGCTGTAATTAAAGGCTGCAATCCTTTGTTTCAAAATAATGTCATTTTTGTGGTGGTACTATGGGGTGGTTTTTTGACCAATTTTGTTTGGTGTATGTATTTAAATTTTGCAAATAAAAGCTTTGGCGATTACCTGAATACAAAGTCTCCTTTGCGCATGAATTATACCTTCGCCGCGGTGGCGGGAACGACCTGGTTTTTACAGTTTTTCTTTTATGGAATGGGCGAGAGTAAATTAGGAAATGGGGCAAGTTCCTGGATTTTACACATGGCCACCATCATTATGACGTCCAATTTCTGGGGTTTATATTTTAAAGAATGGAATGGGGTTTCTAAATCGACCATGCGTACCGTGATAGCAGGGATTTTGGTTATTTTAATCTCTGTGATGATTGTTGGCTACGGTAATTCGTTTGAATCCTAATGAGTTTCGATAAATTAATTCATATTGACGAATTTTCAAGTACGCCTAAGTACCGGCAATTAGCGAATTCCATCATTGAAGGAATCCAAAAAAAGGTGATTAAAAAAGGGGATATTCTGCCCTCCATTAATGAAGTTAGTTTCCAATTTTACATCTCTCGGATTACCGTAGAAAAGGGATATAATTATCTTAAATCAATTGGTATTATTGATTCCGTTCGGGGAAAAGGTTTCTTTATTAATGTGGATACGATCCCTACGACCTACCGAATTTTCCTCTTGTTTAATAAATTAAGTGAGCATAAGAAGATTATATATGATGCGTTTGTGGCGACGATGGGTGATGACGCGATGATCGATTTTTATGTGTACAACAATGATTTTAATTTGTTTAAACGCATCGTTGAACGTCGGGATAAAGATTATACCCACATCGTGATTATTCCCCATTTTTTGGATGATGATGCCAAAGCGTATCAGTTAATTAAATCGCTACCCAAAGAAAAATTGATCTTGGTCGATAAAATGCTTCCCGAATTAATCGGTCAAATCGGAACCGTGTATGAAAATTTCGAAAATGATATATATCAAAGCTTGAGTCAGGTGAATGAATCTTTGGCCAAATACAGTCGGCTTAATTTGATTTTCCCATCACATAGTTATTACCCGAAGGAGATTGTACGAGGATTTGAACATTTTTGTCAAGATTTTGCTTTTGACTATCAAATATTAGCGGATTCTAAAAAATTAAATATTCAAAAAGGTGATTTGTTTATTTCTGTTATGGAGGATGATTTGATTCATATTTTAGATCAAATTTTAGTGAATAAATTAAAATTGGGGAAGGACATTGGTTTGATTTCCTATAACGAAACACCGATTAAGCGATTAATTGGTCAAGGCATTGCGACGATGTCTACGGATTTTAAACAATTAGGTATTTCCGCCGCTGAATTAGTTAAATCTGGAGCGAAGGATTTGATAGAAAATCCATTTTATCTCACGCAAAGACCATCTTTGTAAGGCTTTTGTCTTGCATTCTTGTAAAAAAAATCGCATTTTTGTGGTTTAGTTTTAACAAAAGCGAATTAAAATTTAAAATATTACAATGAGCAACTCCTCAAAAACCTTATTTGATAAAGTATGGGATTCCCATGTGGTTCGTCAGATTGCGGACGGTCCTGATGTTTTTTTTATTGATCGCCACTTTATTCATGAGGTGACGAGTCCGGTAGCCTTTTTAGGTTTGGAGGAACGTGGAATCTCGGTGTTATTCCCTGAAAAAACCTTTGCTACAGCGGATCACAATACGCCTACGATAAATCAACATTTACCCGTTGAGGATCCATTATCCGCAAATCAATTATTACAATTAGAAAAAAATACCGCCAAATATGGCATTTCTCATTGGGGTTTAGGAAATCCCAAAAATGGCATTGTCCATGTTGTAGGGCCTGAAAATGGGATTACATTGCCTGGCATGACGATTGTTTGTGGAGATTCACACACCTCGACACACGGAGCTTTTGGGGCCATTGCTTTTGGGATTGGTACCTCGGAAGTCGAAATGGTTTTGTCTTCGCAGTGTATTATGCAGCCTAAGCCTAAGAAAATGCGAATTAATGTGAATGGGGTATTAGGAAAAGGCGTTACACCGAAAGATGTGGCTCTGTATATTATCTCTAAACTATCGACTTCGGGTGCGACGGGTTATTTTGTCGAATATGCGGGTGATGTATTTAGAAATATGTCGATGGAAGGCCGGATGACGGTTTGTAATTTAAGTATCGAAATGGGAGCTCGTGGGGGAATGATTGCCCCAGATCAAACGACTTTTGATTATATCGAGGGGAGAGATTTAGCGCCTAAAGGTGCGGATTGGGATCGTCAATTGGCCTATTGGAAAACTTTATTCACTGAAGAGGGTGCCGAATTTGATCAAGAAATTAATTTCGCTGCGTCGGATATTGAGCCAATGATTACGTATGGCACAAATCCGGGTATGGGTATGGGTATTTCCAAACTTATCCCAAAAGCAACTGATTTAGATGGTGGGGTTTCATCGTATGAGAAGTCTTTGGAATACATGGGTTTTTCAGAGGAGGATTCGATGATTGGTAAAAAAGTGGATTATGTGTTTATTGGTTCTTGTACCAATGGCCGGATCGAGGATTTTCGTGCTTTTGCATCGATTGTAAAAGGACGTAAAAAGGCGGAACATGTGACGGCTTGGGTGGTACCTGGTTCGCACGTTGTCGAGGCGCAGATTCATGAAGAAGGAATATATGATATTTTGACGGAGGCTGGTTTTGCGTTGCGTCAACCAGGTTGTTCAGCTTGTTTAGCCATGAATGATGATAAAATTCCAGCAGGTAAATATGCAGTTAGTACCTCAAATCGGAATTTTGAAGGACGTCAAGGACCGGGTTCTCGGACTTTATTGGCGAGTCCTTTAGTGGCGGCTGCGGCTGCGATAACGGGTGTTGTAACTGACCCAAGAACCTTTTTATAATTGATTTAAATTTGACCATTATGGCTTACGATAGTTTTAGTATTTTAAAAAGTTCCGCTGTACCGATGCCCATTGAAAATGTGGATACGGATCAAATTATTCCGGCCCGTTTTTTGAAGGCAACGGAGCGTAAAGGATTTGGCGATAATTTATTTCGCGATTGGCGGTATGACAAAAATGATCAGCCTAAAGCTGATTTTGTGTTAAATAATCCGACTTATTCAGGTAAAATTTTAGTAGGAGGTAAGAACTTTGGTTCTGGATCATCCCGTGAACATGCGGCGTGGGCCATCTATGATTATGGATTCCGTTGTGTCGTTTCTTCCTTTTTTGCGGATATTTTCCGTGGGAATGCAATTAATGTGGGGATTTTACCGGTTCAAGTGAGTCCTGAATTTTTACATCAAATCTTTGAGGCGATTGAAAAGGATCCTAAAGCTGAATTAGTCGTGAATTTGGAAGAGCAAAAGATCAGCATTGTGGCTACAGGCGCTAGCGAATCCTTTGATATCAATGGCTACAAAAAACATAATTTATTAAATGGTTTTGACGATATCGATTATTTACAAGCGATGAAGGATGAGATCAAGACTTTTTCTGTAAATCGATAAGCTGTTGAAACGCCACATTGAAATCATGGATACGACATTGCGCGATGGGGAACAAACCTCAGGCGTGTCGTTTTCTGCATCTGAGAAATTGACCATAGCGCAATTGCTTTTAACTGAATTAAAGGTTGATCGCATCGAAATTGCCTCGGCTCGTGTTTCTGATGGTGAATTTCAAGCGGTGAAAAAAATCACTCAATGGGCGGCCCAAAATAATTTTTTGGATAAAGTGGAAGTCCTGACATTTGTGGATGGGGGAACCTCGGTCCAATGGATGTTGGACGCAGGAGCTAAGGTCATGAATTTATTGACCAAAGGTTCCTTAAATCATTTGCAGCATCAATTAAAGAAAAGTCCAGCTCAACATTTCGCTGAAATTTCAGAAACTATTTCCCTAGCCATTTCGAAAGGTTTGGAAGTTAATGTGTATTTGGAAGATTGGAGCAATGGGATGCGGAATTCGAAGGGCTATGTGCTTGATTACCTTGATTTTTTAACAAAATTACCCGTTAAACGAATTCTTTTACCGGACACTTTAGGTGTTTTGATCCCCTCTGAGGTGGCTTCTTTTATTTCAGAATTAGTTCAACGATATCCAAACACCCATTTCGATTTCCATGCGCACAATGATTATGATTTAGGAACGGCTAATGCCTTAGAAGCGGTTCGTAATGGTGTCCACGGTTTACATTTAACGGTGAATGGGATGGGGGAACGCGCTGGAAATGCGCCTTTGGCGAGTGTAGTAGCCGTCTTAAATGATTACCAAACGGACGTTCAAATTTCTGTTTGTGAAAAATCATTATATAGTGTCAGCAAATTGGTAGAAACTTTTTCTGGATTTCGAATTCCGGCCAATAAACCGGTCGTGGGTGAAAATGTATTTACGCAAACAGCTGGAATTCATGCAGATGGAGATAAAAAGAATAATTTATACCACAATGATTTAATGCCAGAGCGTTTCGGTCGGGAGCGTAAGTATGCCCTGGGTAAAACGAGCGGTAAAGCGAATATTGCAAATAATTTGGCTCAATTAGGTATTCAATTATCTGATTCAGATCTTAAAAAAGTAACTCAACGAATCATCGAATTAGGTGATCGCAAAGAGGTGGTTACGCAAAATGACCTTCCTTACATTATTTCGGATGTGTTAGATAGTAGCGCTATTGAAGAACGAGTGCAGGTATTGAATTATGTGTTAACGCATTCGAAGGATTTGCGACCATCGGTAACGTTAAAGATATCGGTCGACGGAAATATATACGAAGAACATGCACAAGGAGATGGACAATATGATGCCTTTATGAAGGCTTTGTCCATTATATTCAAAAAAAACGGGCAAAAATTGCCGATATTAAAAGATTACGCTGTTCGCATTCCACCAGGAGGAGATTCGGATGCCCTGTGCGAAACGATTATTACTTGGGCGGCGGGCGATCGTGAATTAATTACAAGGGGTTTAGATTCGGATCAAACCGTTTCGGCGATTAAAGCGACCCAAAAAATGTTGAATTTGATTTAAATAGATAAATTTTACAATGGCAAAAAAGCATATTTTAATTGTTCCTGGGGATGGAATTGGCCAAGAAGTAACGGAAGTTGGCAAAAAAGTATTACAAAAAATCGCAGCTCGGTTTCATCATGAATTCACTTATGATGAGGCATTAATTGGCCATGTGGCGATTGAAGCTACGGGTGATCCTTTGCCAGCTGAGACCTTAGAGAAAATGCGGAATTCGGATGCGGTGCTTTTTGGCGCTGTGGGTCATCCAAAATATGATAATGATCCTTCTGCCAAAGTTCGTCCCGAACAAGGTCTTTTGAAAATGCGGAAGGAATTGGGTTTATATGCTAATTTACGCCCGATCAAATTATTCGATGAGTTATTAAGTGCCTCTAGCATTAAGCCTGAAATTTTAAAAGGTGCTGATATTTTGTTTTTCCGTGAATTAACGGGGGATATTTATTTCGGTGATAAAGGAAGAAAGAATAATGGGGACACAGCCTATGATGTGGCTGAATATAGTCGGTATGAAGTAGAACGCATTGGCCGCAAGGCTTTTGAGGCTGCTCGTACGCGTCGTAAACATTTAGTCTCAGTGGATAAGGCGAATGTCTTAGAATCTTCTCGTTTATGGCGCGAAGAGATTCAAAAATTGGCTTTAGAATATCCAGATGTGACAGTCGAATATCAGTTTGTGGATGCGACAGCGATGTTATTAATTAAGGATCCAAAGCGGTTTGATGTAGTAGTAACGGCCAATCTATTTGGAGATATTTTAACGGATGAGGCTTCGCAAATTGCTGGTTCTATGGGAATGTTAGCTTCTGCATCGATTGGTGATGGAACAGGCGTTTATGAACCTATTCATGGTTCTGCACATGATATTACAGGGAAAGGATTGGCTAATCCAATGGCCTCTGTTCTTTCGGCGGCCTTATTATTAGACATTTCTTTTGGTATGAAGGAAGAATCTGAGGCGGTGATTTATGCGGTGGATCAAGTATTAAAGAAAGGCTTTAGAACAGGAGATATTGCAGATGCGTCCACAGATAAATCGATGATTTTAGGTACTGATGCAATTGGAGAGGAAATTTTGAAATTGATTTAATTAAATTATATAGTATTTTTATGCTCAGTGTCTTCGGATGCTGAGCATTTTTTATATCTAGACATTTCATCCATGAAACATTTACTATTTCTACTCCTTTCATTTTCTGTTTTTTCTCAAATTCCAAAAGAAAAAATTCAAGTCACGGATTTATTAAAAATTAAAACTGCCGGTAAGCCTATCGTGTCACCTAATGGTTCACAATTTATTTTTACGGTCGCAGCCATTGTCGATGATCCTGATAAAAAAGGAGATTTTGTCTATCAAACTCATCTATATGTAGGGAACGTATCTACAGGTGAAACACGTGCGTTGACTTCGGGTAAATATTCGATTTCTTCCCCAACTTGGAGTCCGGATGGTTCTAAAATCGCGTTTGCTCGAGATATGGGGAATAAGTCTCAGGTATATGTGTTGGATTTAGCGGGTGGAGAACCACAGGCCATCACTAATTTACCTTTTTCTGTTTCAAATCCTATTTGGGACGCTTCAGGTAAAGAGATTTACTTTCAATCCACGTTTACTTATCGAGATTTTTTAATCGATTCCGTCTATAATAAGCGGAGCTTAAGACCTTCGTGGACGATTGAAAAACCAGTTATTTCATCGAATTCATCTAAGAAATCAAAGGCTAATCCGAATGGTTCCATCGAAGAAGTTCGAGCTTATTTAACTCAAAATGAATTAGATAAGAAAGCGAAGGTCATTAATCGGCTGAACTTCCAGGAGGAGTGTGCCACCACGTCAGAATTACCTTTGCCAGCCATTTTTAAAACGAATTTAACAGGGAAACCTGTTTTAATAAATAATCCTTTTCAACGATGGTCTGATTTTGAAATAGGCAAATCAGGTATTTATGCTGTGATTCCAGCTGACTCTTTAGCGCATCCTGATAAAGTGTTGGATGCGTATATTGGTTTGAATACAACGAATGGCCAGAAAGTTATTTACGAGAAAAAGGGTTACCGAATGTCTAATTTGACCTTATCTCCCTCTGAAAAATGGTTGGTTTTTCAAGAGGCTAAGTCAACAGGCGTTCAAAATGCATCTTTGCAAATTATTGACTTACAAAAGCCCAATATTGTCAAAAAGGTTCCTTTTGATCGTGTGATCACACAGGTTAAATGGTCTGCTGATGAAAGTAAACTCTATTTTTCTGCCCAAGATCAAGGTGGAGTACCTATTTTTTCTTATGATGTAGCATCTAATCAAGTGAAACAAATGTCCAGCCATTCGGATGGTGTGCTAGGTTTTGATGTAATAAATAATGGGTTCATTTATGCGAAAACGAGTATCGAAAATCCTTCTGAACTTTATCTACAAGCAGGAGAATCAGTCAAACAGCTCACTTCTTTAAATGTGGAATGGCTAGCATCCAAAAGTATCGTGAAGCCTTCCAAGCATTCATTTACAAATTCAAAAGGCCAAAAAGTGGATTATTGGGTTATGAAACCAACGGATTATCAAGTAGGTAAGAAATATCCACTCGTGTTAGAAATTCATGGAGGTCCTTCTGCCATGTGGGGTACTGGAGAAGCAAGCATGTGGCATGAATTTCAATATTATGCTGCCAAAGGGATGGGCATTGTGTATGCAAATCCTCGTGGGTCAGGTGGATATGGGACTGATTTTTTAGCGGCCAATGTAAAAGATTGGGGAGCTGGTCCTACAGCAGATGTGATGAAGGCTTTAGATTTAACTATAGCCGAGGGATGGGCAGATACGACCCAATTAGGTGTTACGGGTGGTTCTTATGCTGGGTATCTTGTTTCCTGGATTGTTGGTCATACAAATCGTTTTAAAGTTGCTTGCGCTCAAAGGGGTGTTTATGAATTATCCACTTTCATGGGGGAAGGAAATGCATGGCGTCTAGTGCCTAATTATTTCGGTGGCTATCCTTGGGAAAAAGCTACGAAGGCTATTTTAGATCGTGAATCGCCCTATACATACGTTCAAAATATAAAAACGCCTTTATTGATTTTTCATGGGGAGAATGATTTGCGAACGGGGGTAATTCAAAGTGAGATGTTATATAAAAGTTTAAAAGTATTAGGTCGGGAGGTCGAATATGTGCGACATCCTGGGGCAACACATGAATTAACTCGTTCAGGTAATAATCGGCAACGGATTGATCAAATGTTACGAACCTTTGAATTTTTCGCCAGGTATTTACAAATAAATTAGACGATGTATGATCATCAAAAAAGGGAGCTTGTGAATGAACTGCTCCCTTTTTTTGATGATTGATTTTTTCGAATTGGTAGTTGAATAGATTTCCAACATGTTAATTGAAATACCTCCAATCCTCATTTCCTTTCACCTTCAAAAGTGAATGATAAATAAGGTCAATAACAGCTTCCATATCGTCTTTTGCTATAGTTTCAACGGTAGTATGCATGTATTTTAAAGGCAAAGAAATCAAGGCTGAGGCTACACCCTCGGTTGCGTAGGCAAATGAATCAGTGTCTGTTCCTGTGGAACGGCTGACGGCCTGGCGTTGGAAGGCTATTTTTTGTTCGTCGGCTACCTCGATAATGAAATCACGTACATTATTTTGTACTGCTGGTCCGTAACAAATCACGGGACCCTTTCCGCAGGCTATATCACCTTGGGTTTTTTTGTTGTACATCGGCGATTGCGTATCATGGGTGACGTCGGTGATAAAAGCTAAATCAGGCTTTAGTCGGCGTACAATCATTTCTGCACCTCGCAAACCGATTTCCTCTTGCACAGCATTTACGATGTATAATGTAAAAGGCAATTCGATTTTGTTTTCTTTAATTCTCCGGGCCACCTCAGCAATCATATAGCCACCGATGCGGTTGTCTAAGGCTCTGCCGACTAAATATTTATTATTCAGTTCCATCAAACCATCCTCAAATGTCACCACGGTTCCAACATGGATGCCCATTTCTTCAACTTCTTTTTTAGTAGAAGCGCCACAATCAATGAAAATATCCGAGATGCTTGGGGCTTTGTCCTTTGTCGTATCGCGAACGTGGATGGCAGGCCAACCAAAAACTCCTCGTACGACTTTGTCTTTGGTATGAATATTAGCTCGCATCGATGGTGCGATTAAGGCATCAGAACCCCCATTACGGCGTAAAAATAGATATCCATTATCATCGATGTAATTGACAAACCATGAAATTTCATCCGCATGCGCTTCTATAACCACTTTGTAATCCTTTCCTGGATTTATAACACCTACAGCGGTTCCATAGGTATCAATGATTTTATCATCGATGTAGGGTTTTAAGTAATCTAGCCATAATTTTTGGCCTGACATTTCGAAACCAGTGGGTGAGGCATTATTTAAATATGCGTATAAAAATTCCTGAGCCTTCGTTGACATAAAAGAGATATTAAATGAATATGCAAGTTAAAAAGCTTTTAGCAAAAATGATTTTTAGGGTAATTTTTTAATCTAGAAATTATTAAATAAAGCAAGAAAGGTTGTATTTTTGGTTAATCTAGGGTCTAAGGGATTTAAATTTTATTATTGATGAAGAAAATAGCTGTATTTACGTCGGGAGGAGATGCGCCAGGAATGAATGCGTGTATTCGTGCGATTGTTCGGGGGGCTACCTATCATGGAGTAGAAGTTTATGGTATAGTTCGGGGTTATAATGGGATGATCAAAGGGGATATTATTCCTTTGAATTCACAATCCGTGAGTAATATTATTCAACGTGGCGGCACCATCCTAAAATCTGCGCGTTCCAAAGAGTTTATGACATCGGCGGGGAGGGAGTTGGCCTATCAGCAATTAAAAGAAAAGGGTATTGAAGGTCTTGTGGCAATTGGCGGGAATGGAACATTTACCGGCGCAGAGATTTTTTATAATGAGTTTAAGATTCCTACGGTCGGTGCTCCGGGAACAATCGATAATGATTTATTTGGAACGGATTATACCATTGGTTATGATACAGCGGTGAATACGGCTTTGGATGCCATAGATAAAATTCGGGATACAGCGGATTCTCATGATCGTGTATTTTTTATTGAGGTTATGGGGCGTGATTCTGGCTATATCGCTATCGAGTGTGGGATAGCCGGTGGGGCAGAAGCTGTGATGATTCCGGAAAATTTAACCCCTATTTCTGAAATTGTGAGTATTCTAGAACAGGGAATTTCGAAAGCGAAATCCTCGTCGATTGTGGTTGTAGCGGAGGGAGATGAGGAAGGAAATGCGCAAATTATTGCCAAAAAAATCAAAGAGAGTATCAATCGAGATTTAGATATACGTGTGACGACCTTAGGACATATCCAAAGAGGGGGTATTCCTACTGCTTTTGACCGGATTTTGGCCTCTCGTTTAGGCTTAGGTGCTTTAGAAGGTTTATTGCGTGGCGAGAAAAATGTGATGGCGGGCGTGGTGAATAATCAGTTGATTTACACCCCTTTCCACGACACCATCACGAAGAAGAAACCAGTTTCGGAGGATTTAATTCGAATGGTGGAAATTTTATCTATCTAACAGTATCCAACGATTTTGTAAATCACAAAGCCTGCCATTTCTCTGATCAAATTAGAAATGGTATCAAAGTTTTTAGCTGTAGGAAATAAGACAGAAAGGATACCTTGTTCGGTATCCTTTTTTTTGAAATCGGTCGGATAGGCCTTTACTTTAAAACCTATCTTTTCAAAACAAGCGACTGAACGTGGCATATGCATGGCGGAAGTGATTAACAAAACACTATCCTTTTGCATGTATTTGATTAGTTTTTGAGCGGAATACGTCGCATTTTCATAGGTATTTCTCGCTTGGGTTTCCAGAAAAATATCCTCCGCTTTCACCCCCATGGCGACCATTAATTCTTTTGTTTTTTTTGTTTCTTCCGTTTGGTCAATTCTCAATTTTCCCATACTTGTATTTCCACCTGAAATAAGGATTTTCTTGATGTGTCCTTGTTTATAGAGTAATATGGGTTGAATGAATCGATCGGCTGTTTCTCCTACATGAATTTCATTCTGATTTTGCAGCCCCCCTTTGACCATGCCACCGCTGAGAATTACGGCCCAAGGATAGGTTTGATTCTTAGCTAAATGAACTTCTTTTGCTTCATATTTTTTTTGAAAATAATTCACAAAGGATTCATTGCTTAACATAAGTAAAAGGAGGAAGTTGGCTCCTAGCGCTATTTTTCGACGCCTTGCATTTTTGCTGAAAAAGGCGAAAAGCATTAAAATAAATATCCAAGAAATTGGCAAAAGTATGAAGTCGATTATTTTAGATAGCGCGAAAAACATTGTAATTTTAATTTCGTTATTCAGTAAAATTATCCTTATTCTATGAAATATATTGGCTTTTTCGTACTTATTTTAATGGTTTCTGTTTCATCATTTGGTCAGGGAAATGCATCGGGTTTTTCGATCAAAGGGCATTTGGCCGGTTTAGCAAATACAGAAGTTTATTTGGCTCATTATTTTGGTTCTACCCAACAAGTCATAAAAGACACGGCAATCGTCGATGCGCAAGGAAATTTTCATTTTCAAGGCACGGAGGAATTACCCTTGGGATTGTATTTGATTTCATTTCAAAAAACTAAATATTTAGATTTTATTTTAGGAAACACACGCTTTTCATTTGATTCTGATACCTTGGATGCAGTGGCGCATATGAAAATTACAGGAAGCCCTGAAAATGAGGCTTTTTATGCTTTTCAAAGTGAAATGATGAAGCAATATGGCCTTTTGAGGAACCCAAGTTTGCCGCCTGCAGAAGTCAAAGCATTGAGACAAAGCATTAAGAAGTATCAAGATACTTGGTTACAGAATAATAAGAATTTATTTGTGTCTAAATTAATTAAAGCCACTTTTGATCCGGAAATCCCGTCTTTCAAGCGGGTAGTTAAATCCAAAAAAGATAGTTCGGATTTGTATCAATTTCAATATCAATATTACAAAAAGCATTATTTTGATAATCTTGATTTAAACGATGATCGATTTATTCGTACGCCTTTTTTACAAAGGAAAGTAGAAAAGTTTTTCGAGGATTTGGTTGTTCAGGAATCTGATTCAATTAGTAAAGAAGCTGATTTATTATTGAAACCTATTCGCAATGCCGATGTGCGTAAATATGTTATTTATAAGATTGCGAGTACCTATGAAAATCATAATGTCGTGGGTACAGATGCTGCCTTTGTACACATGGCAGAAAAATATTACCTTGGTGAACCGAGTCTTTGGGACACGTCTACAGTCCGACGAATGGATGAAAGGGTTAAGGTTCTGAAACCTTTGTTGATCGGTAAGCGGATTCCCGACATGTTCTTAACGGATCCACAGGGGAAATTGTTTCATTTGCATGCGACGGGTGGTAATTATACGGTCATGTTCTTATACGATCCTGATTGTAGCCATTGCAAGGAAGAAACCCCTAAATTACTCGCGCAAAATGCCTATTTTAAATCCAAGGGTATTCAGGTATTTGCAGCCTCCATTGTTCGTGATATGGATATGTGGAAAAAATTCATTGCAGAGTTTAAAATCCAATCTTGGACGAACGGAATTGACATTCATCGGAATATAAAAACTGGGAAAGAGGAGTATTTTACAGATTTCAGAAAGACTTTCGATGTGTATTCTACGCCAATCGTTTATATTCTTGATAAGAACAAAAAGATCATTGGAAAGCGAATTCCCGTGGATAAAATTCAAGAATTTATTGAGTTTACGGAAAAGAAATCAAAGCCAATTAAATAGTTTCTTTGATTAATTGAACGATCGGTTTTTCGCTATCAAAACTTTTGGATTTTACGCCTTTCTGCAAAAGTGAATAGATGATTTGTTCCTCGATTTGTAGGTTCAGTTGCTTGAGGGAGTCGTTTAATTGATCGGTGGAGATTTGAACATTTTCTTTGGTTTCTACATCTATGAATGTCATCATTTTTTCAGGCGACTTGTTTTTTATGAGTAATTCACCTTCATGAAATACGCGTAAAAGCGTTAACTGGTTTTTTCGAAAAGCCAAGGATAAACATGAATTGACAAATTCTTGATAATCCTCTTGGGGAAATAATAGGTCACTCAGGATAAAAACCATTTTTCTTGTTCCCAAGGATTCCATCAGGTTCGAAAATATGGATGAGAATTTACTTGAGTCTGTTTTTTGGGGTAGGGTTCTAAATGTTTCTAATTGTGCTAAGATACTTTGTAAATGGTGCCTCGTATTCGATACGGGAGTTTCTATATGTGCGTTTTCATGTATAAGTACCAAGCCAAAAGAATCATGCTGGTGATATAAAATATGGCACATTACCGCAATCCATTGGATGGCTTTTTCCATCTTTAAGGTATTCTCCACAGGAAAATACATGGAAGAGGAAGTATCTAAGACAAAGATCGCTTGAATATTTCGCTCGTCTTGAAGTCTTTTTTTATATAGTTTTTCAGTTTTCCCAAAGAGTTTCCAATCGATTTGGCGTGGATTATCTCCCGTTTGAAAATGTGTGTATTCTTTGAATTCAGAAGAAAAGCCATGGAAGGGGCTTTTGTGTTTACCATGAAAGAGCCCCTCTAATATTTCCTTTGCGATAATTTCTAAGGATCTATTTTCTTTTTTTTCGAATAGTTCGTTTAGGCTTTTCATGTACTTTTTTTCTTTTTTTGATTGGGCCTTTTTTCTTCGGAGCTTTTTTCTTTTTAGGTTTTCGTTTCTTTAAGTATTTCTTATGCTTAATATTTCGCTTGATGCGGTATTTTTTTCTGTATTTTAAGCGGGTCTTTTGATAATATTTTCGACTAAATTTCGGACTAGTTTCTAAGGATAATTGATTGTAAGGAATCAACATTTGTTCATTCTCAAAACCAATAATTTTGATTTTCACTTTGGCTAAACCCTGTCTTCTCAGATTGATCTTTTTTGCGCCAATTTCAGTAAGATCTATAATTCTCCCTCGCTTATAGGGACCTCGGTCATTAATGCGGACAATGACGGTTTTTCGGTTAGATAAATTGGTGACCTCAACTAAGGTGTTGAATGGGTATATCCGATGCGCGGCAGTTAGCGCTGTTTTTTTTAATATTTCCTGGTTAGCTGTTTTATGTTTGTAAAAGGAATTGGCATAAAATGAAGCAATCCCATAACTTTCTTCACCCAGTTCTTGCGAAAATAGGCTAGGGGAACAGGCTATAAGTAATATGAAGATAATTTTTAGCAAGTGGTGAATTTTCTGGTGAAAACAAACTTAAGTAAAAAATATCTTCTTTTTTTCAAAATGGCCTAATTCATGTATTTGTGATTCACTAATGCATTAAATTTTCTTATTTTTTTTGAGTGATTCAGAAATAATAGTAGATTTACGAATCTTATAAAAAAAATTAATTACAAAGTGGAAGAACGAGATAGAGAAGAATTGTTTTCAAAACGAATCAGAGCAGGCAAAAGAACTTATTTTTTTGATGTAAAATCCACGCGTTCATTGGATTATTACATTACTATAACGGAAAGTCGTCGCCATCAAAAAGAAGACGGTTTTGTGTATGAAAAGCACAAAATGTTCCTATATAAAGAGGATTTTGATAAATTTTCTGATGGTTTAAAGGAGGCAATTGATCATGTGAAGACAGAATTAATGCCGGATGTCGACTTTAGTCAGTTTAATCGGGACGACGAAGAATTTGGTGGAACAGACCTCAAATGGGAATAAATTCCTGAATCTTTTAAAAAAGCCTCTGCGAAATCAGGGGCTTTTTAATTTTTAGCCGTATTTTTGTGGCTTCTTTAATAATCATCTATGGGATTAACGTGTGGAATTGTAGGACTACCGAATGTAGGTAAGTCCACTTTATTTAGTGCTATTTCGTCTAACAAGGCCGAAGCTGCCAATTATCCATTTTGTACTATTGAACCCAATGTAGGGATTGTCACTGTGCCTGATGAACGCTTAGATATTTTAGCGGGTTTTGTGAAGCCGAATCGTATTTTACCAACCGTCATTGAATTTACTGATATTGCCGGTTTGGTTAAGGGAGCATCCCAAGGTGCGGGATTAGGAAATAAGTTCTTGGCTAATATCCGGGAAGTGGATGCGATTATTCATGTGGTTCGTTGTTTCGAGGATGATAATATTATTCACGTCGAAGGCCGTGTAAATCCCGTTTCTGATAAAGAAATTATAGATATGGAATTGCAATTGAAAGATTTGGAATCCATAGATAAAAAAATAGGTAAGATCGAACGCGCAGCGAAAGCCGGTGATGCCAAAGCGAAGCAAGAATTAGGTGCATTGCAATTATTTAAATCGACACTCGAAGAAGGTAAATCCGCTAGAACGATCCAAATGGATCCTGATTTACGCGAAACGTCGATCGGTGAATTATGTCTATTGACCGATAAACCAGTTATTTATGTGGCTAATGTCGACGAAAAATCTTTGGCAGATGGCGGCAATATCTTTGTAGATCAATTAAAACAAAATGTAGCCGCTGAAAATGCTGAAGTCATTGTCGTTTGTGCGGCCATTGAAGCACAAATTGCCGAAATCGAAGATTTGGAAGAACGTGCCATGTTTTTAGAAGAATATGGATTACAAGAATCGGGTTTAAGCAAATTGATTAAGAGCTCATATTCACTTTTGAATCTAATTACCTATTTCACCGCGGGAGTTCAGGAAGTAAGGGCGTGGACGATTCAAAAGGGTTGGAAAGCGCCTCAGGCAGCCGGTGTCATTCATACGGACTTTGAGCGAGGCTTTATTCGTGCCGAAGTGATAAAAATGGCTGATTATCAGACCTATAAATCAGAAGCGGCGTGTAAAGAAGCAGGTAAATTAGGCGTTGAGGGAAAGGATTACGTCGTGCACGATGGCGACATTATGCATTTCCGTTTTAATGTATAATTAAGGGAATTGAATTTTTTGATACCCTACGAGTGAATCATTTCGCTGGCCAGGTTTTCGAAAATAGATTAACACCTCATACAAATTTTCAGTTTGCGCGTGATTCCCCTCTAACATGGAGTTGCTTGGTGAATCACTTGTAAATTGATAATTATAGATTCCTTGTTTGATTAAAATCCGATTCATGTACTGACCTTGGTTCGCTTGGTAAGTCATTTCACTAGCCAAGTTTTTTTGATAGGAATTAAAGGCGCCCACTACATAGATTTTTTCATTAGGCATGAAGTTTGATTTCAGGTTAAACTGGCACCAAACATAATCACACATGAGTGCTTGGTTCGGGTTTTCATAATTTGATATGACGTAAGCACCATTAAAATCAGGTCTTTGGACATAGGAATAATTCCCTTGAGCTTGTTCGGGAGCCGTGATGATTTCTGTATATCGATTTTCGGTTTGAAGGCTGCCTACATAACTTAATTTTTGTTGGCTACTTCGCGCATCGATCATGCGATATTCATTTCCACCCGCGATACTATTTTCTTGATTATAAAACGGAAAGGAGATTTTTCTTTCCATCGAATTGATAATAGGCCTTGGGAATTGCTTAATTTGATTTTCTGATTGGCTATTTTTCCGAATTTCAATTTTTAAGGCATCCTCCGAACTAATCAAATAATTATCTGGGTACAACAGATTAATTTCTAAAGCTTGATGCGTATTTCGAAGGGTGTTTGTTTTTGCAAAACTCATTTTTCCGGCCACCGTTAATTCATTCTGATAAATGGAGTAGCGCCGCGTGCAAATAGTATCCTTTTTGTTGCGATTGGCATAAATCATTGCAATAAAATTACCGCTGATTCGTGTTTTAGGAAGTGTAATTTGATAATGCTGATAAGGAATTTTGGTTCCCATGGATGAAGCCGTATTTCGTAAAGGAACGTCGTTAAATTGTTCCAAATACTCGATTTCACTTAAATTAGATTGTTTCCAATCCGATTGACAATGGATGATACGAAGGCTGTAATTCCCGGATTGAAGGCTTAAATCATCGAATTGCAGGTTCCAATTTTCTTGGTTTTCGAGAGCGAAACAGGGATTTTCTGTGATGTATTCGTTGGCTAGTCCTTGGGAAAGATAAACTGTTTTAATGGACTCTTTGAAAACTTTATTTGTGACTTGTCCGTTCAACCATGGGTTTGAAAGCAAGCATAAACCTAAACAAATGATTACGCAATTAAACTTTCCCATGCGTTCGTGACATCTTCTAAAGCCGCTTTCTTTTGGTTTAAATCAATTTCTATTTTTTTAAGCTCATCAAATTCACCCTTTTGTGCTAATGTAGCCATTTGGTTTTCAAGGGCTGAAATCGCATTTTCCAATTCCATGATTTGGGCCTCTAATTTAGCAATTTGCTTTTCGTTCGACACTTCTTTTTTAGGACTTTCGACAGGAGCTAATTCTGGTTTAGGCTTCTCTTTTACGTTTTTGGGAGTGGCTGCGGGACTATTTCCGCGGGTCGACTGCCATTCCTCATATTCATCAAAACTTCCAGGATATTCCTTGATCTCATAATCTTCGATATACCAAATTTTATTGGCAATATTCGACACGAAATAGCGATCATGGGAAACTACTACATATGTTCCCTCGTATTGTTGAAGTGCCTGAATTAAAATATTGACGGATTGCATGTCCAAGTGGTTGGTCGGCTCATCCAATAATAAAAAGTTGGCCTCCGATATAAGCACTTTGGCTAATGCCACACGGGATTTTTCGCCTCCTGACAGGACCTTAATTTTTTTGAATACTTCTTCGCCGGAGAATAAAAAGCAACCCAATACGCTTCTTAATTCCATTTCAGTCTTCGTTGTACCTGTCCCTTTTAATTCTTCTAAAAGGTTATTTTCAACTTGCAGACTTTCTAATTGATGCTGCGCAAAAAACGATTCAATGACATTATGACCCGTTCTACGTTCTCCTATTATTTTTTCGCTGCCCGAAATGATACGAAGGAGGGTTGATTTTCCTTTTCCATTCGCACCAATTAAAGCGATTTTATCTCCCCGATTAATCGTAGCGGAGGTATTTTTTAAAATTACCTTGTCTCCGTAGGCTTTTGTGATATGTTCCAAAAACAAGATGAATCGTCCGGGTTGTGTTCCAAAATTGAATTTGAAATTCACCTTTGCTTTTTCATCAATGACCTCATCTACCACATCCAGTCGATCTAAAGCTTTAACGCGAGATTGTACTTGACGAGCCTTACTCGCTTTGGCTTTAAATCGTTCGATAAATCGTTCGGTTTGACGAATTTGAGCTTGTTGGTTTTCATATGCGCCTTTTTGGATTTCATTCCGCAACGTTTTTTCCTCGATGTAAAAGGAATAATTTCCTGGATACAAAGTGATTTTGGCATTGGAAACCTCGGCGATATTATCCACGGTCCGATCTAAGAAATAGCGATCATGGGAAACGACGACGATCGAACCTTCATAATCGTGAATGTATTTTTCAACCCATTCAATGGAAGGCAAGTCCAAGTGGTTGGTCGGCTCATCCAATAATAATAGGGCAGGTTTTTGTAATAATAATTTGGCTAGCATGACCCGCATGCGCCATCCTCCAGAAAATAGGCGTAAAGGCCGACTTAAATCTTCCGTTGAGAAGCCTAATCCTTCTAATATTTCCTCCGTTTTCGACTGAATCGTATATCCATCCAAACGTTCAAATTCCTCTTGTAACTTAGAAAGTAAATCCACGTCTTTGTCTTCATAATTTGTTTCCATTTTATGAAGTACGTTGTCAATGGCTATTTGCAATTCCAATTGACGTTCAAACGCCTGCATCGCCACATGCAAAATGCTGTCATCTGTTTGATAGGACAATAAATCTTGGTTTAAAAAACCGATGGTACATTCTCCTGATTTCGATATGGTACCCCCATCTGGCGTGTATTCTCCTGAAATGAGGCGTAATAAGGTGGATTTACCAGTTCCATTTGCCCCAATGAGGCCAATCTTTGTTCTGGGTTTGATGTGAAGGCTAGCACCTTCGTAGAGGGCACGGCTACCGAAGTAGAAATTTAAATTGGATATTGACAACATAGCTACAAAGATAACCGATTACGTGCGTTTTCCCCACCTAATAAGTTACATTTCGCTAAATTTTCTAATCCATGATATTCGACTGGTGTTTTGAAATATCCTAAGGCTTTGGACAGGACCATGGTTCGATTATTGTCGCCCATGGATAATTCGATGTCATCCATGGTCATTTGGCAGGGATGTTCATAGCCACAGGCATGGGAAATTTCTCCAATTTCTTTGACCAAAGTTTGATGGTACATGTAGAATCGTTCACTTTTTAGGGTGATGTCGATTCCGGCTTGCAGCCATTTATTAGATGTCGCGATACCTGTAGGGCAGTGGTTCGTATGGCATTTTTGGGCTTGAATACAGCCGATGGACATCATGGCCTCTCGGGCTATGTTGATCGAATCTGCCCCCATCGCAAAAGCCATTAAGGCCTTTTCCGGGAAGCCTAATTTCCCTGAGGCGATAAAGAAAATTTTATCTGCCAAATCATGCCTTTGAAATATCTGATAAATCTTAGCAAAGGCAAAGGTAAATGGCATACTCACATGGTCTGCAAAGGCATGTGGTGCAGCGCCAGTTCCCCCTTCACCACCATCCACGGTGATAAAATCAGGACCTTTATTCGTTTTTTTCATGAAGGAGGCTAATTCCTCCCATTGATCTAATTTACCGATGGCGGATTTGATCCCAACGGGCAATCCAGTACTTTCTGCCATACGCTCGATAAAATCCACCATTTCCGGAACATTAGAAAATTCGGAATGAAAGGCAGGGGAAATGGCGTCTTTTCCCATGGGAATATGTCGAATGTCCGCGATTTCTTGATTTATTTTTGCGGCCGGTAACATGCCACCCTTCCCTGGTTTTGCTCCTTGAGATAATTTTAGTTCGATCGCTTTTAGGTTTGGGTTTTGATTCACCTTGTCCATTAATTTCTCCATTGAAAAACGACCATCTAATTCTCGTACACCAAAATAGGCCGTTCCTATATTTAAAACGATATCGGCACCCATTTGATGGTAGGGGGATAAGGAACCTTCGCCTGTGTTGTGATAGCAGCCTGCGTATTTAGCGCCGATATTTAAAGATTCCACGGCTTTAGCGGAAAGCGAACCGAAACTCATGCCTGAGATATTCACAATGGAATAGGGACGGAAGGGTTTTCTGCGATGGTGATAAGCACCTATGATTTTAGCGGCTGGCAGATAACTTGAATTCTTTTTAGAAATATGGTTTTCGGGAGGGTTAAAACCCATCATCGCATTTTTAATGAAAATATAGCCCGGAGAATTGAAATCTTGATCTGTACCAAAACCTTGTAAATTATTTTCTTTTTTGGAGGATGCATAAATCCAGCTGCGCTCTTGTCTATTAAATGGTAATTCTTCCCGATTATTGGCCACAATGTATTGCCTAATTTCAGGTCCGATTCGTTCCAGCCAATAGCGGATATGTCCTACGACAGGAAAATTATGGGTAATAGAATGGCTTTTTTGAAAGAAAATATCGCGCAATGCCACTAAAAGAAGTATGATTGCAAACCAAAACCAAATAGAACTCATCATGTTGTTGTCGGTTTAATGTAATACTTATTTTATCTTTGTTTTTTGAATATAACGATGCAAGCAGATTATTTGGTATTGAAGAAATTTGTTTCTTCAGTTTTTGAGTCGATCGGTTGTCCTGAGGAAGATGCCCAATTGGCAGCGGATGTGTTGGTTTCGGCAGACGCTCGGGGCATTGATTCACATGGAGTCGCTCGTTTAGCAGGCTATGTACGTTTATATGATCACGGTCGATTAAATCCTAGTCCCAAGATACAAATATTACACGAAAGTCCTTCGACGGCTTTGTTGGATGGCGATCGTGGTTTAGGCTTGGTTGTGGCACCGAAAGCCATGGAAATTGCTTGTCAAAAAGCGGCTATTGCAGGAACTGGCTGGGTTGCCGTACAAAATTCGAATCATTTTGGAATTGCCGGTTATCATGCGATGAAGGCATTGCCGCAACAAATGATTGGATGGGCCATGACGCACGCAGCTCCCTTAGTTACGCCTACTTTTTCTCGAGAAAAATTATTAGGTACCAATCCGATTGCAGTGGCGATTCCAGCCTTAACCGAACCAGCTTTTGTAGCCGATTTCGCCTCTACGGCGGTGGCTTATGGTAAATTGGAAATATTGCAACGTAAAGGAATGGATACACCGGATGGATGGGTGCAAGATCGATTAGGTAACCCGAGTAATGATGCATTTGCGATTAAGAATGGCGGTGCTTTGTTGCCTTTAGGGGGCGATCGGGAACATGGTAGTCACAAAGGCTATGGATTAGGTGCGATTGTGGATATATTATCTGGGGTTCTTTCGGGTTCTAATTTCGGCCCTTGGGTTCCTCCCTTTGCGACGGCAGGTTTTATGCAGGCGGGTGAGAAGGTAGGAAAGGGTACGGGTCATTTTTTAGGCGCGATGCGGATCGATGCTTTTCGCCCGGCGGAAGAATTTCAAAAAGATATGGATATATGGATCAAGCGTTTCCGTTCGGCAGAAGCCGTAGAAGGAAAGCAAGTGCTGATTCCAGGAGATCCAGAAAGAGAATTAGAAACAGAAAGGAAATTGACCGGAATTCCTTTATTAGAGCCGGTTGTGGAAGATTTACGTGGGTTGGCCACTCGTTTTCATTTAGATTTCAAACTCCAATAAAAATGGTTTCAAATAAAAAGTTTAAAATTTTCATTTTAGTCTTCTCGCTTTTGGCAGCGATGTTTTCCTATTATGCCTGGCAGATATTTAAAACGCCGAATTTCCAAGTGGATAAAAAGCCATTTGCTTTGTTGATTCCCAAAGGTTCAACTTATGAATCGGTCTTGGACACCATGGAAAAACACGGCTTAATTCGAGATGAATTGAGTTTTCGTTTTTTAGCCAAAGTATTTAATTATCCAGCTCGTGTCAAAGCGGGGCGTTATTTGATTTATGAAACGACGGGCAATTGGGAGTTAATCCGAAAACTCCGCAATGGAAGTCAAGATGCTTTGAAAATCACCTTTTCAAACATCCGATTAAAAGAAGATTTAGCAGGGAAATTAGGACGTCAATTGGCCTATGATTCTGCGACTATCTATCGTTTATTAGATTCTTCGAGCATCGTGGAACCACTTGGTTTTACCAAAGAAACCATTCCTTGTCTATTTATTCCAGACACGTATGAGGTTTTTTGGACGATATCCTTCCAGGATTTTTTGGCGAAAATGAAAAAATCATATGATCGTTATTGGACTTCTGATCGCATCCAAGCAGCCAAGGCATTGGGATTAAGCCCTGCGGAAGTGGGAGTTCTGGCTTCGATTGTATATGGTGAAAGTAAGGAAAGTGCTGAACAAGCGAGGATAGCTGGGGTATATTGGAATCGTTTACAGGTTAAAATGCCGCTCCAAGCAGATCCTACCATCGTTTTTGCATGGAAAGATTTTACGATTAAACGTGTGACGGGTCGATATACATCGATTAATTCACCTTATAATACATATCGCTTGATTGGTCTGCCACCAGGTCCTATTTCCATTCCGGACCCAAGGGTGATGGATAAAGTATTACATTTGGAAAGACATGATTACCTGTATTTTTGTGCCAAGGAAGATTTTTCTGGATTTCATAATTTTGCGGTAAGCTATTCGGAGCATTTAAAAAATGCAGCTAAGTACCAAAAGGCTTTAGACGAACATCAAATCAAATAAATGTATTCACACGCGATAACTTACCGAGTTTGTTATGCTGATACCGATAAAATGGGCTATGTCTATTATGGGAATTATGCTCGGCTATATGAAATTGCTCGTGTAGAAACGCTTCGCAGTTTAGGCGTTTCTTATAAGGATTTGGAGGATAATGGAATAGGATTACCCGTTTATCAGCATAGTTCTACGTTTTTAGCGCCGGGATTATATGATGACAAATTAACGGTGATTTGTCAGGTTGACCGATTACCCACGGCTAAAATTGAATTTTCCTATCGAATTAAAAATGCGGAAGGAGACTTGATAAATGAGGGTAAAACGACCTTAGTTTTTATGAATATGCGCGAGAAAAAAGTGGTTAAAGCGCCGGAATGGATTGTAAATGCCTTAAGACCTTATTTTAATTCATGAAACGAAAAAATTTAATTCGGGAATTGAAGGCCATTTGGGCGGAATATGAGGAGCATTATGTGCTTTGTCGGATTATTTCAATTTTATATCAAAAGATATTCCAATTTGACATCGATGTACGCGCCGCCGCTGTGGCTTATAATTTCACCTTAGCGGTATTCCCGACGATCATCTTTTTGTTTTCTTTGTTGCCCTATATGCCCATCGAACATTTAGACCTTAAAATGATTGGTTTTTTAAAAGGCACGATGCCTAAGAATTTGCAAGGTGATTTAACGGAATTGATCTCGGAAATTGTCAACAAAAAGCGTGGAGGTGTTTTATCCTTTGGTTTCATTTTTGCCTTATTTGCTTCTACTAGTGGGATAATGGCCTTAATTCGGTCCTTTAATTTGACCTATAAAACAAATGAAAATCGGGGTTTTTTCAAAGAACGCTTTATTGCAGTAGGATTAAATTTCTTATTGACCTTTGTCTTATTGATCGCTTTTACGGTATTTATTTTAGGAAACTTTGTCGTGAAAACCCTCGCCCAAAAAGATTTAATTCAGTATGATTTTACGTTTTATTTGACCAAATCTTTGACCTATCTCATTATTTTTTCAGTTTTTTTCTTTACGATTTCGATTATCTATTATTATGCACCGGCGATTCATAAACGATGGAAATTCTTTAATGCTGGATCGATTACGGCTTCCATTTTGACGATTTCAGTAACCAATTTATTTTCGTATTATCTTGTGAATTTCGCCTCTTATCATAAGGTTTATGGGTCTATTGGCTCATTGATTGCCCTAATGGTATGGTTGTATTTTGTATCCTTGATTTTAATTGTGGGTTTTGAGATTAATGCGAGCATTGATCAAGTGAAGGAAGAGGTAGAAGAGGAAGAAATGACAAATGATTTTTTTACGACCAACTAAATGGCAGCTCAATACCTGAAGCTATACGATAAAAATAATTCACAAGAAATCATCGATAGCATTGTGCGGGTCCTTCAAAAAAATGGTCTAATTATTTATCGAACAGATACGATGTATGCGCTGGGTTGTTCGATTTTATCCCAACAAGCCATTAATCGCATCTGTGAAATTAAGCAAATTAAAGCTAACAAAAACCGCTTTTCCTTCATTTGTCATGATTTAAGTTCTATTTCCAATTTTGCCAAGGTGAGTGATGCCAATTTTAAAATCTTAAAGCATTATCTCCCTGGTCCCTATACCTTTGTTTTGCCGGCAAGTTCGAAGGTGCCCTCGGTTTTGATTCAAGGCAAGAAAACGGTAGGGATTCGGATTCCTGATTATATGCCTATTTTGGAAATAGTTAGCGAATTAGGACACCCCTTGTTGACCACGACGATTAAGCAAATCGATCTATTGGTGGAGGATTATACGGATCCTAGTTTGATTTTTGATCAATATGAAAATCAAGTGGATTTGGTATTAGACGGTGGCGTAGGCGGAATTTTACCATCGAGCGTCGTGGATTTAACGCAAGATGATCCCGAGGTAATTCGAGAAGGGGCAGGAGATTGTACTGATTTTCAATAAATTACCAATTCATTTGTAGGTGGCTGGGTTTGGAATGCTTCCAGCGTTTGTGTGACCACAAATATTGGTCTGGGTATTGTTCAATCGATTTTTCTAAACGCCGCGCGAATCGTTCGATGATTTCACCTTTTTCTAGAACTTCATAAGGAGGATTTGCGATTTCTTCAAAAGTCATGGTATAATATCCGCGTTTTGTGCGAATTAATTCGACAAAAAATACGGGGTATTTGTATTCTCTGGCAAAACGCTCCATGCCGGTAAAAAAGCCAGTGTCTTGATGTAGAAATTGAGTCCAATAGGCACTTTCGGGTTTTTGAGGGGACTGATCCGCTGCTAAACAAATGGCACGTGGAATGTCTTTCCGTTCCCGGCTGGCTAGAATGGATTCTCTTTTTTCTAATAGGATATTATTTCCAAAACGTTTTCGTACCCACATCGTGAATTCATTGAAGCTTGGGCTGCTTAGTTTTTGATAGACAATGTCGTGTTGGATGTCTGATAAGGCCAATCGATGCACAGCCCATTCCCAATTTCCTTGATGACCAGCGACATAGACAACGGGTATGCCCTTGTTTATATAGGCTTTCACTACATCTTCATTTCCCATGACCATGCGCTTCAATAATTCTTCTTGGCTCATGGCTGCTCCTCTAAAAAATTCAACTAATTGATCAGTTAAATAACCGTAGAATTCAAATCCGAGCTGACTAACTTCTTTTTCTGTTTTGTTTGGAAATGATCGACGAATATTTTCGAGTATGACCTTTTTTCGGTAGGAAATGACATAAAAAAAGATCCATTGCATGAGCGTGGCCACGCGATATAGGATGAAAAGCGGTAAATGCCCGATGAGTTTGTAGAAAAACATGCTTTTGTGCTACTCGAAATTCGAGTGATTAATCGTATTTTTGTAAATATCCGATTATTTTTTGGAATGCACATTGAACTTCACTATTTACCTTCATTGGCCTATATGTCCTTATTAACTCGGAGAGATGAAAGTCATCTGTTTGAAATAATGGAACATTTTCCCAAACAGACGTATCGAAATCGTTGTCAAATTTTAGGAGCTAATGGAGTAGAGGTACTTAGCGTTCCTGTCTTGCATGTGCCTGGCCAAAAGGCATTTACGAAAGATATTCAAATCGATTATAGTCAAGCCTGGGTTCGAAGGCACATGGGGGCGATACAAGCCGCTTATGGGAAAGCACCATTTTTTGAGCATTTTGAACCATTTATTCAGGCAATTTTTGCGAAAAAAAATAAATTTTTAGTAGATTTAAATATTGATTTTTTAAAATTGAGCATGAAAATTTTAAGTAAAGGATTTGATTATTCGTTGACAGATGATTTTTTGGTTTACGATGGATTAAGCTTTTACAATCAAATACAGGCTAAGCGTGATACGGAGGTTTTAAATTCCTTGGTTTCGGTGCCATATAGACAGTGTTTTGGGACTGATTTTGTTCCAAATTTATCTATTTTGGATGTTTTGATGAACCATGGAAGAGAATCTGGTCGGATTTTGGAACAAATGAATATTAATTGAACAAAATACAGGTTTGTGTTGTTTTTCGCTGTATAAAATAGAAATCATATGGAAGCTAAGTTTTCAAATAAGGTAAAAGAAGTGATTTCGCTAGCTCGTGAAGAGGCTTTGCGATTGGGGCATGATTATATTGGAACTGAGCATTTGATGTTAGGGATGATTCGAGATGGAGAAGGGCCGGGGATTGATTTGTTATTAAAATCGGGGGTTTCTTTGGATCAATTACGCCATAGTATTGAGCATTCGACTTCTTCGACAAGTAAATCTAGTTTTGATAAGCAAAATTTATTAAATATTCCTTTGACCAAACAGGCTGAAAAGGTGCTTCGCTTAACGTATTTAGAAGCGAAGTATTTCAAAACGAATTTGGTGGAAACGGATCATTTGTTAATGGCTATTTTAAGGGATGAGGACAATGTAGCGACTCAAATTCTTGAGAAACATCAGGTCTACTATGATTTAATCAAAGAAATGGTGGAATTCCAATCGGGAGCTAATCAAGGTCTTTCGCCTAAATCTTCAACGGATGCGGACGATAATGATGATGATTCACGTTTGTATTCTGGTGGTTCATCAGGCGCAGGTGCTTCGGGTGCTTCTGCGAGTAGTACCAAAGGTGGAGAAAAAAGTAAAACTCCTGTGTTGGATAATTTTGGTCGAGATTTAACGAAGATCGCTGAAAATGGAAAATTAGATCCGATCGTGGGTCGTGAAAAGGAAATCGAGCGAGTAGCGCAGATTTTATCACGTAGGAAAAAGAATAATCCGATTTTAATTGGAGAGCCGGGGGTTGGAAAGACAGCGATTGCGGAAGGTTTGGCGCTTCGAATTATTCAGAAGAAAGTTTCTCGTGTTTTGTTTGGCAAAAGGGTTGTGACCTTAGATATCGCATCTTTAGTGGCCGGTACGAAGTATCGGGGTCAGTTTGAAGAGCGGATGAAGGCGGTGATGAATGAATTAGAGAAGTCGACGGACGTGATTTTGTTTATTGATGAATTACATACCATTGTGGGTGCCGGTGGAGCTTCGGGTTCATTGGATGCATCGAATATGTTTAAGCCAGCCCTGGCCCGTGGAGACATTCAGGTGATAGGAGCTACAACGCTGGATGAATATCGCCAATATATTGAAAAAGATGGGGCTTTGGCTCGTCGTTTTCAAACGGTGATGGTGGATGCTACTTCGGTGGAGGAGACTATAGAGATTTTAAATAATATTAAGGACAAATACGAAGAGCATCATCATGTGCTTTATACGCCTGAATCCATTATTTCGGCGGTTAAATTGTCAGATCGTTATATTTCAGATCGTTTCTTACCCGACAAGGCGATTGATGTCATGGATGAAGTAGGTGCGCGTGTGCATATTTCAAATATTAATGTTCCAGCGGATATTGTGGCTTTGGAGAATCAAATTGAACTAGTTAAAAAAGAAAAGAACCAAGTCGTTAAATCTCAAAAATATGAGGAAGCGGCTCAATTAAGGGATCGGGAGAAAAAATTAATTGATCAATTAGAAAAGGCAAAGCAGATTTGGGAAGAGGATTCTAAAAAGCAGAAATATACGGTCAATGAAGAAAGTGTGGCCGAGGTTATTGCGCAGATGACAGGTATTCCAGTAAATCGTGTAGCGGCTAAGGAAGGCGAGAAATTACTGTTAATGGAATCTGAATTGACTAAGCACGTTATTGGCCAAGCGGATGCAGTGAAAAAATTAGTTAAAGCGATCCAAAGAACGAGGGTAGGTCTTAAAGATCCTCAAAAACCTATCGGATCATTTATTTTCTTGGGTCCTACGGGGGTTGGAAAAACAGAGATGGCGAAGGTGTTGGCGACCTATTTATTTGATAAAGAAGATGCTTTAGTGCGTATCGACATGAGTGAATACATGGAGAAATTCAGTGTATCTCGATTGGTCGGCGCGCCTCCGGGCTATGTGGGCTATGAAGAAGGGGGTCAATTGACCGAAAAGGTTCGTAGAAAACCCTATTCCGTCATCTTATTAGACGAAATAGAGAAGGCGCATCCGGATGTATTTAATTTGTTATTGCAGGTATTGGATGATGGTATTTTGACAGACGGATTAGGTCGTCGGGTGGATTTCCGGAATACGATTATCATTATGACTTCGAATATTGGGGCACGAGATTTGAAAGATTTTGGTTCCGGGATTGGATTTTCGACGAAATCTAAAGTGGATAATATCGATGAACAAGCGCGTGCAACGATTCAAAATGCTTTAAAAAAGGCTTTTGCTCCAGAATTTATTAATCGTTTGGATGATATCATTATTTTTAATTCGCTTGAAAGATCGGATTTACATCAGATTATTGATTTGATGTTGGTCAAGTTGAAAAACCGATTAACTAATTTGGGTTACGAAGTATTATTAACGGATAAAGCAAAAGATTTCATCGCAGATAAGGGCTATGATCCTCAATATGGTGCGAGACCTTTGAATCGGGCTATTCAAAAGTATTTAGAGGATATTTTGGCTGAAGAGATTTTAAAAGGGCCTTTGGCTGAAGGCGAGATCATTGAAGCAGATTATGCGGATGATGCCGAACAGATACATGTTATTAGAAAGAAAAAATAGATGAAGGGTATTGTTGAAAACAAAGTAGTTTTAGTAACCGGGGCTTCCCGAGGAATAGGTAAGGCGATTGCCACCTTGTTTGCAGAGTCGGGTGCGCAAGTGGCGTTTACCTATTTGTCCTCTGTAGAAAAGGGACAGGCTTTAGAAAAAGAATTATCCTCCTATGGAATCAAGGCCAAGGGTTATCGTTCGGATGCTTCCAATTATCAGGAATCGGAGGATTTAGTTAATTCGGTGCTGGAAGATTTTGGTTCGATTGATATATTAATTAACAATGCAGGGATTACGCGCGATGGTTTGTTGATGCGCATGAGTGAGGAACAATGGGATGAAGTGATGCGTGTGAATCTGAAATCTGTTTTCAATCTAACTAAAGCGGCAACGAAGCCGATGATGAAAGCTAAATCGGGTTCAATTATTAATTTAACCTCGATTGTAGGGATTAAAGGAAATGCGGGTCAGGCCAATTATGCTGCATCCAAGGCTGGAATTATAGGGTTCACTAAATCGGTTGCCTTGGAATTAGGATCTAGAAATATTCGTTGCAATGCCATCGCACCTGGTTTTATCGAGACTGAGATGACGGGTGAATTAAACGAGGCAACGGTGGAGGAGTGGAAAAAATCAATTCCTTTGCGTCGTGGTGGTGATCCGAGTGAAGTGGCAAAAGTATGTTTGTTTTTAGCCTCGGATTTATCTTCGTATGTAACGGGTCAAACGATACAAGTAGATGGCGGTCTTTTAACTTAATGGAATTCATCGGATTTAACGAACAAACCTCAATCCTCATTTTAGTGGGATTGGGGTTTGTTTTTTTTCTTATTGTTGGATTTACTTTTTTAAAGACTCGAAGTTCTATCCCAATTCGCATTCTTTTGGGACTTATTCGAGCGTCTATGATCGTAGCACTCATTGCTTTCATTATTCCGGTCTACATTCCGCAGCGAGTTAAGGGAAAATATCAAACTATTTTAATGGTAGATTCTTCTCCTTTTATTCAAAAAAAACAAATTGATTCTGTTTTTGGCTTAGTAAAGGATACTCATTCGAATTTGGAGGTACTTACATTGTCCACTTCGGTTTGGTCTTCTGCCTTGGATCGATTACGGAAAGAAAATCAAGGAAAACAGATTGATGAGGTGTTTTTTTTGACAGATGGAAACTTGTCAGCTTTAGATTCTGAGAATGATTTAGGGTTTCCCATTCATATTTTGCCGATGGGCCCATTGGTACCTCGAGAGGATATAGGTCTTTTTATTCCATTTTCTAGAATGAGAACGGTTATAGGAGAAAACGTACAAATTCCCGTGGACGTCTGGTTGAAGGACCAAAAGAAGAAACAGATAATTAATCTACAAATGCGGGAAGGTAAACGGCTTTTGTTTGAAAAGTCTATTTCTTTTGATCTTGTAGAATTCTACAAACATGTGGAATTGCCTTTGACTGGAAATAAATTGGGCAAATTTTCGCTCAATTTTTATATAGGGTCGAGAAATGTAAAGGAATTAAAGTGGGAGGTCATTCAGGAAAAGGCGTTCGTAGATGTTTTCGCCAAAGCGCCGCATCCTAATTTAGGTTTGATTCATAAATATGCGAAGGAACATCATATCAAATTAAATTGGCATTTTTCTGAACAAATAAAGGTAGATGCTTCGATGAAAAAACTGATATTTTATGAAGTTTTGCCCACAGATTATACCTCTTTGAGTAATCGTTCGGCCTGGTATTTAGGCATGGATTTGCCTAAAGAGTACCGATTAAATACGGCTAGTTTGCATATTAAGGATGTAAGATTTTGGGAAACTCAAATGGATGAATACCGAAAAAATAGCTCATTTTTTAAAATTGATTCGGTCTTTGTACGGTATTTTTCATTTACTTTTTTGCGTGATTTACAAGGAGATACGCTTTCAAATCGTGAATTAATTATTCCTTTGGTCGATAAAAAGGATGGGCGAAATGAAGACGTATTACACTATTTAGTTGGCAAAGAACAAGTTGATTTTTCTATGAATAAAAATAAAATGGTTCAAAAGGATGCATTTAAAAGTTTACCTCTTTGGAAATATTCCTACTTTTGGGCTGTTTTATTGGTATTAATTTTAGCCGACTGGGGTATTCGAAAATGGTATATATGAAGAATGTGAAACAATTTATAGTTTATGCGATTTTCCTTTGTGGATTAGCCTCATGTGCTCGTCAGGTCCGAGATGGTGATTTTGAATCGATTGTATTTCAAGAAGATGTTCCAGAGGTAAAGCCAACATTTGTTCGAGTGGATGTCCGTGTTTCCTTTGATTCGCTGAATCATTGGCTAAATCGTATATCAGATCGGGCCTTGTATAAGTCCACTGAATCAGGTTCATTTTTAGGATTTCCGATGGAGATAGCCCAACAAGGTCCTCTGAAAATAAGTGCAGGTAAATCGTCTGAATTGGTATTGGATATCCCAACGGTATTCGATGCCACACCTCAAATAGCAGGTTTTTCTGCTGGAAAAATTCATGGAAAGATGCAGGTCAAAATGTCCTTGGCTTTGAATTTAAGTGATTTTTCGAAGGCAAATGTTTCTAATTTGGCATATTCGTATCAATGGATTGAAAAACCAAATGTGAAAGTGGCAGGTTTCCCGATTAATGCGGCGCCGGTTGTAGACCAACTTTTAGCCTCTAAAAAAGATTTAATTACATCGGGTATGCAGGAACGCCTAAATGCTTTGTTGGAAAAACGTAATCTAGAAGGAATCTTTCAGTCGACCTTAGGACCATTTTTGGCTTCAGGGAATATGTATCATTTTAATGTATTTGGATTGCAGCTGAGGGATTTTCAAATTAATCCGCTGGGTATTTCGGCTCAATGCTGGATTCAATCGAATTTCAATTTTCATCCGATGCGAACGTCGGCTTCTGTGTTTTTTCCTCGGTTTGTAGAAACGCGTGAATCGGAATCGAGGTTGACCTTTAGGGCAGAACTTCCATGGCTATTTTTTGAGGACCTGATGAAAAAGGAGATGGATCGATTATCTCCTTTGCATCCGACCAAGGTAAAGATTCAAGCCAATGGCGAAGGTTTTTTGACCGCAAAAATTAGTGGATTCCAAGGCAATGGTGCCGAATTTAAGATCGATTTTTTACCACTTCGTTTTTCTGATGGACGTTTAGGGATTCAAGTAAAAAATACGCAAGTGGATGGTTTGGAAGGTGTGAAGGCTATTTTTTCTAAGAAAATAGAACGTAAAATCATGCAAAACGCGCAAAAATTTAGGTTCGATGCGAGGGGTCAGGTTGAAAATTGGGTTAAGCAGAATGGGCAAATGTCTGTTGTAAATCCGCAATTTAAACTCGAGACCTTTCGTTGGAATACGAAAGGTTTTTATGTCTTGGGCGAGATTGGGGGGCATTGGACATTAATGAAATAATTTAAATACCTTTGTCCCGAGAAAATAAATCATCTTATCGCTTTTTAAAGAGGAAAGTCCGAACAACATAGAGCGGCGTGCTTCCTAACAGGAAGGGAGACTTTCGAGTTTTACAGATAGTGCCACAGAAAATAACCGCCTTTCGGGGTAAGGGTGAAAAGGTGGATTAAGAGCCCACCGCTAATTTGGTGACAAATTAGGCATAGGTAAACCTCACGCGTTGCAAGATCAAATAGGCTGGCTGCCGCAAGGCAAAAGGGTGGCTCGTCCGATGTCAGTGGGTAGATTGCTAGAGGCAAATAGTGATGTTTGTCCAAGATAAATGATAAGAGGGTAGGATTTCCTACTTACAGAATTCGGCTTATCGATTTATTTTCTCATTTTTTCACTTGCTCCTAATTGATTAATTCCTTATTTTTGCAGACATTTTTATAAACCCGAGGGACGAGATCCCTCATAAACCCATGTATAATGGCTGTTAAAATTAGATTATCGCGTCGTGGACGCAAGAAGTTAGCAATGTTTGACGTAGTTGTAGCAGATGCACGTGCACCTCGCGACGGACGTTTTATCGAGAAACTCGGTACTTACAATCCTAACACGAACCCAGCAACGGTTGTTTTGAATGAAAAACAAGCTATCAAATGGGTAATGGATGGTGCTCAGCCAACAGATACGGCAAAAGCAATTTTATCTTACAAAGGTATTTTATATGCAAAGCATTTACAGGTAGGTGTATTGAAAGGTGCTTTGACGCAAGAACAAGCAGATGCGAAGTTTGAAGCGTGGAAAGCAGAGAAAGAAGTGAAGATTCAAACGAAGGCTTCATCGATCCAACAATCAAAAGCGAAGTCAAAAGCTACTCGTTTAGAAGCTGAATCAAAAGTTTCTGCGAATAGAGCTGAAAACATTGCTGCTAAAAACAAGGCGGCTGACGAGGCAATCGTAGCAAGCGTAGTAGAAGCTATCAATGAAAGCGATGAGGAAGAAGTAGAAATAGAAGCACCAGCGGCAGAAGTTGCCATGGAAGAAGCACCAGCAGCAGAAGTTGCAGCTGAAGAAGCTCCAGCAGCAGATGCGGCAGTGGAAGAAGCACCAGCAGCAGAAGCGGCAGTGGAAGAAGCTCCAGCAGCAGAAGCGGCAGTGGAAGAAGCTCCAGCAGCGGATGCCACTGAAGAAGAGGCTCCTGCAGCGGAATAAATTTTTTAATTCATTGAAAATCATACAAATTTGTTAACAGATTTGTATGATTTTTTTTTGTACCTATGGCAAAAACAGAATACTTTGAATTGGGAACCCTTTCCAAACCGCATGGTTTAAAAGGCGCTTTTCACGTTTTTTTAGATGTAGATGATCCTTATGAATATGAGGAATTGGAATCTGTATTTGTACAAATGGCGAATGAATTGGTTCCCTTTTTTATTCAAGATTTGCAAATCCGGGATAATTTAAATTTGATGCTTTTAGAGGGGATTGAGACATTGGATGCAGCGAAGGAATTAGTGGGGAAGAAATTATTTTTACCGGTGTCTTTTTTGCCAAAGCTCAAAGATGATCAATTTTATTACCATGAAATCATTGATTACCAGATAGAAGATGCTAATCTTGGTAGCTTAGGTGTGGTGAAAGAAGTGTATTCTACCGGTGCACAGGACGTCCTAATTATGATTTATAATAATCGGGAAGTTTTAATTCCTTTGACGGATGAGATTATTCCCAAAGTGGACAAAAAGGCGAAAGTAGTTCATAGTATTTTTCCAGATGGTTTGTTAGAGGTTTATTTAGAAGATGATGCGGATTGATATACTTTCAGTGGTTCCCGATTTGATGCAAAGTTTTTTTGCACATTCGATTTGCAAGCGTGCGGCTCAAGCAGGTTTGGTGGAAGTACATTTACATGATTTACATGATTATTCTCAAAAAAAGCATAAACAAGTAGACGATTATCCTTTTGGGGGTGGTGCGGGCATGGTCATGGCCGTTGAACCTCTCGCGGCTTGTTTAGATTCCTTGTTAGCCGAGCGTTCATATGATGAGGTGGTGTTTTTTAGTCCAGATGGCTTGGTATTTAAACAAGGTTTGGCGAATCAATTGAGCCTTTGTGACAATATGATTTTCATTTGCGGGCATTATAAGGGAATTGATGAGCGCATTCGTGAAAAGTATGTGACGAAGGAAATATCCATAGGGGACTATGTATTATCGGGCGGTGAATTAGCGGCAGCTGTTTGTACGGATGCCATTATTCGATTGATTCCTGGAGCGATCGGAGATGAAATGTCTGCATTAACGGATTCATTTCAAGATGGTTTATTAGCGCCCCCGGTTTATACGAGACCTGCGATGTGGGAAGGAATGGAAGTTCCGGAGATTTTACGATCGGGAAATGATAAAAAAATAGATATTTGGCGTCACGAACAAGCTGTATTGAGGACGCAAACTCGCCGACCAGACTTGTTAGATTCACATGAATAAACAGGTCAAAATCCCTTTAGCGGCATTAATTTCGTTAGGTTTTTTATATCTAATTTGGGGTTCGACCTTTTTAAGTGTTCGTATTTTATTGGCCTACATTCCGCCATTGATGATCACCTTTGGCCGGAATTTAGTGGCTGGAACTTTACTATTAATTTGGTCAATTCTTGGAAAACATTGGGTTCGTATGGAAAAAGGTCATTTCAAAACCCATGTTCTTTGTGGATTTTTAATGATTTCATTAGGGAATGGCTGTATGGCTTTGGCAGGTTCGATTGTGCCATCTGGTTTTTCTTCCGTTTTTATGGCATTAGGTCCTTTATTATTAGTCATTTTTTTCTGGGTAGCCGGAAGGAAACCTTCGATTCGGAAATTAGTAGGTACTTGCATGGGTTTAGTGGGGATAGGTATCATGATGAGTCAAAAATCCTTGGCCATATCTGGAAAAGAAACTGAATTTTTTCTGGGTATTGGATTTTTGTTGTTAGCCGTGATTGGTTGGAATATCGCCGTTTTTCAAATCCAATTCCAAGGAGCTAATCGCTACCATTTTACCCAAGTTTGTGCGATTCAAATGGTTTCAGGAGGCCTTTTGGTGTTATGTATTAGTTGGCTCAAAGGTGACCTAAATCAAGTCTATCTTCCTGAGATACCGATAAAAGGCTATGTTGTGTTTATTTATTTGGCCTTAATTGGTTCGATGCTCGGGTATTCTTTATTTGGTTATTTATCCAAAGTCTTAGACGCAACCTTGGTCGCGACGTATACCTATGTAAATCCGGTCATTGCTTTAATTTTGGGTAATCTGATTTTAGATGAACCTTTGCATGGAATTTTATTATTTGCGAGTTTTTTCATACTATTGGCAGTTGTTTTGATTACAACAGATAAACCTGAACCTAATATATCTCATGAAAAAAGCGCTTAAAATTGCATTTTGTTTATTCTTTGTTCACTTTCACTCGGCCATGTCACAAGATAGTAAGCCTCTATATGAGGGGCAAATTCCAAATTTTATTCCTGGTGCTAATCTTCAAAAAGGGGAAGTTAACGGTGGTATGATGCGTGTTTCTAAGGTTACGGAGCCAACTTATTCTTTCTATGAAGCCAAGGGTGGTAAAGGGCAAAAACCATGTGTTGTTATTTGTCCCGGTGGAGGATATGGTGTTTTGGCTTCGACGCATGAAGGAACGGATATTGCAAAGAAATTAAATGACATTGGGATTCATGCTTTGGTTTTGTATTATCGTTTGCCAGATAGTACGCGTCAGGTTGATCGCCGGATTGCGCCTTTGCAGGATGCCCAACAAGCCATTCGTTTAGCTCGTAAAAATGCGAATAAATGGGGAGTTGATGTAGGAAAAATTGGCATCATCGGTTTTTCAGCCGGTGGTCATTTAGCTGCCAGTGCCGCGACACACTTTAATGTCGATTATACGGGGATTAATGATTACATCAACCTAAGACCTGATTTTCAAATTCTATTATACCCGGTGATTTCGATGCGACCTTTTGGTCATTCAGGATCTAAGACTAATTTAATTGGTAAAAAACCATCTGAGGAGAATTTGCATTTATTTTCGAATGAAGAACAAATTAACGAGTATACGCCTAAAGCTTTTCTAGTTCACGCCGCAGATGATAAAGCTGTGCCGATTAAGAATTCATTGATTTACGTGGAAAATTTAACTGCGAATAATGTTCCTGCAGATTTGCATGTGTATGCCAAGGGGGGGCATGGTTTTGGTTTAAACAATAAAACCACAAATGAATTGTGGTTCGATCGTTTGACAGAATGGTTTAAGACAAATCATATTCTTTGATTTCGCTTCATTACGTAATAAAATGGTATCCCTAAAAGCACGAGGAATAATCCGATGGTGGAAGATACTGTTTTGACATACATTAAATTTCCTGCGATTAAAACGAGAATCGTTAAATAGGCGCCGAATAGTATTTTTTGGCTAATAGGTAGCGATTCTTGTAATAATCGTTTCTTGAAAACTGAAATAACAGTCAAGAAATAAAATAACAAAATAGCGAATACTGTAAAATCCAACAGTGTACTATAGGAACCCGAAAAGCATAATGCGATGGCCCAAATGCCTTGAATCAATAACGAATAGGAGGGAACTCCATTCGCATTGGTCTCAGCTGCCTTTTTGAAGAATAATTTGTCATTG